>JAHHTU010000009.1 GCA_020024455.1 Anaerotignum sp. | reverse complement strand
GCACTGAATTAAAATATAAAAATCTGCTTGTTTTGGAAACGGGCAGATTTTTTTTGTTTTATCAAAAAACAAATAGATAGGAATTTTAGTCAAAATGATAAGATAAAAATGTCACTGATATCGGCAAAAATATTTTGCGAAGAAACATGAGCGTTTTATCAAATGGGGGCAGACAAAGCGATAAAAAAAGCCTGTTTTTACAGGCTTTTTTTATTTTGTAAAATATAAATCTAAGATATGTTCGGCAAGATGTTTTTCCATATTTGCACGCAAAGAAAGAAACAAAACAAATAGAATTTTTTGCATATGTTCCGGATAGGAAGAAAAAATATCGTTTTGGTTGTTTGTATTGGTTGTCAGTTCTGTCAGCAATTTTGTAGGAGACATACTGGAAAGTATGATTTTTTGCAAATCAATGAAACCTTGATATAATTGTTCAATTTGTTTTTCGGTTTCGGCTTTTGACTTTGCGGCAATGGTAAAAATCGGCTCGAATAATGTGGCGATATCTTTGATAGATAGTACCGATTTTAGATGGAACAACATAATCAAAAGCATGATATGCATTTTCCCGTATTTCTTTTTGATGGGAGGGGGGAATACCTTTGCTTTGGTGTAGTTGTTTATCATGGTTTTTGTTAAAAGTTTGCTGTCATCACAGCGTTTGTAAGGTTGTAATACTTCATCAATAAACGTGGTGACTTGGTCTATGTATAAATCAATTTTTGGAATATCATGAATTTCAACAATGGTGGATAAATTGATTTTTTGCTGATATGTTTCTATGAGATGTTCAAAATGTTCCATAAAAAAACCTCCTTTATCGTATTATATAGTATTTTATACTATGTTTCAAGTTTTTTATAATGCGATATACAAAATCTGTTGTGTATACGAAAGAACGTATCAAAAATATATTTTGCGAAGAAATATGAGCGTTTTGGAAACAAATTTGAAAAAAATGACAAAAATGACTTGATTTTTTTTTCAGAATATGATATAAATGTTCTCGTAAAAAGACATTGATGAGGAATAGTACATTTGGTTGTTGCTGACAGAGAGTCGTTGTGTGGTGCGAAACGATAGAACGAAAAATGGAACTGGCCTCTGAGTTTTGGCGTGGAACACTGCGGTAAGTATATGCCAACGGATACCTCCGTTATTGGGTGCAAGAGTGTGTTTCTTTGACAGAAACAAACTAGAGTGGTAACACGGAGTGTCCCTTCGTCTCTAATGGAGATGATGGGCTTTTTTTTTACAAAAAATCAATATACGCAGAGGAGGCGTTTGAAATGGAAAGTCGGTATGATTTTCAGCAAATCGAAAAAAAATGGCGTGCAGAATGGGAAAAAAATCCCGTAAACAAAGAAGATGATGTCAAACCAAGATTTTACTGCTTGGATATGTTTCCATATCCTTCCGGTACAGGCTTACACGTTGGGCATTGGAGAGGGTATGTGTTGAGCGATGTTGTCAGCAGATATAAACTGTTGCAAGGGTATCAAGTATTACACCCTATGGGCTGGGACGCATTTGGATTGCCTGCGGAAAATTTTGCAATCAAAAACAATATCCACCCTCGTGTGGCAACAGAAAGCAACATTGCAAATGTAAAAAGACAGTTGCATGAAATCAGTGCTTTGTATGATTGGGACAAAGAAGTGAATACCACTGACCCTGCATATTACAAATGGACACAATGGATTTTTGTGCAGATGTTCAAAAAAGGACTGGCATATGAAAAAGAAATGCCTTTGAACTGGTGCCCAAGCTGTAAATGTGTATTGGCAAACGAAGAAGCAAGCAGTGGGACTTGTGAGCGTTGTGGTACAACTGTGACAAAGAAAAATTTACGACAATGGATGCTGAAAATTACAGCATATGCAGATAGATTGTTGGAAGATTTGCAAAAACTGGATTGGTCAGAAAAAGTAAAGAAAATGCAGTCTGACTGGATTGGCAAAAGTTATGGTGCAGAACTGGATTTCAAAGTAGTGGGCAAAGAAAATCAAACCATTACCGTATATACCACAAGACCGGATACGTTATATGGTTGCACATTTATGGTATTGGCTCCGGAATCCAAATTGATTGCCGATTTGACAACACCCGAATGCAAAGATGCGGTGGAACAATATTGCTTTGAAGCCTCCACAAAATCTTCTGTTGACCGTATGACAAACAAAGAAAAAACAGGTGTATTTACCGGTTCTTATTGTACAAACCCTGTCACAGGCAAACCAATCCCTGTTTGGATTGCAGATTATGTACTGGCAGATTATGGTACCGGTGCGGTGATGTGTGTACCTGCACATGATGAGCGTGACTTTGCATTTGCGAAAAAATTCAATTTGCCTATTGTGCAAGTGATATTGCCCGAAGGCGAAACAGAAACAGAATTGAAAGAAGCATACACAGGTGATGGGGTACTCATCAATTCCGGCGATTGGAACGGTATGAAAGCATTTGAAGCAAAAGAAAAAGTGCCACATATCATGGAAGAGAAAGGTCTGGGCAAAAAAACAGTGAATTATAAATTGCGTGACTGGGTATTTTCCAGACAAAGATACTGGGGTGAACCTATCCCCATTATCCATTGTGAACATTGTGGGGCAGTGCCTGTACCGGAAGACCAGTTGCCCGTATTGTTGCCACAGGTAGAGTCCTACAAACCAACCGATACCGGCGAATCTCCATTGGCACATATCGAAGAATGGGTAAATACCACTTGCCCTGTGTGTGGCAAACCTGCAAAAAGAGAAACAAACACCATGCCACAATGGGCAGGTTCTTCTTGGTACTTCCTGCGTTATGTAGACAACCATAATGATAAAGAAATGGCAAGCATGGATATGCTCAAAAAATGGGCACCCGTAGACCTGTATGTGGGTGGCATCGAACACGCTGTATTGCATTTGCTGTATGCACGTTTCTACACCAAATTCCTGTATGATATTGGGGCAGTTCCTTTTGAAGAACCATTCCAAAGATTGTTTAACCAAGGTATGATTACCAAAAATGGCAGTAAAATGAGCAAATCTGTTGGAAACGTGGTTTCTCCCGATGAATTGGTGGAAAAATATGGTTGCGACTCTTTGCGTATGTACGAATTGTTTGTTGGCCCTCCTGAATTGGATTGTGATTGGGACGACAGCGGGATTGATGGTGTATTCCGTTTCTTGAATAAAGTTTGGAAATTGGTTTACAGCAACAAAGATAATGCTGTTACACCATCTAAGGAAATGGAATATCTGAAAAATAAATTGATTTTGGATATCACAAACCGTTTGGAAGCATTGACCATGAATACCGTTGTCAGCGGATTTATGGAAGCAACAAACAAAATCATAGATGCAGGCAAAAAAGATGGTAGCGTTGACCATGATACATTGGAAACATTGGTGATATTGTTAGCACCATTCACACCACATATTGCAGAAGAATTGTGGAGAGAATTGGGACACAATACATCTGTGTTTGCAGCAGGCTGGCCAAAAGCAGACGAAAGCAAACTGGTACAGGATACCATGGAAATTGCATTGCAAATCGGTGGCAAATTCAGAGATACCATGGTGATTGATACCAATGCGGATAAAGATACCGTACTTGCGAAAGCAAAAGAAGTATTGGAAGCACGTTTGGAAGGCAAAACCATTGTGAAAGAAATTTATGTTCCCGGAAAAATTGTGAACATCATTGCAAAATAATATAGATATGATACAATCAGGTAGGCAGATGCTTACCTGATTTTTTTAGAGGTGTGATATGAAAATTTATCAGTTATATACAACAGATTTGTTGCAGTCAAATGTGTATCAGAGGGCATGGGAACGCCTATCGGAAACGGAACAAAGAAGGGTATCCGAAATACAAACAAAAAAACAAAGACTCCTTTCTTTGGGAGCAAGGATATTATTGCAATATGCACTTGCAAAAGAAAATATATTGCAGTATGCATTGGAAATTGGCACACATGGCAAACCTTTTTTGAAAAATCGTACATTGGAATTTAATTTGTCACACAGTCAAACAAGTGTGGTATGCGTGATTGCAGAGGAAGCGGTTGGGATTGATATAGAAGAAAAAACAAGAACAGCACCGAAACAGTATGAAAAAATCATATCCAAAGAGGAAAAGCAGTTTTTACAAGAAAGCGACCATTTAGATATGGATTTTTTGCGTATTTGGACGATGAAAGAAAGTTTTGTCAAAATGCAGGGTGAACGTATTTTTGAAAAGCCGAAAGATATTGCGATGGTGCAGGATATGCATTTGCGGACGGTTTGGGAAGAACAAAATTGCTTTTTGCAACGGTATGAAACAACAGATTATCTCATTTGTGTATGTGCAAAACAAAACCAATTTCCAAAAACAATTACAACATTGACACAAAGAGATATTACAAAATTTTTACAGCTTTATGAATGATATGGACAATCAATTCTTAATAATTGATAAAAAAAGCAAAATAAACCTTTCAAATTGTTGATAAATACAGTATAATATTATAGATTAAAAATTATGACAAAAAAGGACAGATGAATGTGAAAGTGTATCAATATAAAAAAACAATCGTTGCACTGGTGTCTGTGTTTATGCTGACTTGCGTGATACCACAACCACAAGTGACATTTGCAAAAACAGTATCTCAATTAGAGGCAGAACGCAAAGAATTATCCAAAAAAACAGAACAGGCATTAAAAAATATCAAAGACTTAAAATCCAAAAAATTAACCGTGGAGCAGGAAATGGAAACCATTGATAAAGCCATGACCAGTATTCAAGCAGAATTATCAGCGGCAGAAGATGATTTGAACAAACTGGCTGCATCATTGGAAAAAAGCCAAAAAGAATTGGAAGAGGCAACCGAAAAAAGAGAGGAGCAATTTATCGTACTTGGAAAACGTATGAAATATTTGCAACAAAAGGGTGCTTCCGGATATTTGGAAATTTTATTGGACTCGGAGAGCTTTTCTGATTTATTCTTACGCATACAATATGTCAATGACATCATGAAATACGATAAAGCACTGTTGGACAAGTTACATCAAATCCAAGTGGAAATTGAAGAAAAAACAAAACAAATTGAAGCTGATAAAACAGAACAGGAAAAAGTGGTTGCTGCATATAACGAAAAAATGGCAAGCATGGATAAAGTGCTGAACGAAAAGAAAGCACTGGTTGCATCTTATCAAAATGATGTGACAAAATATGAACAGATGGTAGAAGCAAACAAAAAGGCAGACCAAGCGGTATTAAACCAGCTGGCACAGCAACAACAGCGTGGTGAAGTCAGCTCCAAAGTGTATTATACCGGCAGCGGTTCTTTGGGTTGGCCGGTACCTTCCCGCAGTGCATCTTCTTCCAGTTTGAGTAGTGGATTTGTACGTCGGCGTAATCCGGTGACCGGACGTTCTGAATCTCATAGTGGGTATGATATTCCCGCAAGTTATGGTGCGGCCATTGTTGCGGCGGAGTCCGGTGTGGTTACATATTCCGGTTGGATGAATGGGTATGGAAATACCATTATGATTAGCCATGGCGGCGGATTGACAACATTATATGGGCATAATTCTTCTTTGACGGTATCCAAAGGGCAAACGGTTACAAGAGGACAAACCGTTGCAAAAGCCGGCAGTACCGGTATGTCAACAGGGAACCATTGTCACTTCTCTGTTTTGGTAAACGGCAGTTATGTCAATCCGGAATCTTATTTGGGCGTGCCAAATGTACGATACTAATCAAAATCAATAAAAAATGAGAATACGAAAAGTATTCTCATTTTTTATGATTTCGTTTGATTGATGGAAAGTGTATATCGACCTTTACCATCTCGTTTGGATTGATACAATGCTATGTCTGCCAAATGATACAATGTTTCAAATTCAATGCCTTGCGAAGGTGCAACGGCAATCCCGATAGAAGTACCGACTGCAACGGATTCTGATTGTCCAAATGTATATGTTCTGGCTAATTTATCTATCATACGTTGTGCATAACATTCTATACTTGCAATATTTTTCATATTTTTTAAGAATATAATAAATTCGTCACCACCCAGTCTGCCAATTTCATCGTTTTGGCGAGAAATTTCTTTCATATGTTGTGCGGTTTCTTGTAAAACAATATCACCTTTCTGATGACCGAAGGTATCATTGATTTTTTTGAAGTTATCCAAGTCCAACAGTAAAAATGCAGATAATTGATGTTTTGGCATTTGTTTCAAATAGAGATTGATGCTGTTTTCGATACTGCGACGATTTTTGATACCAGTCAATTCGTCAGTTTCAGATTTATTTTTTAGATATGCAATTCTTTCATAGACATTTTGTTCTTGTTTCATTTGTTCACTGATATCACGGATAGCCATAATCAGTATTTTCTCATTCCCTACATTTTCAATATGCATTGTAAAATTGAGAAACGTTTGTTTTCCATCTAAACATTCTTCATAGTTAAAGGATAAAGAAACATCTGTATCAAACGTTTCTGCCATATCTACGACTTCATAAATTTCGTTGACGTGTTCCGATGAAAGATAGGTGGATAATACATCTTTATAATCTTGCAAAGGTATGGTACGACCATTGTATTTTTCGGTGATGGTTTTTACAAAAGTCCGCAATAATGTTACCTCTTTTGTGGTAAGATTGATAAAATGAATCCCTTGGTATAAGCTGCCCAATGTATTTAATACATATTGTAAAAAACGGTCAGCTTGTTGTTTTTCCTTTTCCATTACAACAAGCTTGGTTACATCTTGATGATACCCATGCAAACAAATAATGGTTTCGTCTTTTTGGTAAATTTCAGCACCACAACGCACATATGTTAAATGACCGGATAGATTTGTCCAAGGATATGTAATTTCCACTTTTTGTCCAATGGCAGTATTGTGTATTGCAGATTCTATGACCGGAATATATGTGGGGAAAACACGGGAATGCCATGTTCGGTAACAATCCTCTGGTGAAGCATTTTCATCTACACCAAGTAAGTGCTGCATCATAGAGTCTGCATACATTCTAGGTTGTTCATTTTGTTTCAATTCAACAACCCAGATACCGATTTGCATTTGGTTTTTGACTTCCATCATATGTTTATATATAAAAAAATCTGTATCCATACTCATATTTCAAAATCTCCTTAAAAATGCTCTGCTTTGATTACAGAATATATTTAGAATATATTACCATTATTTTTGAAAATTTCCAAGTGAAAATATAAAAAAATATTGTATTTTTCATAAATTTACCATATAATGTATGCAATAAAAAACAACTTGGAGGGGATACCGATGGCAAAACAAATTACAAGAGAAGAAGCATTTTTATTATTGAAAGAATATAATCAAGAGCCGTTTCATATACAGCATGGCGAAACGGTAGAATATGTGATGCGATATTTTGCAAAAGAATTGGGTTATGCTGATGAAGAAGAATTTTGGGGCATTGTAGGATTGTTGCATGATTTGGATTTTGAAAAATATCCTGAGCAACATTGTAAAAAATGTCAGGAGATTATGAAAGATTTGGACTTAGATGATGCACTCATTCATGCGGTGGCAAGCCACGGGTATGGCATTTGCTGCGATATAGAACCAACACACGAGATGGAAAAAATATTGTTTGCAACTGATGAATTGACCGGATTGATTGGGGCGGCGGCATTGATGCGTCCGTCCAAAAGTGTGCAGGATATGGAATTGAAATCTTTGAAAAAGAAATTCAAAGACAAATCTTTTGCCGCAGGCTGTAACCGTGATATCATCAGAAAAGGTGCAGAGCAGTTGGGTTGGGAAATAGATGCGTTGTTAGAGCGTACTTTGATGGCAATGAAATCCAATCCCAAATATTGAAACAAAGCGGTATCATACATAAAGCAATCAAACAAAAATGACATTTTATAAAAACAAACCAAAAAATTTCTTGAAAAATTGTTTGTTTTATGATTAAATAGAAACAGGTATGTCTTTATAAAGGCAACCATAATGTAAAGGGGTGAAACAAATGAAACATATTCAGACATTGAATACCCGTAATCTGGCTGCTACTGTAAAACATGGTGGTTGTGGTGAATGCCAGACTTCCTGTCAGTCTGCTTGCAAAACATCTTGCGGTGTTGCAAATCAGCAGTGTGAAAACAAATAATATTGGCGGGAAAATCGCTGCCTGTGGCTTTATGGCATAGGTAGCGATTTTTTACAGTAAAATATAGAAAGAGGATATATATGATTCATCAGTACCAATTAAATGGATATAACATTGTGTTGGATACATACAGCGGTGCGGTACACGTTGTGGACGAGGTGGCATATGATGTCATTGGTATGTATGAAACACATAAAAAAGAAGAAATTATTTCCACAATATTGAAAAAATATGCAAACAATCCCGAAGTCACAGCACAAGAAGTTGCAGACGTTTTCGATGGTGTGGAAGAATTGAAAAAAACGGGGCAACTGTTTACAGAAGATTTATATGCAGATATTGCTGCAAATTTCAAAATGAAAAATAATGACATCAAAGCATTGTGTCTGCACGTTGCACATACTTGTAATCTGACTTGTGATTACTGTTTTGCAAGCCAAGGAAAGTATCAAGGTGACCATGCATTGATGTCTTTTGCAGTTGGGAAACAGGCTTTTGATTTTTTGATTGCACATTCCGGCAATCGTAAAAACTTGGAAGTGGACTTTTTTGGCGGAGAGCCTCTGATGGATTGGGACATTGTGAAACGTTTGGTCGCATATGCACGCAGTATTGAAAAAGAACACAACAAAAATTTCCGTTTTACATTGACAACAAACGGATTGCTTTTGAACAACGATATCATGGAATTTGCAAACAAGGAAATGCATAATGTGGTATTGAGTTTGGACGGCAGAAAAGAAATCCATGACAAATTGCGTCGTACCGCAGGCGGTCAAGGCAGTTATGATGTGATTGTGCCAAAATTCCAAAAATTTGTAAAAAGCAGAAACAACAAAGGCTATTATATTCGTGGGACATTTACACATGATAATGTGGACTTTACAAATGACGTGTTCCATATGGCAGATTTAGGCTTTACAGAGTTGTCTATGGAGCCTGTGGTTTGTGACTCCAAAGAACCATATGCATTGACAGAAGAGGATTTGCCGAAATTGTTTGAACAATACGAAATTTTGGCAAAAGATATGCTGCGTCGTGAAAAAGAAGGAAAACCGATTACATTCTATCATTATATGGTGGATTTGACAGGCGGCCCTTGTGTATACAAAAGAGTGATGGGGTGCGGCAGTGGAACAGAGTACATGGCAGTGACGCCTTGGGGAGAATTATTCCCTTGTCATCAATTTGTAGGGGACAATGCTTACAGCTTGGGTGATATTTGGAAAGGTGTAACAAATCCGGAAGTACAAGAAAAATTTCGTAAATGTAATGCATATGCCCGTCCGGATTGTAAAGATTGTTGGGCAAAATTATACTGTTCCGGTGGCTGTGCAGCAAATGCATACCATGCAACAGGTGATATCACGGGGACATATGAATATGGTTGCCAGCTGTTCCGCAAGAGAATAGAATGTGCAATTATGATGGAAGTTGCAAAACAAGTACAGGTATAAAAATAAAATGGCAGATGATTTGGTATATTTTGAAATATGCCAAATTTCTGCCATTTTTTATGTTATACTTTTTTTAACATGGTATAAGATAAGAAGTCCTCTTTTGTCTGAGAATATCGTAATTGACTGATGGGAATGACTACATCATTCTGGCAGTAAAAACGACGTCTTTCAAATTTTTCTACGGTTTCCATGTTGACAATGAAACTTTTGTGACAATGCAAAAAGCGGTTGTCCAATTTTTCCAATAATGTTTCAATCGGCATATAGCTGTCGATGTCTTCTTTTTTGGTATGAATGGTAATTTTACGTTTATCTTTTTCTACATATAAAATATCATCAATATGAATACGCATAACCGCCCGCAGAGATTTTACCAATATGGTTTTTGGACGTTTTTGTAATACATTTTTCTCTGCAATAGAAAGTGCATCAGATAAATTTTCATTACAAAGTGGGTACAACAAACAGTATGCATGGGAAATATGATAAAGTTCAGAGGTATATTTCTCTGGTTTTGTCATAAATATAATTTGCATATGTGGTTGTAATTCTAATAAGTGTTTGATAAAAGTAATGGTTTCTGTTACAATTTCTTTTGAAACAAAATATAAATCAATCAATAAAATATCAATGGTCTTTTTTTCAGCAAAAATGCTAATGTTTTTAATGCCATGAAATATATTGACACAAACCGGGATTTCTTGATTTTCAAAATATGTGGTAACAAAATCTGCTAATGGATGAGCATCTAGAGTTTGCCTTTTGCAGATACAAACAGAAAAGCTCATGTATCATTCCTCCTTCTTTGAATGGTAAAAATAAATTCCTCTTATGTATTATAAAATAAAATGATGTAATATGCAATATATTGAAGAAAAAAACTAGAAAATTTATAGGAATAGAAGTAATTATTTTTGTAAAAAAGGAGTGAAAAAATGAAAAAGAAGTGTTGTATGTTGTTATTTGTTTTTTTGTTTGGTGTTGTGCCAATGGTGTTGCAGGCTGCCGGTCCAATCGGAGTGCAAATTGATGATATTCAAGTAGCATATACCAAATTTGCGGGACAACCTTTTATTGATGCCGCAGGCAGAACACAAGTGCCATTTCGGCAAACGATGGAAACATTCGGTTGTGCGGTTTCGTGGGAGGAGAAAAGCAATACCGCCATTGCGACAAAAGATGGTGTCACCGTCAAGGTGCCGATTGGACAATCTTATGTGTATCGCAATCAGGAGAAAGTACAAAATGACACAAAGGCAATGATTGTAGATGGTAGAACATATCTGCCCATTCGTGTGGTTTTGGAAAGCTTTGGTGCATCTGTTTCATGGAATGCACAAACATCTACGGTAATGGTTTCCACAAAGAATCAATCGGCGGCAAATCATGGGATTGTGACTGTACATTTTATTGATGTGGGACAAGGTGATGCAACGTTGATTGACGATGGTACATTTGAAATTTTAATCGATGGGGGCTTACAATCCGCAGGAAGTCATGTTGTAGAATATTTGAAAAAATATGTGGACAATGATTTGGATATTGTGGTGGCAACACATGAAGATGCAGACCATATTGGTGGTTTGCCAGCGGTGTTTGATACATATGATGTCGCAAAAGTCATTGATAACGGCAGAAAAGGGGCAGCAAAAACATATCAGACCTATGCAGACAAAGTAACAAAAGAAAAAGCAACCTATTATACCAATGACATGGAACAATCCATTTCCATGCCAAGCGGTGCGGTATTCAAAACCATCTCTATGAAAAATGCAGGCAGTAATTCAAACGACAATAGTGTTGTGTCATTATTGGATTATCAAGATGTGGAAGTGTTGTTGACAGGGGATTTGTCTGTGGACGTTGCAATGAAAAATAAAATGAAATTCCAAGATATTGATGTTTGGAAAGCGGGACATCATGGTTCTCGCACTTCTGTCAATGATGATTTTTTGACACTGACATCACCGGAAAATATCGTCATTTCCGCAGGAAAAAATAATACATATGGGCACCCACACAAAGAAGCAATGGAAAGTTATTTGAAAAAAACAAACCATGTGTATGGGACATTTCGCTCCAATGACATTGTGATGACAACAAACGGGAAAACGGTGCAGTTTCAAGGTGTTACGCCATTGACCATGGCAGATATCGGAGCAAAAACACAACAGAAACAAACAAAACCGATTACACCCAGTCAGTCGGAACAAAAGCAAGGTAGTTATATTGGCAATCGTCATTCTAAAATTTTACATGACGCAAATTGTACCTCTGTACAAAAAACAAAAGAAAACAATCGTGTTTATTTCAAAACAAAAGAAGAAGGGTTGCAACAAGGATATGAGCCTTGTAAAATTTGTAAGCCATAAAGAAAAACAACAGGTATCTCAAATGCCTGTTGTTTTTTGTGGTAGCAATATATCGTCATAATTTTCTTTGTAATGTGCAAATGCAGCAAAGGGATTTTCTGTATCTTCCAGTATGCAAAGAAGTGTTTCGGATAAAACTTCTGCAAATACACCCACAATACGAGCATCAGAACATTGGCGGTTGCAATATAAAATACTGCTGTATACCATTTCCTGTAATTCTGAGAGTAATGCTCTGTCTGTATGTATGGGGTAAGCGGTTTTATACAATGTTTGCAAACAGAACATCATTTCGTCAAACCGTTGTTGTATGCTTTGCAAATCAGGAAATCCATAGCGTAGTGCATAACAGTATCCATCAAAGAAGTTTTCTGTTGTGCCTGCGTGCATGGATATCATTGCCCTTGCTTGTTCGGTTGTCATCGTTCTTCCTCCTGTGATAAAAATAAATCGGCAGTATCTTTTTGATACTGCCGATTTTTGTGATAATTATTTCATTACGCCAATCACTTCTACTTCACACAATACGTTTTTCGGCAATGTTTTTACTGCAACGCAAGAACGAGCAGGTTTGCCTGTGAAGTATTTACCGTATACTTCGTTGAATGCAGCGAAGTTGTCCATATCAGACAAGAAGCAAGTTGTTTTTACAACGTCTGTGTATGTCAAGCCGTTTGCTTCCAAAACAGCACCCAAGTTTTTCATCACTTGTTCTGCCTGGTCTTGGATTGTTGTTGCTACAACATCACCAACAGCAGGGTCAATGGGAATTTGACCGGAAGTATATAACATACCGTTTACTGCGATTGCCTGAGAGTAAGGTCCGATTGCTGCGGGTGCTTTATCTGTGTTTGTAACTTTCATCATAATCATTACCTCCATAAAATTGTTTATTTTTTCTGTTCTTATATTTTATATGAAAGACAAATTTTCGTCAATGTATTTTTCATACATACAAAAAAATTTTTTTTATGCTTTTTTGTTCCATTTTGTGTTGCTTTCGGTTAAAATAGAAATATTATGGCAAACATGAAAAAAATATATTTCGGGAAAGAAAGGAAATTATCAATATGAGTCATTTAGAGGAAATACAAAAACGTCGTATTTTTGGCATCATTTCTCACCCAGATGCCGGTAAAACGACATTAACAGAAAAATTGTTGTTGCATGGTGGTGCCATTCGGGAAGCAGGTACTGTCAAAGCAAGAAGAAATGCAAAATTTGCAAAAAGTGACTGGATGGAAATTGAAAAACAAAGAGGGATTTCTGTTACTTCTTCTGTTATGCAATTTGAATATGAGGGGAAAGTGGTTTCCATTATGGATACGCCGGGGCATAATGACTTCGGGGAAGATACCTACCGTATTTTGACATCTGTGGATAGTGCGGTGATGGTCATTGATGCGGCAAAGGGTGTGGAAGCACAGACCAAAAAATTATTTAAGGTATGTAGTATGCGGGAAATCCCCATTTTTACATTTATCAATAAATTAGACCGCCAATCCCAAGACCCTTTGGATTGTATGGCGGATTTGGAGGACGCATTGGGTTTGCCCTCCACAGCTGTGACGTGGCCCATCGGGAATGGTTTGACATTTGAAGGTATTTATGACAGATTGGAAAACAAAGTATATTTGTATAAGCAAAAAGATGGTGTTGTGGAATTGGGTGCAAACGGTGTGTTTGGCGATGCCTTGGAAGGCGTGATTTCCGATGCAAATTTGGATATTTTGCGTGGAGAAATGGAATTGTTGGACGGTGCAGGCAATCCGTTTGATTTGCAGGCAATCAAAGAGGGCAGACTTTCTCCTGTATTCTTTGGCTCTGCATTGGCAGACTTTGGTATCACACCATTTTTGCAACATTTCTTGGAATGGTCACCTGCACCCGGTGTGAGAAAAACAACCACAGGGGAAGTCAGTCCAACAGACGAATTTTTCAGTGGATTTATATTCAAAATTCAAGCAAACATGAACCCTGCCCACAGAGATAGATTGGCATTTTTCCGTATTTGTTCCGGTACATTTACAAGAGGTATGAGTGTGACACTTTCCCGTACCGGCAAACAAATGAAACTCAGCCAGTCCACCCATTTGATGGCAAATGACAGGGAAACCGTGGAAACTGCCATTGCAGGGGATATTATTGGGATTTACGACAGCGGCAACTATCAAATCGGGGATACATTGACAGACCGCAAAGAAAAATTGTTCTTTGAACCATTGCCAACATTCCCGCCCGAATTATTTGTCAGAGTACACCCTGTGAACTCCTTGAAAGCAAAACAATTCCAAAAAGGGGTACAGCAGTTGGCACAGGAAGGGGCAATCCAAGTATACAGAAATGAATTCAACGATGTCATACTGGGGGCTGTTGGACAGTTGCAGTTTGAAGTATTTGAATATCGTTTGAATAATGAATACAATTCTGAAATTCGTATGGAACATTTGGATTACAGTGTGGCACGTTGGGTAGCACCCGGTTCTCCCAAAGATGTCAAAGAATATGTTGTGCCAAGAAGTACATTGGTATATGACCACTTTGAACGCCCGATTTTGTTGTTTGCAAACGAATATACATTGAACAATTTTATACAGAAAAATCCGGAAGTGAAATTGGTAGAGGCATTAGATGTCGATGATACAGAATATCATATCTAATATGAACAGAAAAAGAGCATACATTTTGGTATGCTCTTTTTGTTTGTGATTTTATGGAATATGTATTATATGATGGACATTTCTTTTGCAATTTCGATGATGGCATCGGCAGCTATCTCCAAATCTTCTCTGGAATGTGCCGCAGAAATCATAATACGCAAACGAGCGGTATTTCTGGGGACAACAGGGAATTTGATGGCTTGTGCATAAACGCCTTTTTCATATAATTTCGCACTCAATTCTTCTGCCTTTTCTTCGTCTTTTACAATCACAGGGATTACCGGTGTGACCGTAGAACCAATGTCTAAGCCTGCATCTTGCATACGTTTTGCAAAATATGCTCTGTTTTCCCATAATTTTTTGACTAAGGTATCATCATGGGCAATTTTACGGATACCTGCCAAAGCTGCCGCAGTCAAACAAGGGGCTAATGGAGAAGCAGTGAATATAAAGCTGCGTGCTTTTGGGCGGAGTTCGTCGATAAACGCTTTTGTACCTGCCACAAAACCACCTGCTGCACCGAATGCCTTTGACAAAGAGCCGGTTTCCACAGTCACCTTGTCACGCAGGTTGAAATGTTCCACAGTGCCTTTGCCGTAAGGACCCATCACACCATCACCATGTGCGTCATCTACCATAAACATCGCACCATATTTTTCTGCCAATGCTGCCATTTCGGGCAAAGGTGCCAAATCGCCGTCCATGCTGAATACAGCATCGGCAACCAGTAACTTTTTGCCTTCTGTGGGTTCTTGCAACAATGTTTCCAGATGTTGTAAATCCATATGGCGATAGATTTTGACATTGGCTCTGGATAGGCGGCAGCCGTCAATGATACTGCCATGGTTGAGTTCGTCGCTATAAATGGTATCACCTTTTCCAACCAATACCGGAATGACACCTGTATTTGCAGCAACACCACTATTGAATACCAGAACAGCTTCTACGCCTTTAAAAGCAGCAAGCTCTTGTTCCAATGTATCATGTACCGCAAAATTTCCGACAATGTTTCTGCTTGCACTGGGGCCGACACCATATTGGTCAATGGCTTCTTTTGCGGCTTTGACTAAATCTGCATCATTTGCCAGACCGAGATAATTGTTCGATGCCATGTTGATGATTTCCCTGCCGTCCAGATTGATGTGTGCCCCTTGTGGACTATAAAGTGTTCTGTACATATTGTATCCTTCTTTCTTGGTATGAATAAACAAATTTGCCTTATTATAACACCATTCAAAAAACAAAGTCAATCTGTCAAAGACAAAATGACTAAAAAAGATATCTTTGATAGAAAAAGTATTGTGTTTTTTGATAAAAACGGAAAAAAGACCTTATTGGATATAAGGTCTTTTTGTTATCATATTATCTGCCAATGGAGCGTTTATATGCTTCCACATCTTCATCTGTGATGTCACGCAATTCTTCCGGATTCATCCAACGCACCCAAATGCGGTCTTGCATACGGTCAATTTCCAGAGGCATATCAAACTGGTCTTTGTCAATGCCGATGACGGTGTCATTGTCACCGTTAAACATGATTTCAAATGGTTTGTGTACCCCATCTTCAAACACAAACATCTGTGTGCTGTAAAAATTCAAATAGCCTGCTTCGCTGAGCAAATGTTTTTCCAATGCTTCCAAGTTGGGGAATGTCACAACCACCCATTCGCCTGTGGTATCGGAAAAATCATATAATTGCAAACCGTGGAAATCAATTTCTTCTGTTCCTTTTGTGCCTTTATCTGTATCTGCAAGCCCTTTTAATGTCACAGGTGCATTGTTTTTGCCATCTCTGAGAATTTCTGTGCCGGGTAAGAAACATTTTACAAAAGCAGCTACTTCTTGGTCACGGAATTTATCACGCACTGCCCAAAAATCACCATTATTAAAAGAAAGTCCACCCACTTCTTCCAAAAAATCTTGTATTGTACGAACCATATTTTTTTCCTCCATTCAAAATATACTGCATATAGCATTTGTTGTATATATACACATTATACTCTATTTAAAAATATTTTTCAATTTCTGTCAATAGGCAAACTGTCAGAATGGAATTGCAAATATTGATTTGGGACATCGCCGCTGAATATGGTGTCAACCAACATGATTTTTCTTTGCATGGGGATACGTTCATGGTACAAAGGATTGACAACTTGAATTTCCAAGGCAACGTGCAGCCAGATTTGAAAATGGGTTTGATTGATGCCGCTTTCTGTCATGGCTGTTTCATAATCCACCGTAACCCCGCCTTTGGGTTGCATGGCAAATGAAATCTTGGGCCCTGTATTTGCCAAAAAATCAATGTCAAAAAAAGTACCAAACGGAATATCAACGCTTTCGTGTTTGAGGCGTTGCATATTTTCTGTCATATACTTGCTCAATGTGGTACAAAATGTGTTGATGGCAATGGTGTTTGCAGCAACAGATTTTTGCAACATGGTATCCTGCATATAAAAATCCTGTGCAGTATATTGTAATTGCTCCATGGTTTTGGAAAGGGCATCGTCAATCATGCGATTGGCAGTCAATTTGGTTTCCATATGGGAAATTTCCGTTGCCACTTGTGCAAATCGGTGGTCAAATCGTATGGTGGCAAACAATATGCAAAGAAACAATCCCAAAAAAAAGAAAAACGAATATCGTATGGGTGTGTGTTTTTTTCGTTTGTGCATTTCTATTCACAACCTTATTTTTTGATATCATATCTATTGCCAATATATGAAAATAGGGTTGTTTTAGTATGCAAAAAAATATTTTTTTATTGCCAAAATGTGCAAAATTCATAGAAATTTAGGAGTTTTGCAATCATTTCTGAATATTTTTTCTTTATCTCTTTTCTGAAATCTGATATAATCAACGGATAAAGGAGGTTTTTAGCATGAGCGATTCTCAACATAGAGTACGGTCAAGTGCGTATACACAACAGCACCAGCCGTATGAAGGTGGCCCAAGAACACGCAGAAATGCAGGTACATACGAACAACCACCACATACACCAAAAAACGACAATCATAAAAAAAAGAAAAAGAAACCAAAAAGAAAAGTTTTCAAAACTTTTCTGATTGTGATGATTTTGGGTGTGTTTGGTGTTGTGGGTGCAGGACTTGGCATTGTGTTTGGCATTTTACACGGAACAGAAACGTTAAACACGTCTGATGTAATGCCACAATCCTATACATCTATTATTTATGATGACCAAGGAAACGAAATAGATAAACTGCACGGAAATGAAAACAGAGAATATGTGAATTTGTCTGAAATTCCGATACATATGCAACAAGCCGTGGTGGCGATTGAAGATGAACGTTTTTATGACCATGGCGGGATTGATATGCGTGGGATTTTCCGTGCGATGGTACAAAATGTCAAAAACATGAAATTCACACAAGGTGCAAGTACCATCACACAACAGTTAATCAAAAATGAAGTGTTAAACAGGAAAAAAAGCATTAGCAGAAAAATAAAAGAACAATATCTGGCAATGAATTTGGAAGATACGTTGGAAGAACAGCTCGGCTCTAAAAAGGCTGCAAAAGATTATATATTGGAATTATACTTAAATACCATTGCACTCAGCCATGGCTTGAACGGCGTGGAGTCTGCGTCGCAGTATTATTTCGGAAAACACGTCACAGAATTGACATTGGCAGAAAGTGCGTGTATTGCTTCCATTACCAATAACCCCAGTCTGTATGCACCCGATAGCCAACCGGAAAACAATAAAAAAAGACAAACTTTGGTATTGGATAAAATGCTGGAATTGAACTTTATTACACAATCCGAACATGATGCCGCATTGGCAGAAGATATTTACAGCAATTTGGTTTGTACCAATACAACAGAAGAAACAGGCGTTGCCAACCACAATTATTTTGTAGAGGCGATGATTGACCAGTTGGCAAAAGATTTGAAATCCAAATTAGGGTATACCAACGCACAGGCATATAAAATGATTTATAACAATGGCTTACAAGTGCATACAACCATGAGTGTGAATATGCAAAATATATTGGACAGTACATTTGTGGATGACAGTATGTTTCCACCAAGTGATGGCACATTAGATGTGACATATTTGATTTCCGTATTGGATAACACAAATCCTGATGAACAAACCAATCAATCACACTATGAACGTCGTACCACTGTCAACAGTGAAGCGGAAGTCAACGCATTTGTGCAATCTGTAAAAGAGGAATTGCTGGATAGTACACATGAATTGGTTTTGGATAAAGTGACCATATCTAAATCTTTACAATCTGCCATGGTGATTATGGACCAAAATAATGGGCAAATCAAAGCTCTGGTCGGCGGCAGAGGGCAAAAACCGGGAGATTCTGTATTCAACAGAGCCACACAAGGGTTAAGACAACAAGGTTCTGCCATGAAACCTTTGGCATCTTATGCACCTGCCATTGATACCGGTATCTTAATGCCCGGTTCAGTCATCATTGATGAACCTGTAACATATGGCTCTTGGTCACCCAAAAACTGGCAAGGCAGATTTTTTGGGCCATTAACCGTCAGAGAGGGTATTCGTGACTCCATGAATATTTTGGCTGTCAAAACATTCATGATGATTGGTGCAGAAACTTCTTATGAATATATGAAAAAATTGGGATTGGAACATATTACAGAAGAAGATAAAGCCGCAACAACCGCATTGGGTGGTTTGACACAAGGGGTTTCCGTATTGGAGATGACAGGTGCTTATGCAACCATTGCAAATGGCGGTACATATTATGAACCGATGTATTATACCGTGGTATATGACCATGATGGAAATGTATTGCTGGATAATCGTAACAAAGTTGGTACAAGGGTATTGAAAGAAACCACAGCATATTTGCTCACAGATATGATGAAAGATGTTATCACAGGCGGTACCGGTGGTGCGGCAAGATTGAGCGGTATGACCGTTGCCGGTAAAACAGGTACTACCAATGACAATGTGGACTTGACATTTTATGGATATACCCCATATTATACCGCAGGTATTTGGATGGGATATGATACATCAAAAGAAATGCACGTCAAAGGCAGTGCCCATTTGAAAATCTGGCAACACGTGATGAGCCAAATACATCAAAATCTGCCGAATAAAGAATTTACAAAACCAAATGGCATTGTGACAATGAGCGTTTGTGCGGTCACAGGCAATACTGCTACCGGTTTGTGTAGCCAAGATTATTACGGCTATTCTACACGTTCCGATATTGCGGCATCGGATTACAAAGGCAGCGGGAAAGTGTGTGATGCACATAAATCGTTTGTGGTATGTAAAGAGTCTGGAAAGTTGGCAGGAGAAAACTGTCCGGAAAGTGATAGATTATCTGTGGTAGTGGCGGTAGCAGATGGCAAAGTATTGAGTAAACCCGGTACCATTCCTAGCGGACGTATGGATATTGATGTCAGTCAAACTTGTACATTGCCACATACTCCACAAGAGCCGGAAACCGAAAAACCGGAAGATGGTGAAGATACCGAGGAACAGACAAATGAAAATACATCTCATGAAGATGATGCTACACAAACACAAACAAAACCACAAATTCCTGCTGATGATATTTTACCGGAACCGTCCAGTCCCATTCCGCCATCAGATGAAAATTTCGGAATACAATAACGAAAAAGAGAAGAATATTCCTATTCTTCTCTTTTTTTGTATCTTGTGATACAATCAAAATAAAAAAAGAGGAGTATATGTATGAAAGACATAAAATTTGATTGGATAAACTTTTATACGGAATTTGCAACCAAATTATTGTTTTATAAAGAACATCGCAATCTGTTGATAGAAAAAATACAGTCTGTATTTGAAGCGATTCATATGAAATTTCCGACGTTGGAAAAAGACAATCCATTACGGGATATTGACCCATTTACGATATTTAGTTTATTCAATAAAAATATCAAAGAGAGCAACCGTATTGCCATTTTAACAGAAATTGCAAAATCATTTGCCATGACTGCAAGCGTACCACAAAATTTTGATGCTATCCCCACAGTCAATAACCTGAAAGCAACATTTTATGCATTCCAAGGAGAGAGGGAAGCATCAGATATCGACCATCTGTGGGAGATGTTCTCTGCGGCATTGGCATATGCAGATAACAAAACAGAACAAAACAAAGCACAATTTGCAAAATGGTTTGATGTGGTGACAAAACAAAATGGGGTAAAATGGAATATCACCATGGGATTGTATTGGATACGCCCCTATCACTTTATATCATTGGACAGCAGAAACCGCACATTTTTATGCCAGTTGGAACATATGCCGCAAAACTTTGTTGCGGCAGTCGATGGGTTTAAGCAATTACCATCTGGGGAACAGTATTTATGGATATGCGATTTGAGTTTGGATATGATGCAAAATAAAAGTTATGCATATCATACGTTTGCAGAATTTTCTTACCACGCATGGTTATATACCACAAAACAATATCAAAAAATGGGCAAGCCGCACCGATTTTCCATACTACCCAAACAACAAATCAAACATATCAGAAAAATACAAACCGTATATCAAAAAACAGATTTCTGTCAGGAAGTATATTTGTCGGAACAGACATATGAAACACTGATGCAGTTGCTCAAAAGAAAGAAAAATATCATTTTGCAAGGTGCTGCCGGTGTTGGGAAAACATTTGTTGCAACCCGTTTGGCATATGCAATGGCTGGTAAAAAATCAGAAACACAAATCAAAATGATACAATTTCATCAAAATTACAGCTATGAGGATTTTATGATGGGATTTCGTCCCACAGATACAGGATTTGCATTGAAAACAGGTGTGTTTTATCGTTTTTGCAAAGCGGCGGAACAAGAGAAACACAAGCCATATATTTTCATCATTGATGAAATCAACCGTGGAAATTTGAGTAAAATTTTTGGGGAATTGTTTATGTTGTTGGAAAGCGATAAAAGAGGAACAGCACTGCATTTGATGTATACAGAGGAAGCGTTTACCATTCCGGATAATGTGTATATCATTGGTACTATGAATACCAGCGACCGCAGTCTGGCAATGGTGGATTATGCATTGCGTAGAAGATTTGCTTTTTTCGCATTGCAACCTGCGTTTTTGTCCGATGCCTTTCAAGCATACCAGAAGCAAATACAAAACGAGAAATTGGATAAGCTGATAGACTGTATCCAAAATCTAAATGATGCCATTGTACAAGATGAGATGTTAGGCGAGGGGTTTGTGATAGGGCATAGTTATTTTTGTTCAAAAGAAACGATAGACAATATCTACTTATCTGCTGTGGTAGAATATGAATGTATCCCGTTGTTGCAGGAATATTGGTTTGATGAGCCGCAAAAAATACAGTATTGGAGTGACCGCCTGCGGTCTGCGATACAATGATACCCATTCAAAATATCTATTATATGTTGGCGTATGCCTTTGGTGTATTGCAAAAAAAGGAATATAAAAAAATGGCAACAGAACCATTTCACAATACAGCAGAACTTTGTGCCGCAATTCTGACAACGGGTATTGCAACACAATGCAAAAAAGGACTCTATCAAACATATCAAGAGCAGATGGAAACACTTTCGGTTGTGCGTGGGAAAATCGACATACCACAGTCTTTGCAGACACAAGCGGTATGCAAAAAGCAGGTGGTGTGTCAATATGATATGTTTTCGAGCAATACACACCACAACCAGATTTTGAAATGTACCATGCTTTTGTTATTGAAAGCAGATATCACAAAAGCCAGAAAAAAAGCATTGCAAAAATATCTGACGTTTTTTCAAACTGTGGATACCATACATCATAAACAAATCAACTGGCATATCCCATATCATCGCAATAACCAGACATATCGTATGCTGTTGTCTGTTTGCTATTTGGTGATACATGGGCTTTTGCAAAGCGATGGAAACGGTACCTTGACCTTTATGGACGTTTTCGATGCACAGCAGATGCACCGCTTATATGAAAAATTTGTGTTCGGCTATTACAAACGGGAATTCCCACAAATCAAAGTGACTGCATCGCAAATTCCATGGCAAGTGGACGATGGATTTTGTGATTTGTTGCCAATCATGCAAACAGACATCATGCTTTCTTATGGCAAGGACTGTTTGATTATTGACACAAAGTATTATGCACATACGTTGCAACAGCGATTTGATACCAAGAAAATACATTCTCAAAATTTATATCAAATATTTGCCTATACCAAAAATAAAGAAACCACAGACCAAACTGTATCCGGTATGATTTTGTATGCAAAAACAGATGCATACACACAGCCCAATCATGTATACCATATGCAAGGCACAAAAATCAGTGTCAAAACATTGGATTTATATTGCGATTTCCCGAAAATTGCCGCACAATGCAATGAAATTGTATATGAACATTTTGGCAAGTTATGAAATAGCAGAATACACAATTTTGTATGCTGCTATTTTGTTATTTTTTTCTGTATGTATAAAAAAATAATACACAATCTGCCTAAAATTATTTTATCATTCATAAGAAAAGTGACTATATACAATCCGATACTTTCATGCTATATTGATAACTGGATGGCATTTATCATAAATTGTAAAGCTGTACCAGATATTGATTTTCAAATTTATTTTTTATGGTTTCTGCAAGCTGTATCATCATAAGATGAGCGGTATTGTCAGACGACAGATTGATTTTGGGATATCACAAATGAATGTGGGGTGATATGTATCAAAATCGGATTTATCGGAGCCGGAAAAGTCGGCTTTTCTCTTGGAAAATACTTGTTAATACATGGACATATGGTTTCAGGCTATTATAGCCGCAATATAAATTCCGCAAAAGAAGCGGCGGCATTTACAAAAACCAAATTTTATGACAATTTAGCTTGTATCGTAGAAGATAGTGATACCCTTTTTATCACCGTTCCCGATGGGGAAATCGGTCATGTATGGGATTACATACGCAATCTGCCAATAAAAAATAAAAATATCTGTCATTGCAGCGGCTTGATTTCTTCAAACGCTTTTTTTAATGCAAAAAAATATGGTGCTTTTGTGTATTCTGTGCACCCGCTATATGCAATCAGCGATAAATATCATTCTTATCAAGAACTTGCAAAAGCGTATTTTGCAATCGAAGGAAGTGCGGCACATTTACCCATGATACAACAGTTGTTTGCATCTATGGGCAATCCTGTCGTATTGCTTTCTGCCTCGCAAAAACCTTTGTATCATGCGGCAGCTGTTTTGGTCAGCAATCAAATGCTTGCACTTGCGGATTTGGGTGTGGAAGTATTGACACAATGCGGATTTCAAAAAGAAGATGCACAAAAAGCATTATATCCGTTGATGGCAGGAAATGTGTTGAAACTGTCTGAAACAAGCATCGAAGATGCCTTGACAGGGCCTGTGGAACGCAATGATGTGCAAACCGTGCAAAAACATATTGCCGCTTTATCCAAAGAGGAAACAGAAATCTATCAACTGCTTTCCAAAAGATTGATACAAATTGCAAAAAGAAAGCACCCGCAAAGAGATTATACGGATATGGAAAGGGAGATTGGTGTATGAAACATACGGTATCTACATTTCAAAAAATGAAAGAAGAACACAAAAAAATAACCATGTTGACAGCATATGATTATTCTATGGCAAAGTTGATGGACGATGCAGGTATCCACGGGATATTGGTTGGGGATTCCTTGGGTATGGTAATGTTGGGATATGAAGATACATTATCCGTCACAATGGAAGATATGATTCACCATACAGCGGCAGTGGCAAGAGGTGCAAAAAATGCATTGGTTGTCGGAGATATGCCATTTATGTCTTATCAAGCATCGGTGTATGATGCAGTGGTCAATGCGGGACGTTTGATGAAAGAAGGCAGATGTCAAGCAGTGAAATTGGAAGGCGGTGCAACGGTATGCCAACAAATTCGTGCGATTACAGATGCCTCCATTCCGGTTATGGCACACATTGGTTTGACACCGCAGTCTGTCAATGCGTTTGGCGGATTTAAGGTACAGGGCAAAACAGAACAAGCGGCAAAAAAACTGTTGGCAGATGCAAAAGCAGTGGAAGAAGCAGGGGCATTTGCTGTGGTGCTGGAATGTGTACCGGATAAATTGGCAGCATTGATATCAAAATCCATTTCCATTCCTACCATTGGGATTGGTGCAGGTGCAGATTGTGACGGACAGATTTTGGTATATCAAGATATGCTTGCGATGTTTTCAGATTTCAAACCAAAGTTTGTCAAACAGTTTGCAGATATTGGTATGGCAATGAAAGATGGATTTTCCAAATATATAGAAGAAGTGCAGACAGGCACATTTCCTGCACAGGAACATACATTCAAAATTGATGATGACATTATCGAAAAATTATATTAAGGGGTAGGGAAAATGCAAATCGTAAAAACAATCGAAGCAGTAAGAACACAAGTAAAAGCATGGAAAAAACAAGGGTTGTCTGTTGGATTGGTACCTACCATGGGATTTTTGCATGAAGGGCATAAAAGCCTGATTGACAAAGCCGTTGCGGAAAATGATAAAGTGGTGGTCAGTGATTTTGTCAATCCGACACAATTTGCGCCAAATGAAGATTTGGAAAGCTATCCCAGAGATTTGGAACAAGATGCAAGACTATGTGAACAGGCAGGAGCCGCAATTTTATTTTGTCCCGAACCAAGTGAAATGTATACAGACCGTTTTTGTACATTTGTGGATATGCAGGGCTTGACAGAGGAATTGTGCGGAAAAACAAGACCAATTCATTTTCGTGGTGTTTGTACAGTGGTATCCAAGTTGTTCCATATTGTGCAACCGGACAGAGCATATTTTGGACAAAAAGATGCACAGCAGTTGGCAATTATCAAACAAATGGTAGAAGATTTGAATTTTGATGTGCAAATTGTGGGTTGCCCCATTATCAGAGAGGCAGACGGACTGGCAAAAAGCTCCCGCAACACCTATCTGGATACAGCACAACGCCAAGCGGCTTTGGTGTTGAGCCAAGCGGTTTTCATGGGACAGAAAATGGCTGAAAACGGTGAAACATCAGCGGATGTCATTGTGGCAAAAATGCAGAAACATATCGAAGAAGAACCTTTGGCAAAAATAGATTATGTCAAAGCGGTAGATGCAAAAACAATGCAGATTGTACATGAAATGAAAGGGACTGTGTTGGTAGCAATGGCGGTGTATATCGGCAAAACAAGATTGATTGATAATTTTATATACGAGGAGGCAAAATAATATGTATTTACATATGTTAAAAGGAAAAATTCACAGGGCAACGGTGGTGCAGGCAGAACTGGATTATGTCGGCAGCATTACCGTAGACGAAGATTTGTTAGATGCCTCCGGTATTCAAGAGTATGAAAAAGTGCAAATTGTAGATATCAACAACGGAGAACGGTTTGAAACATACACCATTGCAGGGGAACGAGGCAGTGGTATGATTTGCTTGAACGGTGCAGCCGCAAGATGCGTGCAAAAAGGGGATAAAATTATCATCATGTGTTATGCACAAATGACACCGGAAGAAAGTAAACAGTATCCGCCGAAAGTGGTGTTTGTCGATGAAAAAAATCAGATACAACGCATTACCAGATATGAAAAACACGGAAAATTAGAAGATATGTAACGCAGAAAAAGCCGGCACAACAGATATTTGTTATGTTGGCTTTTTTCGGTTGATACTGTTGATAATAGGAAAAGAAAACTTGTATCAAGATATCGTTATTTGAATATGAAATTCAATATTGCAAATCCAATTTTTGTATGATACAGTATATCCATATATAAAAATTCACTTTTCGGCGGTTTGTTTATGGTATCAAATGCAAACAAAGATATACATTGTATTTGTCAAAAGTAGTAACGCAATATTATGGGAAATCAATAAAGAGAAAATGTGAATGTAAAAAAATGTAAGAGGGGAATGAAAATATTGCAGGATTTACTTGATTACTTTGAGAGGTTAGATGAAGCTGTGTATATTTCGGACATAGAAACAAACGAGCTTGTTTTTATGAACCGTTGTTTGAGAGAACGCTTTGGCTATACAGAAACAAATGCATATGTTGGGAAAAAATGTTACGAAGTTTTACAAGGAAGTGATGTACCTTGTCATTTTTGTAATAACAAGGAATTAAAACAGGGAGAGTTTTTCACATGGGAGTATAAAAATCCTGTGTTAAATCAGCATTTTCTTATAAAAGATACCATCATTCTTTCTAATGACCGTAAATATCGTGTAGAAGTCGCATCTGCTGTGGACCATTCCGGTGTAGAAAAAGCAATGCAGGATTTTACACGACGTGAGGCAGTCTTAAACGAATGTTTACAGCTTTTCTTTGCCACTCCTGATCCGGAACAATCATTGGAAAAACTCTTACAATATCTTGGAAACACTTTTTTAGGAGAACGTACCTATATTTTTGAATTTCATGATGATGCAACCACAACCAATACATATGAATGGTGTGCAACAGGTGTAAAACCGCAAATAGATATTTTGCAGAATTTACCATTATCCAATATTGCATATTGGCTGAAAATATTTTCAGAAGGAAATCTTGTAGAAATTTTGGATATTGAAGATATCCGCAAAGAGTATCCAGCAACATATTCTTTGTTGAAACCGCAGAAAATTCATTCTTTAATCGCTGCACCAATCTGGGAAAATGATGTCCTGAAAGGATTTATTGGCATTGATAATCCTGCATCTGAAATGTTTCCGATATTGACACCAATATTGAAAGAGATCGGAAACTATATGCAACCGCAGCTCAATCGACGGGATTTGTATCGTCAGTTTAATCAAATGAGTTGTCGGGATTTGCTGACCGGTGCATACAACCAAAATGCAATTATAGAACATAATGTGTTTGGCAAACATTGGAAATCTGTTGGGATTGTATATTGTGATATCAATGGGCTGAAAGAAACCAATAATACATTGGGATTGGAGGCAGGTAACCAACGCATTCGGGAATGTCATCATATTTTGAAACAATCCACACACACAGAATGGATTTATCGTGTGGGCGGTGATGAGTTTGTCGCCTGTTATTATGATGTCAGTGAAGAAAATTTCAAACAAGATGTAGAGGCTTTGCGTCTGGCGATGATACAGAGTGTTTGTCAGGTTTCGATTGGTTATGCATGGTCACAAGAACAACCAATGGATATACAGCATATCGTGAATGTGGCAGAAACCAATATGTATGAAGAAAAAGAGCAGTATTATGAACAGTTGATGACTTCCTTGGAGGATACTTCTCATACAATCAAGGATATACCTTGTTTTTTCAGTGACAAAAATACAACAGAGTATACCATGAAATTGCAACGGTTTTTATCCAATACGTATTGTGATGTTTCGTTTTTGTTGACTGCATTTAGCAAAGATAACAGCACAAACTATCTGTTTTTCGGTGATATGCAGAAAAACTTGTTTTTTGTTTCTGATAATATGCGAAAACGCTTTGGGTTTGAAAACAATATTATATCGGATTTAATCCATAAATGGGCATCACGTATTGTTGACCCTGATTTGTTAAAACGGTTTTGGGACGATATGAATGCAATATTGGAAAAGAAAAAGAGTTACCATGATTTACGATACCAAATCACAGACGTATATGGAAATAATGTTTGGATTCGTTGCATAGGGAAACTCAAATGGAACGAAGATGGTACAAAACCATTGTTTCTTGCAGGCTGTATCATACAACAAGATGAGGATTTTGTTGTGGATTTGCTGACAAACTTCCCAACCGAAACCGTATTGGCAAAAGAATTGGAAGCAATACAGACATCAAACAAATACTGTCAGGCGATTGGGTTTTCGTTCAACAATATTACACAAATCAACAATAATTATGGACGCAGTTACGGTGATAATCTCATTCAAAGAATTGCAATCAAGTTAAACAATATATTATCCAATCAAATGACATTTTATCGTTTGAATGGTATGCGTTGTGTGGCATTGACAAATTCACATACCGAACAGGAAACAAAAGAACTGATTTCAGATATCAAAAGCATTATTGATAAAGTATATCAAATGCAAGGGGTGGCACTTCACTCTCCCTGCTCATTTGCTGTGATGGAATATCCGCAAGAACACGTTTCTGCAAAAGATTTCATTGAAAACATGACCTCTCTCATTAAATTGGCTCAGCAATCTCCCGCACAACTGTATATTGATGATTCTGACGGAAATATCAAAAAAATACAAAAAGCTTCTAACTTGGAGAGCAATTTGATTGAAAACATATTGAATGGTATGAAGAATTTTCGTATTGTGATACAGCCTGTGGTTTCTACACATAGCCAGCGTCCGGTTGGTGGGGAAACATTGTTGAGGTGGCGTTTTGATGGAAAAGAAGTTTCACCGGGCATTTTCATTCCCATTATTGAAAATGAGCATATGATTCATTTGGTAGGACGTTGGGTATTTGAGCAGGCAGTACATTCTTGTGTGCGTATTTTGACATATGACCCTGAATTTTATTTGACTGTGAATGTGAGCTTACAGCAATTACACGATGATGGGTTTATAGATTTTATCCGCCAGACACTATGCAAATACGACTTAGACGGAAAACATATTGTCATGGAATTGACAGAAAGCTGTATGGACGACCAGCCGGAAAAATTAGACCGATTTGTAAATGCTTGTGCAGATATGCATATTCGCATTGCATTAGATGATTTCGGCAGTGGATATTCTTCTTTGCGTGTGCTTTTGCGTTATCCTTCCAATATCATTAAATTAGACCGCTCCTTACTTTTGGAAATGAGTGACTCCTTTGAAAAAAGTGGTTTTATTACCAGTATTGTATATGCCTGTCATCAATTTGATAAAACGGTTTGTATGGAAGGCGTAGAAACAGAGTTCCAAAACGAACTCGTCAGAGAAGCGAACTGTGACTTGATACAAGGGTTTTATTATTATAAACCAATGGAAGTGGAACAGGTTTATCAGCTTTTTGCCGAGCAGTATGCAGAACATAAGGAGTAATGGTTTGATGGAAAATTATAATATGAATATGACGGATTTCAAGAATGGCATCTTATACGATAAAGAGTCACGATTGATTGCAAAAATACAATACGAAGAAGTAGGAGAAAAAATTTTTATTCGGGTTTTGGAACAAATTGCCTCCCAAATACCACAGGAAGCATTTTTGGTCATGAAAACAGGAAACAATAAAAATATTGCTTTTTTGATTTATTTGCATGAGGTGCATTACAATAAAGCAATACACACACACACCATGTTGCTTGGACACAGAATCCATGATACAAGAACAAAAGGAAACAGTAGAGGTGATTTGCGTGTTGCTGTTGAAATTCCTGTCAAATTAAAAAGTCCATCTTTAAAAACGTCGCTGAAAGCCTTGTTGAAAAATATCAGTGCAGGCGGAATTTTCTTTTTGGCTGAAGATGCTTTTTCGATTGGTATGCACATATTTTTTGATTTGCCAATCGAAAAAAACATCATTCCGCTGTCTGCAAAAATTGTAAATAAAGTCCCAACAGAAAAAGAAAATTTGTGGGGGTATGGTTGTTGTTTTATATCCTTGGATACAACCAATGAGTCCAAAATTCGACAGTTTGTATTTCAGGAAGATTGTCGGTATCGAATGCATATGAAATTAAAATTGGAGCGTCATTCATGAAAGGTAATTTTTGTTTGAATAAAGTAAAATATATTATTTTTTGTATTCCGATTTTTATATTGCTGAGTATATTTCTAATATTTGATTGGCAAAGCGACCGTTTACCAATATACAATGGTACGATTGAAAAGCAAGAAACAAATTGGTACTTTGCAGAAGCAGGTGCAACTTTGCAGCCGATTGATTTTTCTGTTGCACAAAAGCAGAAAATGGAACCAAACAAAACATATATTTTGTCTACAAAATTGGACTATGTCGGTGATAAGGATTGGTATCCGGGAGCAATGTTTATGGTAAACCATTATGGTGTAAATGTGTATTTAGATGGGGAATTGATGTTTCATCATACCAAACAAGACCTAAAATTCCCAACTAAAAATTCATTGGGATTGCTCTGTTTTTCCATACCGCTTGGCACAGATTTTCAGGGAAAAGAGTTGCGGTTGGAATTAGACCCTATGCTGGATACACCAACACAGCGATATTTGCCGCAGGTGTATTTCGGGGATTATCCGACTATGGTGCATAAATTGTATATGGAAAATTTACCATATGCCATGCTTGCATATGCCATTATTTTTCTTGCAATCATTTTGTTTGCCGTAGGCAGTGTACACGCACAAATCAGAGAAAAATGTTTGAATTTGGTCATATTTGCAATCATTTTGGTGATGTATTGTTTGACAGAGAATATATTTGTTTTACATATGATTGCCAGCCCGTACTTAATGTATTTATGTCATTATTTTTGTTTGGCGATTATACCCATCTTTCCGATTTTGGCATATAAAAATAAATTTTTGCCAAGCAGTCAAAAGATATTTTGTATCTTTGTTATTGCTGCTATCACCAATTTTACACTGCAAATATTGTTACATTTTTCCGGCATAAAAGATGTACAAAAAATGTTTGCTTTCTCACATCTTTGTTGTATGATTCCGGTTGTCACAACGTTTTTTTTGTTTATACGAGAACGAAAAAATCCGGAAATACAACGTGTATGTTTAGAAACCATTCCGTTTTTATGCGGTGTATTATTGGATTTTATCATATATCACAAATTTTATAAAGATAGCCCGCAATGGCATAGTACAAGCCTATATAGCAGCTTGGGCATTTTGGTTACATTGATTATTGTCATTTATGAAATTCGTAAAGCTACGGAACAAATACAAAAAGAAAGTTTACAAAGCGAAGTATTTAAGGAAATGGCTTACAAAGATGCACTGACCGGCTTGCCAAACCGTGCGGCATTTGAAAAAGAAATACAAGAAATTGTGACACACAAAAAGTCACAACCCAATCCATTGGTTCTGTCCATAGACTTGAATGGGCTGAAAAAAGTCAATGATACACTTGGACATCAAGAGGGGGATAACCTTATCAAACGTGGGGCAGATATTTTGCAATCCTGTTTTTCACAATATGGTTGTGTGTTCCGTATTGGTGGAGATGAATTTTATGCATTTTTATATAATGTAGATGAATTGGAATGGGAAACCATCAAAGATTATTTTCAACAGGAGTTGAAAAGGATTAACAAAAATGAACAAATCCCTTTGAGTATATCCATTGGTTGTGCGGTTGTGCATAAAAAACATATGCAACAATGTATCCAACTTGCAGATGAAAGAATGTATGAAGAAAAGCGGTCTGCACCGGACAGAAGAATGTAAACAGTATAAAAACAGATGGTATATCAGCGGAATTTCGGAGTATTTCTCCGAGAATATCCGCTTTTTATTTTATGTAGTATACGAAATATTTTATATGAACTTTATTGCATTTATACAAAAAGAGGAGTATAATACCCATGTTAATAAATGTAATAAAAAAGGGTAAATTATCAAAAAAAGGAAGTAAGAGGGGTTTCTGTAATGAAAAAAATGTTTTATCAAAATACAGCATTTTTACTATCGGCTGTATTGACATGGTCTGTATGCCATACAGATGTTTTTGCGGCAGAACAAGATGCGGGGAAAATAGATTTTTCATATATTTATATAGAAGATAAACAGGTAGCAGTTTCTGAAAATCAAAATATTTTGATACAACTGCAAGCAACAGAAGAAATGCCTATTTCTGCAACCATACAATATCGTATACAATCAGATACCAAAACAAAAACCGCAGATGCTGTCAAAATCAGTGACCATACATTGATATTTACATTACCATCGGGAACAAATGAAGCAGTGGTTGTTTTGGAACAAGTAGAATGGAATACAGAACAGGGGGCATATGCAATTCATTTTACAGAAGAAAAAACAACTTATCAAATTTCCAAAAAGAATGAAACAGATGATGCAATGGTATATTTTGCCGATGGACAAAGTATGACAACATCTCCTATCAAAATTACCATACAAGATGATATGAAAGAAACCATCGGCTTGCTTCAAGAAACAGTACAAACTCTGCAAAACCATCAAGAACCAAATACCATAAACCAACTTACAACAGAAAATCAACAAAAACAAAATACTGCAAAGCCACAATCCGCAGAAAATAAAGTAGCACACACAGGCGGAGAATTGTTTCGTGATGTCAAACAAGGAGAGTGGTATTATTCTGCTGTCAGTTATGTAATGCATAAGGGATTGATGAGCGGTTTGGCAGATGGGAATTTTGGGGTGTCCCAAACCATCAACCGTGCACAGCTTTTGACCATATTGTATCGTATGGCAGGCAGTCCAGCTGTCAATGCGGCTTCTGTTTATACAGATGTTCCGCCTGATGCCTTTTATGCCAAAGCGGCAATTTGGGCAACACAAGAAGGGTTACTTTTCACAAAAGATACAAATACACTCAAACCTTTGGAAGAAATTACAAAAGAAGAATTGATTTTCACAATTTACCGTTATGCAGAAAAGAAAGGGTTGTGCGAACAAACAGAAACAGCAGAAACATTGCCGTTTCAAGATGCAAACCAAATCTCTCCATCTGCAAAAAAAGCGATGGCTTGGGCAGTTTCCGCAGGGTTGATACATGGCAATCAAAATCATTTGTTGCAGCCACAGGAAAAAACAAGTCGTGCGGTTTGTGCCGCTATGATTTCCCGTTTTTGTGATTTGTATTTGCCAAATCAATACCCCAATATTCCTATTTATGCCAAAGCAGAGCAAATTGCTTTGACGGAAAATGATAAAAAAGCAGGCAGCTTTACCATCTCTGTTTCCGGTATGCAGGCAAGTACAGATGTCAACACAATAGAAGCACAAGTGTGGAGTGCCGCAGATGGCAGTGACAAACATACTTATATTGGACAGAAACAAAATAACCAATTTGTGATACAGGGAAATATTCAACATCATAATTTCCATACAGGTACGTATCATACTACGGTATATGCAGTGCTATCCAATGGTATCCGTGTCAACGCAGGCACGCAAACCATGACCGTAGAAGGTGATGAAGTACAAGTACGTATTCAGAAACAGGTAAACCAAGTGTATGAACAAACAGGAAAAGATTTATATGCTTGTTATCAATGGGTGGTTCAGAATATACAATATAAAAAAATGCCAGTCCCAATACAACCGCCCGCAGGATATACAAAAGAACAATGGAATGCAGTGGTTGCATTTGAACAACATCAAGGAAATTGTTTCAACTTTGCAGCTGCTTTTTATGAACTTGCAAAAGGGTTGGGATACGATGCAAAATATGTGGAAGGCTCTGTACCACTGGCAAGGGGTGGCAAAGGGCCACATGGTTGGGTAGAAATTACAAAAGATGGAGCGGTGTATATCTGTGACCCCGATTTGCAACATGAAATCAAAGGACGTAATTTCTATATGCAGCCTGTTGGAAAAACAGTTGTGAAATATTATCGTTAAACAGTATTTGTGTTTGAATCGGTTTTCACAAAACACGCAGTTGAAAAATATCAATATGAAGGAAATGCGTTATGGTTTTTAGTTCACTTGTATTTCTATGTGTATTTTTGCCGATTGTGCTTGCACTGTATTATGCACTGCCGATATTACACATCAGAAACATATTATTGATTTTTGTCAGTCTTTTATTTTATGCATACGGAGAGCCTGTGTATGTGCTTTTGATGATTTTCAGCATTGTCACTAACTACATATTGGGCAGGCTCTTGGATACAGAAAACAAAGCAAGAAAAAAAGCAATTCTCACACTTGCCATTGTTGGCAATATTGGATTGCTTGTCATATTTAAGTATATGGGAATGTTGGTTAGCACCATAGAAACGTTAACCGGTTTACAACTGCCTGCCATAGAGTTTGCATTACCCATCGGTATCTCATTTTTTACATTTCAAGCAATGTCTTATGTCATTGATGTATACCGTGGAGAGGTAAAAGCACAAAAAAATCTGTTGGATATCATGCTTTATATTTCATTCTTTCCGCAACTGATTGCAGGACCGATTGTGAAATACCATGATATTCAAGCACAAATCCGAAATCGAGATGCAGATGTCAAAGAAATGGCAGAAGGTCTGCAACGTTTTATCATAGGTTTATCCAAAAAAGTGCTGATTTCCAATACGATGGCATTCACAGCAGATAGTTTGTTTTCTGCTGTACCTATGGAAATCAACGCACTTTCTGCTTGGGTGGCAGCCATTGCGTATATGATGCAGATTTACTTTGATTTTAGCGGATATAGTGATATGGCAATCGGTCTGGGACATATGTTTGGGTTTCATCTTTTGGAAAACTTCCGCTACCCTTATATTTCACAAGGGATACAAGCATTTTGGAGAAGATGGCACATATCACTTTCCACTTGGTTTAAGGAATATTTATATATTCCGCTTGGTGGTAACCGCAAAGGGAAAATACGTACTTGTTGCAATAAAATGATTGTCTTTTTTTCCACAGGGTTATGGCATGGTGCAAACTGGACATTTGTTCTATGGGGAATGTGGCATGGTGCGTTTTTGTTGCTGGAAGAAATGTTGCCAATCAAAAAACTGCCAAAAACAATTTTGCATTTGTATACATTATGTATTGTTTGTGTGGGATTCGTGATGTTTCGTGCGGACACATTTTCACAAGGTATGTTTATGATACGGCAAATGTTTACCGGCTGGGAATATACAACCATACAAACTATCACCCTGTTGGAACAATTACACCCTGTATTTTTGCTTACGCTGTTTTGTGCGGTCATTGGCAGCACGCCAATGATGGCAAATGTGGCAAAAAAGGTTTTTGCGGGACGGTTGGAATGGCTGGGATATTGTGGCAGTATTTTGTTGTTACTGCTTTGTATTCTAAAACTATCCGGGGGAACGTATAACCCCTTCATCTATTTTCGATTTTAGGGGGTGGGCAGAACATGAAACGTGAAAAATATATACTGTTTATTTTGGTGGTATGGAGCATTCTCATACTTCCTTTTGCAGGTATGGCGTTTTGGGCTACCAATGAAACATCGGAAAACAAAGAACTTGCAGCGTTTCCGAAGTTTGATACCGAAAATCTGTTGGAACAAAAGTATTTGCACGAATTGGGTGTGTATTTTGAGGACCATTTTGCATTTCGTCCGTATTTGGTGACGGCAAATGCATTTGTGCATAGCCATTTACTCAAAAGCAGCACCACCAATCAAGTGATACCCGGCACTGATGACTGGTTATACTTTCATGGCACATTATCAGACTATCAAGGGAAAAATTTGTTTACGGAACGGGAAAATTTTGCAATTTTACATAATTTGCATTTGATACAACAGTATGTGCAAGCACAAGGCAGTCAGTTTTTCTTGATGATTCCGCCAAACAAAAATACGTTATATGACGAAAATATGCCCTATTACTTGAAAAAAGGCGAAGACAGCAACTTGAAACGCCTCACAAAACGCTTTCAGGAAGAAGGCATTGCTGATGTTGGACTGTATGAAAGATTTGCAAAAGAGCCGGATACACTTTATTTCAAACGGGATTCCCATTGGACAGCAAAAGGCGCACGTTTGGGATATGAACTATTGATGGAGAAAACAGGACTTCCTTTTGCATCATATGCACACACACCTTATACCATGGAACCGGTCCATGAAGGGGATTTGGACAAGATGTTATATCCAAAAGCTGTACAGAAAGAAGCTGATGCTGTATATGAAAAAGAACCGACATTTACATACGTCAATGCAGTGGAAAACAACATGGCAGAATGGATTGAAACCGAAAATACAAACAAAACAGGCAGTATTTTGATGTATCGGGACTCTTTTGGGGAAAGTCTCATTCCTTTTGTGGCAGATGCATTTGGAAAAGGTTATTTTACCAGATTGGTGCCGTATAATCTGTTGCAAGTGGAACAATATCAACCGGATATTGTGGTAATAGAAAAAGTAGAACGAAATTTAGACGATTTTATCACAGATATCCCCATTGTAGAACCACCACAGACAGAAAATATACAAACTGCCAAAGAAGCCGTCTGTGCTGAGGTATCGGCAGAAAAAGCAGGTTCTTTTTTAAAGATTACAGGAGAATTGGCACAGGCAAATATACAGCCAGATACAGAAATTTATGTTGCAATCACAGATTTGCAGACAAATACCACAAAAACATATGAAACATTTTACACAACATCACAACACAGAGATGCCGGCGGATATCAGTTGTACATCAGGGGCAGTAGCTTGCCATCAACAGGGACAATCCGTTGTGATGTGCTGGCAGTAGACAAAGAATATGCACGTATCATTGCAAAAACAGAAATGACGTTTTAACAAAAAGGAGGAATGTGTATGAAAAAATTTACAAAATTATGTGGCATGGTGTTGGCAGTTGGATTGTGTGTTGCAGTAACCGCTTGCGGAAAACAGCAGGACAGCCAAGAAAATGCTGAATATCCAACCATCGGCACACAGGCAGAAGGTGCATTTGATATTTTGCTCAAAAACAATATCGGACAAGATATCACCGCACTTTCTGTAAAATTGGATACAGAGCAACAATATCCAGAAAATATGCTGGCAACCGATTTCGTTCTGAAAAACGGAGAAACTGCACAATGGTTTTATATGCCACAAGAAGCAGAAACTGCACCGGAAAATGAAACAGAATTTTTGCTCAATCCCTTGTATCAAGTGCAGGTGACAGCAGCCGATGCCTCTGTATATGAAATCAGTTCTTTTGGATTTGAAGATATTGAGAAAGAAGCGGAACTGTGTTTGGAAGATGATGTATTGTTTATACAATATACCAGCAAAGAATCCGGTAGTATTGTCAGCACAAAAGAGCAAGAACAGGCTGCAAAAGCACAGAAAGCAGAAATGGAAAAAGAAGAAGCAGAAAGAATTGCGGCAGAACAGGCAGAGGCGGAAAGAATTGCTGCTGAAAAAACAGAGGCAGAAAAAGCCGCTGCACACGCTGTACAAAAAGAAAAAATGGAAAAAGCAGCTGCACAAAAAGTACAGGCACAACAACCTGTACCACAACAGCCGGCACCTACACAGGTACCCGTGGAAGAAATTCCACAACAAAGTACAGAAGGTTGTTTGACAGAAGGCGGCGGCCCTGTGTTTAATGATTAACATAATGGATATGGGAACTGTCTGTTTATAAAAACGGACAGTCCCTTTTTTTATAGCAAATATTATCTCTTATTGGTTATAACGAATTATGATTTTTACGATAAAAAACAAAAGAAACAGAATGATGCAAATCGCTATACGAAAATGATTGTATTTTTGGTGATTTGTGCAATCATCAAAAGCAGGAAATAAATAAAATTTCCTGCTTTCTTTTTCATGTATTTTTTTCCCAAAGCAGTTGTGACTGTTGTATCACGCTCTCCATTTCTGCCCCTTGTATACGTTCTAAATCGGTATACTCTCCTGTGTAATAATATACACGGTCAATCGCATCAGCACGCTTATCTTTTGGGCAAATGACATATTCCGAAAATACCGTTTCGCTTGTAATCATGTCATTCCAAATGCTATCTGTCAAAATATAAAACACACATCTAAATGCTTGCCCATCTTGCCGGATAACCACTGTCTTACTTTTTAGGCTGATATGCTCACTGCCATACAGACGTCCGACCAAATTCCCATCTACCATAGAAACAGAGAGATTGTTTTCATACGAAACCACTCTTGTGGACTGCTTCAATATGCCAATTACCAAGAAAAGTATCACCATTAACACAAGCATGGAACTGATGGCAATGATAATCTGTTTGTGTCGTATTTTTTTCTTGACTGCTCGAAAAGAGGAGGCTTTTTTTACCTCATTGTCTTTGTCACAAGACATGGAGATATCAATTTCCTGTTCTTGTGCTATCATGGATTGAAAATAAGCCGTACATACAGTGCAATCCGCTAAATGCGTTTTTACAATTTCTTTACTTTCTGCACTGCACACATTATCCACGTACAGTGGCAGTATATCACGAATGAGATTACATGGATATTTCATAAAATTCCCTCCTTTATTTTCATCTTAGCCCGATGATACGTCACACGTGCCCAACTTTCCGTTTTTTCAAATAGAAATCCAATTTCTTTGAATGACAGTTCTCCAAAAGTACGCATCCAAAACACCTCCTGATAGGGGGCATCTAATGTGTGTAAAACTTTGTGTAAGTGAAGTGCATCCGCTTTGTCAAATATGTTTTTTTCAAGCATATCCTGTGCCGGTATTGTATCCAGTGGAAATGCCGAGGTTTGTCTTTTTTGTTTTTTGATTTCTGTATAAAAGGTATTTTTTGCAATTTGGCAAAGCCACACATACAACTTACATTCCCCTCGAAAGTTGTCTATCTTATTGAGTGCTTTGAAGAATGTTTCTTGTGTAATTTCCTCTGCCCATACTTTATCTTTGCATAATGATAGTATGTATTGATAGACCATATCATAATACTGTGCATACACCTGTTCAAAGTTTTCCACACAATCACCTCTTTTCATACATCTATAAGACTGCCGAACCATCGAAATGTTACAACAATTTCTATAAAAATTTCTGGTTTCCATACAGTATATCTTATATTCCATTGCATTTCTATCAGTGACTTTTGTTGTATACAAAAAAAGACCATTGATACACCAATTTGGGTGTTTCAATGGTCATACCATTTTTGTTTTCTGTTTAAATATAGAAGCCTTGACCAAGCATCATTTCCACAATATCTATATTGCTGTAACTTTGCGTAGTGACACCTTGTACGTGCTGATTTTGTGCCATATGCTTGTTTTGTATCATTTTCTGTATCATTTCACGCTGTTGGCGTTCTCTCATGATAAACGCTTCATCTCTTTTGCGTTGTGCTGCCCTGCGTTCGGCATCTGCACGCTCGGAGCGGTAAAACGCCCCTTCTGCTTTTTTGTCAGCCAGCTGTTTTTTCGCAGCTTTCTCAGCTGCACTGTCCGCAGGATACACATTTGCACCATAAGAAGTTGCACCCGCTCCTGTAATTCTTGTGGTAATATGCACACCATAAGGCATACCATGGGAAGCAATCGCATCTTCTCGCAACCAGTTCATAATTTTTTTGCGATATGCAGAGTCATCTTTCATGCGTTGAAATCCATCTTCTGTGATATGTACGGCATTGGATAATGTAGCAGAGGAATGCATTTTGTTGATTTCAGCTAATTCTTCATAAATTTCCTGCTTGAATGCAGCCATTTCATCATCTTTGGATATTTCTTTTGTTGCGGTTGTTTTTTCTGTCTGTCCTATGGGTTGTTTCCGTACGTCCTGCACCATTTGTGCAAAGTTTTTTGGTTGTAATGCACCTACTTTTCCATGCATAGCGGCAGAACGATATACCTCAAACATAGCAGCACCGGTATTTGTGTTGATTTGCATACTGTCATCTGTCCTTTCCTTTTGATTTTGTAACATACCCTTTTATTTTATTATCGCCAAATTTTTGCAAAAACTTAATACTTTGCATAAAAAGGAAAAGTTTTTTCCAATAAAAGCAATACAAGGGAAAACATCATGCCCAATGCAAAATAATGTGTGTGTGTAATACCAATCATGGCAAGGATTGCATATACAATAGAAATATTGCTATATGGTTTCATGTGTTTGTTCCCCTGTTCTTGATATTTTTTCTATATTCCTCAATGTAAGCATTGTTTGTTTTAATCGGTTCTGTATGTTTTGTCAAGTTTTTTATACGATAAGTTGTTCTTTGAAAAGATATTTTCAAAATATGTAAATTTTTGTATGTATTTCCTGTTTTTTATGTTATACTGAAATAAATTATTTGCATTGTTTCAGCGATATCGCAAAAAACAAGTAGTCATCAACATATAAAAGGAGATATACATTATGCAAAATTACAAAAGACATTTATTGATTGGTGCTGTATGTATTATGGCATCCTGTTTCATCAGAAACGCTTATGCGGCACAACAGTTTACAGATGTACCATCTTCCCATTGGGCTACTGGATATATTACAGCTGCCGCAAACAACAACTATGTATCTGGTGTTGGTAACAATAAATTCAATCCAAATGCACCTGTATCACATGTGGAATTCCATGCAATGCTGACAAAAGCATTCGCTCCAAATGAAGTGCATAAATTCAAGACACCCGGTCAAAATCAAAAATGGTATCTGCCATTCATGAATGCGTCTGATGTCATGGATTATACAGATAATACGATGATGGCAGACAGCAACAACTGGCATACCACAGGGACACAACCCATGTCTCGCTATGAAATGGCTCTGACCGCTTACAATGTATTGAAAGCAAATGATGTTCTCGGTGACACCAATATTGACCATGTTGGAGATAATATCAATGACTGGCATCGCGTTACCAACATCGGAAACGGTAGATACAAAAATGCAGTTGCCTATTGTTATGAACTTGGTATCTTATCAGGTACCGACAATAACGAATTTGAAGGTGGCCGTAACATGACAAGAGCACAGGCATGCGCTGTCTTAATTCGTATGGACGAATTTATCAACAACAAAGAATATGATTTGAGCAAACCGCAATCTCAAACAATTGTGCCAGATCCTGTTGTGCCACAGACAAATCCTGAACCAGTAAGCCCTGCGGAAAAACCAAATACAAACACACCTGCCAAAACAGAAGCAGAAGTGCTTGCCAAAATCGAAGAACTCAGACGACGTTTCCCTGATGGCTACCATTGGGAAGAATCTGAAATCTACAACAGCAATCATCATGTTGAATCAACATTTTATGAAAGTGATAGTATTGGTTCTTATTACTCCAATAGAGGCACCTATGCGATTGACTGTGCTGCTTGGGCTAATTATGCGTTTGATTATATTTTCGGCGATGCACCCGCTCGTGTCCATAGCAACTGGAACGAAATCAAAGTTGGTGACTTGGTTTGTAAAGGAGATCCAAATATATCTACACATTGGATGCTTGTCACTGAACCAAAAGGGTATGATCCCGAATTTGATTCCGAATATTTTGACGGAACCGATTCCGGTCCATCTCATATCATAGATTGGCCAGAAGGACAAGGCAGTAGGATTTTACAAATGCAATCTGATCCAAATCATCCTAGATATGATGCCAATATGTCTGAAAAAATTACGGTTTATACTCGTTACTGATTCGTATAAACCACCCAAATACTCTATCTGACACATACTTCAGATAGAGTATTTTTTTGACAAACCCGTAATTGTATACAAAATACGATTTGATTGATTTATGGGAACATTTATCATAGAAGCAACCGCTTTTCGCACATCAACATACATCGGACACCAAAAAGTGCCTGCTTTTCAAGCCATTCTTTTTTTGCTATCATATGTGCAAAACAATTCTATCCATTACAAAATGACAAAAAGGAGGAAAGTAGCATGGAATTTCATGAACTGATAAAAAACAGATATTCTTGCAGAAAGTTCTCAACAAAAAAGGTGGAACCGCACTTGATAGAGGAAATCATTGAGTCTGGAAGAATTGCACCTACGGCTGTCAATACCCAACCATTCAAAATTTTCTGGCTTGCCTCTGCACAGGCAAAAGAAACTATCAGAAAAGCAAGTCATTGCACATTTGATGCAGACAATTTTCTGGTTGTGGGTTACCAAGAGGCGGGCGGTTGGGAACGCACTTTTGACAAACGTAATTTTGCGGATATAGATGCTGCCATTGTCGCTACCCATATGATGCTTGCTACGCAACACATTGGGCTACACACCACTTGGGTGGCTTATTTCGATGTTTCCATGTTGCAAGAAATGTATCCCCAAATGAAAGGATATCATTTGATTGCATTGTTCCCGATTGGCTACGCCGCAGAAGATGCTCTCCCTTCTGAACGACATTTCCAACGCAAAGAAACAGCAGAAATTTTGGAAATTCTCTAAAAACCATGACATCATAATATTTTATTGTAAAAGGAGGTTGGAATAAGATGGTTGGTCAAATTTATCATGTAGGCTTAACGGTTTCTGATATAGAGCGTTCGCTTGCTTTCTATCGTGATATTCTGGGTTTACAATTTCAGGGTGAAATCTTGATGGAAGAGGCAGAAACAGATGCATTGTTTGGGCGAAAAGGTTGTAAAGCCAGAGTAGCATATCTGAACGGTTCCGAAAAGATAGATGTGCCTCCTGTGGAGCTGATTCAGTTTTTGGATTGTGATACAAAAAAACAACCAGGGGACTTGTTTACCACCTCCATATCAGAGCTTTGCTTTTATACAGACGATATCGAAGAAGTGTATCAGAGATTATGTGCAAATCATGTGGAATGTTTATCCGCTCCCAAAAACTTTGACTTTACAGCCGCAGGTTTTGGGAAAAGTAAGGCGTTTTATTTTCGGGACCCTGATGGGATTGTGTTGGAAATGATGCAACCACTATAAAAAAGTATTTTGCATATACGAAAACACGCTTTCCTATCCAAACAAAACAGTAAAACCAAATCGGAACATAGCGAAAGAGGTGTGTTCCGATTTTTTTATGTTTTGCATATCATCTGCCTGCTTCGGACATATCATTTTGATGTATGCTATCGCATGATATTTGATAGGATATGCCTATATTCAATTTTTTGATGGGAAAAACAATAAATTTTAACAAAAATGTGTTGAAAAAATTGGAAAATATATCAAATTATACAAATTGTCGGATATTTTGTAAAAAACATAGGATAATATGTAAGAATGTGTTATATTGAAAGAAATGCGTGCAATACGTGCAAAAGAAAGGGGTTTGATATTCAAACACGATTGTTGATAGAAATCACATGAGATGCTACCCAAACATGGGGATTTTTGTTTTAACGGAGGCTGTGTTATGATGAAAAGTATTAAGTCAAAAATTATGTTTTCTATGATTACAACCGTTGTAATTTCATTGATTTTAGTTGGTGGAATTGCTTGTATTTTAGGGTATCATGGAACAAATGTAACATTGGAAGCAAGTATGAAAAAAGTGGCTGCAGTAGCTGCTGACAGAGTTTCTTACGAATTGCAGGCATACAAAAATATCGCAAATGAAGTAGGTACAGTTATTCGCCTTTCCGACCCTGCGATTAGTGTTGAAGAAAAGAAAAGCGTTTTGCAGGAAAAAGCAAATACATATGGTTTTACCAGATACAATCTGTTGGATTTGAATGGTGTGAGTTTGTTCAATGGTCAAAATTACAGCGACCGTACTTACTTCCAACAATCCAAAGATGGGAAAGTTTATGTTTCCGAACCACTGCTTTCAAATATCACAAATGAAGCAACCATTGTTGTTTCCGCACCTATTTGGGAAAATGGGAAACCAAACAGCAAAGTGGTAGGTGTGCTTTGCTTTATCCCAAAAGAAACCTTCTTGTCTGATATTATGAGCAGTTTGGAAATCAGCAAAAATGGTTCTGCTTATATGCTGGATATGAATGGCACTACGATTGCCCACAAAGACTTGGACATCGTGCGTAGTCAAGACAATATCATTGCAAAAGCACAGAGCGATAAATCTTTAAGCTCATTGGCTGGCATACAGCAGAATATGATTCAAGGCAGTGCCGGTTTTGGGACATATCGTTTTGATGGTATGAAAAAGTTTACAGCCTATGCACCTGTCAAAGATACCAATGGTTGGAGTATTGCCGTCAATGCACCTGTCGCTGACTTTATCAGCACAGCAATGTTGGCTTTGTTTATCACCATCGTTATGGTTATCATCACTGCAATCATTGCCTCTTTTATTGCCATTCGTTTGGCTATGAAAATCGGCAAACCGATGCAAGATTGTTCTGCACGCTTGAAATTGCTTGCAGAAGGTGATTTGGATACACCCGTACCGAATTATGAAAGTCAAGATGAAGTCGGTGAATTGGTGAACAGCACCCATGTTATCGTAAACAGTTTGCGTTTCATGTTGAAAGATATTGATTACCTTTTGGAAGAAATGGGAAATGGAAACTTTGTAATAGAAAGCCAAACCAAAGAATATTATGTTGGTGACTTTTATCCATTATTGGTATCCATTCAAAAAATCAAAAATAAATTGAGTGATGTATTGTTGCAAATTCGCACGAGTGCAGAACAAATTTCATCAGGTGCGGAGCAAATTTCCAATGGAGCACAAGCATTGGCACAAGGGGCAACAGAGCAAGCAAGTTCTGTGCAGGAATTGGTAAACACTGTGACACAAATTGCTGACGAAGCACAAAAAACGGTTGCCAACACAGATGATTCCAAAAAACACGCAGAGTTAGCAGGGGCACAGGTACACAACAGCAATGCACAAATGCAGGATATGACGCTTGCGATGGCAGAAATCACACAATCTTCCGAAAAAATCAGCCATATTATCGGAACGATTGAGGATATTGCATTCCAAACCAATATTCTTGCTTTGAATGCTGCGGTGGAAGCGGCAAGAGCAGGTTCTGCGGGGAAAGGATTTGCTGTAGTTGCTGATGAAGTCCGCAACTTGGCATCGAAATCTGACGAAGCGGCTAAGGCAACAAAAGAGTTGATTGAAAACTCTATCAAAACCGTTGAAAAAGGCAGCAATATTGTTGACAGTGTAACCAAGTCACTGCATAAAACCACAGAGTTGGCAGTATTGGCAGTCAGTGATATGGGAAAAGTAGCAAGTGCAGTGGAACAGGAAGCAAACAAAATTTCACATATTACAGAAGGCTTAGAGCAAATTTCATCTGTTGTGCAGACAAACTCCGCTACCAGCGAACAGTCTGCGGCAGCCAGTGAAGAATTGGCATCGCAATCTCAACTTTTGAAAGATATGGTAAATCAATTTCAGTTGCCAAACAGCAATGTTTGATATAATTGAAATAGTTGTCAAAAAATAATATGTAAAAGACATCTCAAAAAACGGCATATTGCCTTTGCAGAGATGTCTTTTTTTGGCATTTCAATTTGACTATTCTGATAGTTTGTAATATGATAATAAAAGAATCTCTCTCATTTGCAACATAACAATATTCGGTATCAAGCGATTATTGTTCTATTTTATCCATACCAACAGGAGTGATGATATGAAAGTACTTTTTACAGCAAAAAATTATCAAAGCCTATTTATCAAATGTTTGTTTGTAAGTATATTGTGCAATCTATTGTTTTATTTTGTATACCATAGTATCCAAACAGCTGACCCGTTTCTGTTTGATTTTACATTAGGGCTGGTACAAGTTTTTACGGGCATTGTCTTAGGCTTTTATATGCGTAGTCGGAATAAATCGGTATTCCAAAACAAACAAAGCAGAAAACTGTGTATCATAATTGTACTTTTGTTAGACTTGTTTGGATTGGTATGTTTTGTGATGACGGATTTGATTACCATGCCATATACTGCTCTCATCATGTTTTTTTACAATACATTTCATATAGAGCGGGTATTTACTTTGTGGGATTTTTACAGTTGTTTATGTTGTTTTAGCGTTGTATTTTTGTTGCAGAAACCAAAACGAGAAGTCGTATGCAATCACTAAAACATATAGTATGAGAAAATCGTTTGATACTGACTGAAAAACAGTCTGCATATATTGCAGGCTGTTTTTTGATACGTTCATTGAAAATTTGATTTTTTGTGTTATGATATAGTTAGTTTAAACTAACAAAAAAACAGAACCATCAAAATGTATGATAGAAAGCAAAAAACAATGTTCAAATATCTTACGATACAACTTATGGAGCATTTCCTTTTTCAGAGTATGGCAAGAAAGAGTTGACACGCCCATGCAGAAAAATATTCATGCAAAATATCAGCATATTCTTCCCAAAAACGACTGGGTGGTAAATTTATTTCATAGATGACAGCTATCTTTTTATGGGGCATACACTTTGACTTGTGCCATATGGTGGACAAAGTTTTGTAGAAGATAATCAACTTGCCGGAAAATCACTGGCATTGCTTTGTCTGGTCATTATTGGACACACAGATTGGACGAATAACGTTGTATTTGCACATATCAACAGAAGTTGTCATGTATGGGGCAAGCAAAAACCCCATGCCACAAATGCTCCCTACAATGCCTCTGATGAAACGGACAACACAGAACAAAATGCAAGAGAGAAAAAAATTGGAAAAATCGACAGAATTGTAATGGTATACAGTATAAAAAATTAAGACAACATAAAACGGTTTCTCTGAACACTGATTGGAATATCCAATACACTCCATACCTTCCGAATACGCACACTGCAACATATCGTTGTTATGTTACAATTTATATCACAAACAATGAAATTTATATAAAATTTAAACACTTTTTGTGATATAATTGTATCGAATAGGTTTTTATGTATGTTTTTAGGAGGGGTTATATGGAAGATGTAAATTTTAACAAGAATCAAAATCAGAAAAAAAAGATATGGTTGTATGTTTTTATTCCGATACTGATTCTGATTGGTTTGGTGGTGTACAGCAATCTGCAAACACCGGCGATAGAAACACTCACCATTACAGAAGATGCACAGACATTTGATATCAACCAAGAAAAAACATTGTCTTGGACATACGCACCCGAAGATGCGGACTTATCCAAACTTTCCGCAACGGTTTCTGATGAAACACTGGCAGAAATCAACATTTCTGATGAGGGCGTGTTACGCTTAAAGACATTATCGAATGAAGGTAGTTTTCACATCTCGCTACAATCTGATGATATCACAAGCAATACTGTCACATACACGATTGTTGACAAACAAAAAGAGGCAGAACGCATTGCTGCTAAAAAAGCAGAAGAAGAACGCATTGCCGCTGAAAAAGCGGAACAAGAGCGTATCGCTGCAGAAAAAGCGGAACAAGAGCGTATCGCTGCAGAAAAGGCAGAGCAAGAACAAATTGCAAAACAACAAGCTGCTGCAAAACAAAAATCCAATAGTCGCACTGTATATGTCACACCAACAGGAAAACGCTATCATTACAGTGGCTCTTGTAATGGTGGTTCGTATAGTCCAAGCACATTGGAAAATGCATTGGCAAGAGGTTTGACACCTTGCAAAAAATGTGTGGGATAACAAAATAACAAAAGCCCCTGCTTGATACAAAAGGCGGGGCTTTTTTATGTATTATTTTTGCAGTTGGTATTATACAAACTCCGGAATATGTGCCACATATTCTTGGCTGGCTGTTTCGGTATTGACTGCTTGGAATATCTCTGCTTTTTCATCACTGTCTAAATATTCTCCTACTTGCAATGTCAACAATATGTTTGCATATTTTGGATTGATTTTTTCTCGAAACTGTATGAGTGCTTTTTGACACCGTTTGATAATTTCGTCGCAATGCTCGTCAAATGCTTCTGTATATGTATACGTTTTTGGATTGATAAACATATCTTCTTTTTCATTTGTGTATGTTTGCATATTTTCTGAAATCGTCTGAAAAGTATCAAACAATTCCCATGCTTCTTCACAATACTTATTGTACCAATATGTGTCCAAATCTTCTTGTGTTTGCTCTTCCAAGTAATGTGTTGTGTTTGCAATCACACCAATCGAATCCATTTGTCTTGTACAATCCAATGAAAAGATGTAAATGTCGTCATGTTCTGCCGTCCAACGCTGAAAAACGATTGTCATTTGCTGTATAACATCTTGTTCAAATGCGTTATAATCAAACATACTGCCTATCCTCCGAATCATTTGTATGATATACTGATGATAGCATACGGTTTTTCAAAAATCAACCACTTGCAGAACCATTGTAACAAGAAGAGAGAAAGGTATGTGTATCCATGAAATGAGTCACATCAACAAAAAATGAATCTGCCATCAACCAAAATCGGAAACAAGCAGTATATACACAGTTTTTCATGATGCAAATGGCACACTGACAATCAAATTTGATGATATTGCAAAAGAAGGCGTGCAACCATCACCGAATACAAATGCGGAAAATGAAAACAAAGCAAAAACGTTCTTCTGCAAATCACTCAGAAACAAAAGAAATACCGCAAAACAAAATACAGGCATTGGAAAATAGCATTGATGTAAGAGGTGGAATATGACAAAAAAAGAGCATTTACCGATTTACGGTGTTGGCCCACTCTGTGTGGTATCTATGGTAGTATTGTTATTGATTGGCATATGGTTATGGAATTTTGGTTATTTGGCATCTGGCAGTATGGAAGTACTGCGTGTACCATTTTTGATTTTTGGTGTTGTGTTGCTTGTATTGGCTGTCTGGATATGGATACAAGCGGTGATTGTCACAAAAATTGAGCAGAAAATTCAAAACAATCAATTGGTGACAAACGGTATTTATTTGTGGGTACGCAATCCCATTTATGTTGCCATTGCCATTGCATTGACAGGCATAGCATTATTGTTTGCAAATATATGGCTGTTACTTCTACCACTACTGTATTGGCTGGATATTACGGTGTTGATGAAATTTACCGAAGAAAAATGGTTGACAAAACAATATGGGCAGACTTATCTGGACTATTGCAAACAAGTCAATCGCTGTATTCCTTGGTTTCCAAAAAAGCAGAAAAATAGGAAATAAAGAGGTTTGGTTGAAAAAAAGGGTGTAAGGTGTCAGCGTTGCGTATTTGAATGTTTCAAACAACATAGAGATGCCCCTGTGGAGCTAATGCCAGATACCAAAAAACAACATAGTAGATTTATTTGCAATTTTGCTTTTATACAAATAACATTGCAAAAGTGTATGTGCATTTGATTTTACAGCCGCAGGTTTTGAGAAAAGCAAGGCAGTTTATTTTCGGGATACACAGATGGGATTGTATTGGAAATGATGTAACCGTTATCAATATCTGTCAATCTATTTGTTATTTTTGGCTACGAAATGTTTCGTATCCGTAAAATTTATTGGTTGCAGAGGAGGATAGATATATGTTGTCAATTTTTGTATGGGTATCAATGTTATTGTCATACATATGTTGATATAGTATAATAACATATATATTTTACTTATCAGACACAGTGTAATGATTGTGAAAAAGAAAGGATGATTCCAATGCGTAACCATTATCCGTTTTCATTGCAAGCACTTCCATATGCATATGACGCTTTATCCCCTGTCTTGGGAGAAGAAACACTACATTTTCATCATGATAAACATATGCACACATATGTTGAAAATTTGAATAAGGCATTAGAGCCTCACACAGAATATCAATGCTTATCCTTAAACAGCTTATTGGCAAAATTGGACACTTTGCCACAATCTGCACAAACTGCTGTACGAAACAATGGCGGCGGTGTATATAATCATCAACTTTATTTTTCTACATTAAATGCCCCCAATATAGCAACAAAACCATCGCAGGCATTGCAAGCAGCGATTGACCGTGATTTTGGCAGCATGGAAGAAATGATTGCACAATTAAAACAGGCAGCCTTAGGTCGTTTTGGTTCCGGTTGGGCATATGTGGTTGCAGACAAAACAGGCAGTCTTTCCATTTGCTCTACACCAAATCAAGATGTACCTGATTTTACAAAATTTGCACCTTTGATGACAGTAGATGTGTGGGAACACGCATATTATTTAGATTATCAAAATCGTCGTCCTGATTATTTTGATGCATTCATTTCTTTGATTGATTGGGACATTGTGAGCAAAAATTATGAAAACAGAACATTTGTATAATCCAAGAAAAAAGGAATAAAAAACAGAGAACAAAAAAGGGTGGGAATATCTGAGTTCCTACCCTTTTTTATGCGGTATTTCAGGTTATTTGTGTTGTTTTGTCTGTTCCGGTGTATCAAATGTGATGGTAGTGTTCCCTGTTTCATCATGAGATGGCTTATAGATACCGGCTGTTTCTGTTTTCGGTTGATGTGCAAAGGAGTCAAGTTGTTTTTGTGGTTGTATATCGGTTGCCTTGTCTTTTGCTCGTTGTTCCGCTTTGATGGATTCTATATCTTTTATGCTTTCTGTTTGTACAGGGGAAATGTCGGGCTGTTTTTCTTGTTTTACCATTTCGGTGACTTCGGTTTCAAAGTGTTGAATTTGTTTTTTGAGTGTGTTTATTTTTCTTGCCCTTTCTGCGGAAGATAATTTTGGATTGCCTTTGACTTGCTGTAGTTGTTTGCGTAATGCACCGATTTTGTTTTGTACAGCAAAACGATTACTATAATGTTTTGCACGCATACGTTTCAGTTTGTTTGCATAGACACGCATAAAAATTTCCTCCTTTTTTGCTTATGATGTATGTTATGGCATGATATATTTATTATATTTATCGGCTGTTTTTGCAAAAACATAAATAAACATGAAGAAAACAAAGCAAATATATGGTATATTGCAAGGTAAAATCACATAGAATATGTTTGATAAAAAATACTTTCCAAGAAATACAAATGTATGCTTGACTTGTACAGTATATTGTGATAAAGTAAATGCATCGCATATATGCTTTAATGCGGAGAAGGAAATAAGTAGAGTGGAAAGGGCTTTGCAGAGAGTACCCGTTTGGTGAAAGGGTATAGGTTCCCCCAACTTGAATACATTCCGGAGCAGCCTGCCTGAAAAGAAGACGTAGGGCAGGACGGGAGTGCCCGATACAGCACAGGTGTATGTTTGTACATTGTAAGGGGTATGCTGTGAGGTATGCCTAAATCAGAGGTGGTATCACGAGTCTATTCGTCCTCTGTCCTAGTATTGGGACAGAGGACTTTTTTTGTTTTACCATACAAAAGGCATGAAATGCGATATCAAAGGCGAGAAATCGAAAGGAGATTATATCATGGAAACACAAAAAAAGCACAAAGGTTTTGCTAGTCGTTGGGGCTTTATTCTGGCATCTGTCGGCTCTGCTGTGGGAATGGCAAATGTATGGGGCTTTCCCAGCAAGTTGGGGAGCAATGGTGGTGGAGCATTTTTACTGATTTATTTGTTATTTATTTTCATATTTAGTTATGTAGGCTTACCCACAGAGTTTGCAATCGGGCGACGTTCCAGAACGGGTACATTAGGCTCTTATGAAAATGCATGGAGCACCAGAGGGGGAACAGCAGGAAAAGCCGGCAGTATTTTGGCTTGGTTGCCTTTGGCAGGTTCTATGTGCATTGCCATTGGGTATGCAGTCATTGTGGCATATGTATTGCGTGCGTTTGTGCAGTCTGTGACGGGAACGTTAATGACAGTGGATACAGGTGCTTGGTTTGAATCGTTTTCCATGACACCACATTCTGTCATTCCATACCATATCATTATTGTTGTCGGCACATTATTGACATTATTTTTGGGAGCAAAAAGCATTGAAAAAACAAATAAAATTATGATGCCGGTATTTTTCATTATTTTTATCATTTTGGCTGTGCGTGTGGCGATGTTGCCCAATTCTTTGGAAGGATATTTGTTTATGTTGCTACCTCGTTGGGAGGCGTTGAAAGACCCTATGGTTTGGATTTGGGCAATGGGGCAAGCGTTTTTCTCATTATCCATTACAGGTAGCGGTATGATTGTATACGGTTCTTATTTGAGTGAAAAAGAAGATGTGATTTCTGTTTCCCGCCATACTGCAGTTTTTGATACCATTGCAGCAGTTGTGGCAGCATTGGTTATCATTCCTGCCTCTTTTTCTTACAAATTAGATGTTGGGGCAGGCCCTGGTTTGTTGTTTGTGACATTGCCAACGATTTTGCAGGATATTCCATTTGGTCGTATTTTCTCTATCATTTTGTATCTTGCGATGATTTTTGCAGGGGTTAGCTCTTTGCAAAATATGTTTGAAGCTGTGGGCGAATCTTTGTTACATAAATTCCCAAAATTGAGCCGTAAAATGGTATTGGTCATTTTATGTTTGATTTGTTTGGGATTTGGTATCCATATGGAAGCAATTTTCCAATGGGGCCCTTGGATGGATTTGGTATCTATTTATATTATTCCGATTGGGGCGACACTGGGGGCTGTTTCATGGTTCTGGATTATGAAAAAAGAGGAGCTGTTCCATGAACTCAATAAAGGCTGTGAAAAACCACATAATACAGCCATATGGTACTGTGTGGGACGTTATATATATGTTCCGTTTGCGATAATTTTATGTTGTGTGGCACTGTTTTTGAAAGTGGCTTTTTAAGATGTGATTAGAAAACTATAAAAATAGCTGGACAGGATATGAATTGACTCCAAAAAATCAGACATATTTTAAAGTAAATGTTGTTCAGGTTACGAAAATGGCTTGTTGCCTGTGTAAAGCGGGTGGCAAGCCATTTTGCTTTGCCTTGATTCGTTTGTTGTTGTAGCAATCAAGATACGTCTATGACCGCTTCCTTAAAATGTTCCATAAATTGAAATTTTCAAAGGTAGATATGGGTTTTCTTTAAACAGGTGAAACGCTGTCAAGTCTTTGATTCACTTCGGGTTAAGTTTGTCAGCTTGGGCGTTTCTTTGCAAAAGATGCGGTGCAATGTTTCTGTATCCCGCATATTCTCGTTGCATATTGTTTGAATGTCGATGTATACTTTTTCTTTGCTACTCTCTTTGGCATAAAAATCACCCCACTTATGATTCATAAATGGGGTGCAGTTTATTTAGATGCGGTTTTGTTTCTTACTTCAATTTTTTTGTCAAATCCACCATTTCGATTGCGGCACAGGCGACATCATACCCTTTGTTGCCCGCTTTTGTTCCTGCACGCTCGATTGCCTGTTCAATCGTATCTGTTGTCAATACTCCAAACAAGACAGGCATTTCTTCTTGTAATGCAATCTGTGCAATGCCCTTAGACACTTCACTGCACACATAATCATAATGTGATGTTGCACCACGAATCACTGCTCCCAAACAAATGATGGCATCATATTTTCCGCTTTTTGCCATTTGAGATGCAATGTTTGGAATTTCAAATGCTCCCGGTACCCATGCCAATGTAATGGCATCATCATTCACACCATGACGCAACAATGCATCTTTTGCCCCGCTGATGAGTTTGCTGACAATCAATTCATTAAATCTGGCAGCAACAATGCCGATTTTCATATCACTTCCATTTAAGTATCCCTCTAATATATGCATAATGATAGCCTCCTTTTATTTTTTACATCATGTTGGAAAACAGATGTCCCATTTTTTGTTGTTTTGTCTGCAAATAAAATCTATCTTCTTCCTGTGGTTTGATTTCGATAGGGACACGCTCTGTAATGGAAACGCCAAACCCTTCCAAACCATATATTTTGGTAGGGTTATTGGTCAACAAACGGATTTCTTTTGCACCCAAGTCTTGCAAAATTTGTGCCCCAATCCAGTATTCCCGCAAATCCGGTGCAAAGCCAAGTTCTAAATTTGCTTCTACGGTATCTAAGCCTTTTTCTTGCAATGCATATGCTTTCAATTTGTTGATTAACCCAATACCTCTGCCCTCTTGACGCATATACAACAAAATGCCTCTGCCTTCTTTTTCAATTTGTGCCATTGCATTGGCAAGTTGTTGCCCACAATCGCAACGATGCGAACCAAACACATCTCCTGTCAGGCATTCAGAATGTACACGACAAAGCAGGTTTTTTCCATCTCCGATTTCACCTTTTACCAAAGCCACATGATGCTCTCCCGTTAAATCATTTACATAACCAAAAATACGAAAATCTCCATATTCTGTGGGCATTTTTGCTTCTGCTTCACATACAACGTGTTTTTCATGGCGACGGCAATAATTTTGCAAATCATGTATGGTGATAAATACCAAGTCATATTCTTCCGCAAACACCCAAAGGTCTTTGGTCTGCATCATGGTACCGTCATTTGCCATGATTTCACAACACAATCCACAAGGTTGCAATCCTGCCAAACGCATCAAATCCACAGTTGCTTCTGTATGTCCTTCCCTTGTCAAAACACCGCCACGACGTGCAATGAGCGGAAACATATGTCCGGGGCGACGAAAATCCTGCGGATTTGTATCTTTATCCACACATTTGCGGGCAGTATATCCACGTTCTTTTGCAGAGATACCGGTGGTTGTATCAATGTGGTCAATGGATACGGTAAATGCTGTGCTGTGATTGTCTGTATTTTCGGTTACCATCTGTGGCAACATCAGTTTTTTGCCAAGTTCTTCACTCATTGGCATACAAATTAAACCTTTTGCGTGTGTTGCCATAAAGTTCACATTTTCTGTGGTCGCAAATTCTGCCGCACAAATCAAATCTCCCTCATTTTCTCGTTCCGGGTCATCAGTGACCAAAATCATTTTCCCTTGACGCAATGCTTCTAATGCTTGTTCGATTGTATGATATGCTCTCATGGTATAACAATCCTCCTATCAAAATCCATGTTCTCTCAAAAAATCCATTGTGATATTTGATGTTGTGATGGGTGCTGTGCTTGTCAAGCACCTTTGCACATATTTTCCAATCACATCTGTTTCTAAATTATAATGGTATCCTATCGGACGTTGTAATAATGTAGTGTGATTTCCCGTATGTGGGATAATGCCTACACAAAATGTATCTTTTGTGACATTCATAATGGTTAAGCTGATACCATCAATGGCAATGGAACCTTTTTTTACGATGCCTGACAAAATGGTTTCATCTGCACAGATGGTACACACAACCGCCGCCCCCTCTTTTTTTTTGGAACGTAAAACACCTTGTCCGTCAATATGCCCTGTTACAATATGTCCGCCAAAGCGTCCATTTGCCGCCATTGCACGTTCCAGATGGACGCTGTCACCTTGTTTCAAATCCACCAAATTGGTACATCTTAAACTCTCTGCCATCACGAAAGCAACAAATCCCTCTTTTTTGATTGCTGTTACGGTTAAGCATACGCCATTGACTGCAATGCTATCTCCGAGTTTTGTACCTTCCAGCACAATGTTTGCCGCAATTTCCAAATGAGTACCATCTTTTGTTGAAGAAATGGATTGTATTTTGCCAAGCTCTTCCATAATTCCTGTAAACATTTGCAATTCTCCTCACTTTACGTTATAAACACACAGTATATCATTATCAAATGTTTTTGTTTCCATCAACTCCAATGTCTGTGCGTATTGCGGTGATATCACCCCGTTACCGCCAATCGGTGACTTTGCCACAGTACCACCAAATATTTTTGCCCCAATGTATGCATAAATTCGTTGCACCAATCCGGCTTCCAACATTGCCGCATTTAATGTACTGCCACCTTCCAATAAAATACTGCTGATTTGTCTTTCGGCAAGTTTGTCCATCAAAGCAGGCAGAGGAACGCTTTCTCCTTCGAATACAAGCACCTTCGCACCGTATTTTTCCAGCATTTTCTGTTTTTTGCTGTCTTTAGAACAAGTTGCTATCAACAGTGGGATTTTATTTGCAGTTTGTACCAACTGACTATTCAATGGAATACGCAACCGACTGTCGCAAATAATGCGAATAGGGTTTCGTCCATCATCACCCAAACGACAATTTAACAAAGGATTATCTTGCAACACCGTACCAATACCGGTCAAAATACCCATGTATTGTCTGCGTAATGTATGTACATTGTAGCGACTGTCTTCATTGGTTACCCATTGGGAATGCCCTGTTGCTGTTGCAATTTTTCCGTCTGCTGTCATTGCATACTTCATTGCAACAAATGGCTGTTTTTTTGTGATATAATGGAAAAAGGAGAAATTGAATGCATCACATTCTGCCTGCATAAAACCCTCTTCTACAATAACACCCGCATTCCTCAATTGTGCAACACCCTTTCCTGCAACCAATGGATTTGGGTCATGAGAACCGATAACAACATGGCGAATGCCTGCCTGTAAAATGGCTTCTGTACAAGGTGGTGTTTTTCCTGTGTGACAACAGGGTTCCAATGTGACAAAAAGTGTGGCAGATGCGGGAGAAGTCCGGCAGTTGTTTAAGGCGTTTCGTTCTGCGTGCAATCCGCCAAATTGTGCATGGTATCCTTCGCCGATGATTTTACCATCTTTGACCACCACTGCCCCCACAAGCGGATTGGGGTCTACCGCACCGATTCCATTTTTTGCCAGTGCAATCGCACGCATCATAAAATCCTGTTTTTGCAAAATATTCACTTCCTTTCCATACAAAAATAACCCTGAAAGAACGAGATATCGTCCATTCAGGGCTAAAAATCCATAAGAAATAAAATGCATATGTTAAAAAATATGGGTATACAAAAAAGCATATACCACTACTTTTGATATACATAAAAGCATAAATTCTTTTTGTTGTTATAATCTTCTCCCATCCAGACTATACTGTCGGTTTTGGAATTTCACCAAATCCTGCGTATTGCTACGCTCGCGGACTATACCGCCGGTCGGGAATTACACCCTGCCCTGAAGACTTACCATATGTTGTTGTCTTGTTTATCATATTCTATTTTTTTGGAAAAATCAAGTATTTTTTATTGGGATTTTGTACAAATATTTATCATCAAAATTATAAGAAACCACAAAATGATATTGTATTTTTGAAAAATAATAAACAAACTTTCCTCACTTTTTTTGCTTGGAACTGATGTACATATTTTGCACACCAATTTATATATTCTGTTTCATCAGAAAGAAAAGAGGAAGAACCGTATGCAAATCAACACAAATACCATTGCTGTTATGTTGGAGGTGTATGTTGCAAAATACAACTTTTTATGCTATATTGAAATCAATGATTTTGTATTGTAACAAGAGGGGAGAGAGGAAGATATGCATATTCATGAAATCGGTTACATCAGAAATTCACAAAACATATACACCAACAAACAAAAAGATGAAAATCTACAATTATCTCCGCAAGAAAAAGAAAAAAACATAAAAGAAATACAAAAACAGATGGAACGCCTTGAAAACCAAGCACCTGCAACAGCGGAAAAACCACCCGTTGTTTCTTCTAAAAAAGTACAAGCTCTGCAAGATGTTACTGTACAGCAAAAGCAATCATATGATATCAAAAAACGATTTGATACATTTGAACATCAACCAAAATCGGAAACAAGTGGGATATATGCAGTTTCTCATGATGTAGATGGAACACCGACCATCAAATTTGATGATGTTGTAAAAGAAGGTATCCAAGCATCACCGCATACAAATGCAGAAAACGAAAACAAACCCAAACTTGTAAAAACAACCGTCAATACAGATGCTGTAGACCGTGAAATAGAGAAATTGAAAAAAACATTACAAGAAACAAAGCAAAAACTTTCTTCTGCAAATAATCCAGAAACAAAAGAAGTACTGCAAAACGAAATACAAGCACTGGAAGCGGAGTTGAAACAAAAAGACAATGATACATACCGTCGTCAGCATATGCAAATAACAGAACAGAAAGAAGTTTCAAATTTCGGAGCATAAAAATAATCAGAACTAGGAAAAGTCCTAGTTCTTTTTTATATGCTATGACAGATGAAAAGTATAAATTGGTATGGGGGATAAAAATGTGATGACAGATAAACGATTGTTTCGTTTTTATCATGGATATCATCGTATTTGCACTTACACAGCATTGGAGTTGGTGTATATACAAAATTTGTTTTGATAAAACCCTTAAAAATGCAAAAGCACATTCTCCATATTGTGTGTCTATCATAGGCTTTATTTTTTCATTTCGATAGTATTGTGCCTGTGCCAACATACCAAGCAACAACCTTCGCATAACTTTTTTGCATTTCTTCGAAAGATACAACTTCTACATAATGTTTTTTCCATACTTGTACACTTCCAAATGTTTTGACAGCAAGCTGTTTTATATCTTCCAGCATATGCGAAAACATCTTTTAAACATTTTTTCTATTCCGAGAGACATTTCTACTCACACGCCTCATGCGAGGTGTGACGCAGCGAAAACAAATGGCTGTCAAATTTCCCGATTTCTACTCACACGCCTCATGCGAGGCGTGACTGCCGTTTGACAACTATCCTGCCATGTTGCACGATTTCTACTCACACGCCTCATGCGAGGCGTGACGGAAGTGAATATACATGATAGGTCAACGGATAGATTTCTACTCACACGCCTCATGCGAGGCGTGACATTCTCTATCATGCAGAAACGAAAAAACAAATAAATTTCTACTCACACGCCTCATGCGAGGCGTGACTGGGTGGAATGATGATTTGTGGAAAATAAATGATTTCTACTCACACGCCTCATGCGAGGCGTGACATGATTCCGGTTATGCAATGCTGATTGATATTTTGGATTTCTACTCACACGCCTCATGCGAGGCGTGACTATTTATCTGGAATACCTTCTGCCATCATCAACATTTCTACTCACACGCCTCATGCGAGGCGTGACAATATCATAAATGCGGCAGTAACAAATGTGAAAATTTCTACTCACACGCCTCATGCGAGGCGTGACTATATTGAAATTAAAAAAGAAATTTCGTGGGAAAATTTCTACTCACACGCCTCATGCGAGGCGTGACGGATATTTACAACATCGTCCGTGCAGTGCCACAGGATTTCTACTCACACGCCTCATGCGAGGCGTGACGGCATCGGGACAGAAGGCTATGTGGACATCATGAATTTCTACTCACACGCCTCATGCGAGGCGTGACATGTCGCATCGTGCAGGATATGGCATTTTGGAATTTCTACTCACACGCCTCATGCGAGGCGTGACATATATTTGCTGGAACAAGATGCCATTTTGCAAGATTTCTACTCACACGCCTCATGCGAGGCGTGACAAATCATGATTTTTCCGGGAATGTGAAATCGGTGATTTCTACTCACACGCCTCATGCGAGGCGTGACTCAATCTGTGTTGAAAAACAATTCATGGGCACAGAATTTCTACTCACACGCCTCATGCGAGGCGTGACACAGTAGAATTGCCAAAAACAACACTAGCCTTGGATTTCTACTCACACGCCTCATGCGAGGCGTGACTCAATCTGTGTTGAAAAACAATTCATGGGCACAGAATTTCTACTCACACGCCTCATGCGAGGCGTGACACAGTAGAATTGCCAAAAACAACACTAGCCTTGGATTTCTACTCACACGCCTCATGCGAGGCGTGACGAATATTAGATTTTCTGATATTTTTTTGATATTAATTTCTACTCACACGCCTCATGCGAGGCGTGACAATATTCTTCCGGAAACCATTGCAGGGATATTGAAATTTCTACTCACACGCCTCATGCGAGGCGTGACGGCTTTCGCCACGTCCCCCGAGGGGGACGTTCAAATTTCTACTCACACGCCTCATGCGAGGCGTGACACTGCCCCCCCTGTGGCTTTCGCCACGTCCCCCATTTCTACTCACACGCCTCATGCGAGGCGTGACCCCCATTTTGCGAAACGGTGGCGGATAAACCGCATTTCTACTCACACGCCTCATGCGAGGCGTGACTTGTATCCAAACCGCCCGCCCGCCAAACCGCCCGCAATTTCTACTCACACGCCTCATGCGAGGCGTGACAATTGACCGTCAGGAACATAATCATATATTTTTATTTCTACTCACACGCCTCATGCGAGGCGTGACGGCGTGTCCACCGCCATGCAGACGGCGTTCCAGAATTTCTACTCACACGCCTCATGCGAGGCGTGACTGTGGTAGACCAGTTACAATTATTATCCATTGCAGATTTCTACTCACACGCCTCATGCGAGGCGTGACCAATTTGTATCCACCGCCCGCCAAACCGCCCGCAATTTCTACTCACACGCCTCATGCGAGGCGTGACGGATTTTATGTCGTTTGAACAAAAACATACAAAATTTCTACTCACACGCCTCATGCGAGGCGTGACCGGAACGCAGCAACCGCAGCGTCATATGTGACCATTTCTACTCACACGCCTCATGCGAGGCGTGACTCCAAACCGCCCGCCCGCCAAACCGCCCGCAATTTCTACTCACACGCCTCATGCGAGGCGTGACTTACACCTCCTATCAATCACATAATATCACAAAAAAATTTCTACTCACACGCCTCATGCGAGGCGTGACCCAAAACATTACATTCCCCCACAAAATTGCTCAAAATTTCTACTCACACGCCTCATGCGAGGCGTGACGCAACGGCAGCATCGTATATTACGAAATATGTCGCAAATTTCTACTCACACGCCTCATGCGAGGCGTGACGGAACGCCGCCGACGCAATTGGGACGCCGTAGATTTCTACTCACACGCCTCATGCGAGGCGTGACCAGAAATGCCATCATAGATTTTTTGCAGGAAATTTCTACTCACACGCCTCATGCGAGGCGTGACTCGGGTAAATTTTCGGGGTAATTGTACAGAAAAATTTCTACTCACACGCCTCATGCGAGGCGTGACACGGTGGCGTAAACCGCCAGCCTACGCAAAATGCGATTTCTACTCACACGCCTCATGCGAGGCGTGACATTTTCCGTTCTAAACTAAAAAGAAAGTCAATTACATTTCTACTCACACGCCTCATGCGAGGCGTGACTTCAGTTCATCGACTAACTGAATAGACCTTTCAAATTTCTACTCACACGCCTCATGCGAGGCGTGACTGGCGTGTCCACCGCCATGCAGACAGCCTTTGCCAATTTCTACTCACACGCCTCATGCGAGGCGTGACCCACCCTCAATTTTCTGATAATATACTATTATAATCATTTCTACTCACACGCCTCATGCGAGGCGTGACATTCAGTTCATCGACTAACTGAATAGACCTTTCAAATTTCTACTCACACGCCTCATGCGAGGCGTGACTGGCGTGTCCACCGCCATGCAGACAGCCTTTGCCAATTTCTACTCACACGCCTCATGCGAGGCGTGACCCACCCTCAATTTTCTGATAAT
>JAHHTU010000008.1 GCA_020024455.1 Anaerotignum sp. | reverse complement strand
TTTGCCAATGTCACATTGCCTGTTTTTACTTCCCATCTTACAAACTTCTTGCCTTCTTGTTCCTCAGTTGTAATGGTAACAACTTCGTTTTCTTTGGCTTCTGTCACATTTTGTCCATTTACGGTTGCTGTTCCATTGGTCATAGTGATGTGATATTTTGTTTCTTGCGGAATTTCCCCTTCATAAACATTCAATTTCCCCGCAACCACAGTTGTTTGATAATTTTGTTTTGTTTCGTCCGGCAAAATACCAATGTTGATATTGTAAGTACCAGCTGTTGGATTTTGCATATCCAATTCTTTGTCATACCACATTCTCACAGTACCCAAATCTTCTGGAATTACACCTGTGATATTGATATCAAAATCTGTTCCCAACTGTGGATTTTTCAAATCTGTCAGCGGTGTTCCTACCTTGATAGATTTTGATTTTGCAGTTACGGTAACGGGTTTTGGTGTGATTGCAAATTCTTTGGAAGCCTCGCCAATGTTATTGTCTTTGTTTAATTTCACATCTATTCTGTATTTTCCGACATTGGTTGGAGCAATACCATTTAATGTCTGATTTCTGGTTACATCATGATATGTGATGGTTAAATCATCTTTCTGTGCATTTGGTACAGACCAAGCATCATATGCCTGTCCACTATATACCATATTCGGTGCTTGCAACTGCAAATCCACTTCCACTTCATCTGTGACAATAAAGTGATATCTGATTTCCATATCTTCCTGATTTTGGAAAGACACAATCATCGGAATAGAAAATTCAGATTTTGTTGTAACTTCTTTTCTGGTAAATTTCAATATTTTATTCTGTTCAATTGCAGGGTCACCATTTAATAACTTTTTGTCATTTTCAGAGATTGTTCCTATTTTGACTCCTTCTACTGTAACACCTTGTGGCAAGTACTTGGAAAAATCAATACTATGTTCCAATGTTCCACCATTTAACTGTACAATCTGTGTATGATGTACATTGTTTGGTGCTTCTGCCTTCAAGATTTTACCGCTTGCCTGCACACCATTATAAGATTTTTCAGCTAATTGATACCACTCTGCTTGTTCACCAACAATTTCCAAATCTTTGATGTCTGCCTGTGTGATATCCCCTGCATTCACATCTTGGAACACTGCATTCCCTTTCAAATATACACCACTCAATGTTTCTGCCAGTGCATCGTTCCATACCACATCTTTGATTTTTGTTTCTTTTGTTTTGCCATCATAAACAACATCTTCCAACACAACACGTTCAATGCTATCTTTGTTGATTTCCAATGGTTTGATTGTAAATGGAGTGACTGCTACCTCTGCATCTGTATTTGGTTTTTCCAATGTATCACTGCCACCATATCGCACAGTGATTTTGTCTATTCCACCTGCATTTGGTTTTATGATGTTTTTCTTTGTATCATATACAAAAGTAGCTTGTCCGTTTGTGACATAAGATTTGCCCAGTACTTCCCCATTGTATAAAAATGCAACTTCGTCTTTTTGCACTTGCACAGAACGTCTGGAACGGCGAGCTGGTTTCTTTGGCTGTGCAGTGAATGTAAATGTAATCTCATCACCATAGGTATATACTTGTTTATCAGTGGAAAGTCCTACTTCTGCGTCTGCTTTGACAATCTCAAATTCTTTTTGTACTGTGCCAGTATACTTTCCAATTCCGGTAACTTTTGCAATGGCTTTACTGCCGTCTTTTGTAACATTGATATTGTTTTCGTAGTTGACAATAAAATCTGTACCTTCCACTAACGTTGTATCATCTACTGTAACTGTCACTTTGGGTTTGATTTGCTGTCCTGTGTATTTTTGCGGAAGAATTTCAATATCATGATTTGTACTTTCAATATTGATAAGTGACTCTGTATTTTCTGGGTTTTCCAGCACTTTAATTTCCATACGTGCTTTTTCAAGCTTTTTCAAGTCGCCTATTGTTATAGTATCATCATAATCAAAGTCCTCTCCCATAACAATCAGATAATAAGAACCAGCTGGTAATTTATTATCTTCTTCACGCATGGAATAAAGATAATAAACACCTTTTTCATAATCATCTGTTGCTTCTAAATCTATGTCTTGATACCAATCTGTTTTTGAATTATCCGAAAGATCATTAGCAGATACCAAAACACCATCTATTGATATTGGCACATATGCAACATCATTTTTATCTTTACCTTTTATTATATATTGATAATGCTTATTTTCTGTGTCATTTAACTCATTTTGGAATATAGCACTTGGACCTGACACAATCTCCAAACTTTTCAGTTCTCTATCACCTAACTTTTGAACACTCCATTGATTATTTGCATATACTGTTTCATAACCACTGTCATTATATTGTGTAGCCAAAATAAAATTATTTTCTTGTGATTGACCACTTGCAATAATATACGCTTTATTTTCTACCAAATCACCAGCAAAACCTTGCATTTTCCCTGTCTGAAACTTGGTTTGTCCTGTAATAGTTCCATGGATACGCAAAGTATCATTGGTATCTAATATCAATGTACCGCCACCATCAAAATTGCCGGTAATTTCTGTACCTCTCATAGAGTTCAAATTCAAAATTGTGCCATCTGGTACAGAAATATTTTGTATAACAGCACCATGATTACCTGCTTCTGGTTCAAATGTAGCTTTATTCTTCAAATTAATCTGTGCAACACCATCTACTACTACCCCAGAGGCAGAAACATTATCAAAATTCACAGTTGTATATGTATTCCCGAACACTTTCATGCCACTGCGTACAGATGCTTTGCTATTACTTTGGAATGTAATATTTACATTCTCATTATTTTTATCTGCAAAAATACCATCTCTGACAACGGTTTTGGCATCTAAGGAAAGTGTCACTTGTCCAGCATATGGTGTCATACCATATACTCCCCCATCATGTCCTGTATAAATGGTTTTGAACATGGTTTTGCTATTTGCGTTTTTCACAGTCAGCTGTGCATGGTTTCCAAGTGTTGCACCTCTATATCCCCCTGCATACACTTCTGGCAACAATTCTGCTTCTGAACTGCCCAAGCCGCCCAAATTGCCCTCTGCACCTTGTGTATAACACTCTACATTATCCAATGTCAGGCTATGCCCTGCAAGGAAAATTTCTCTATGTGGCACACTGCCCATAGCATCAGAGGAAATAAAGTTCATTTCGATATTTTGAAATGTTACGTTATCACCCGTCAACTGCATGGGGCCACGGAATGTCAAACTGGAATTACCACCATTGCCTTTGATGGTCACATCACCATGAATTTGAATCGGTGTCAAATCCATATCTGTGCCGGCATTTTCAGAATTTACCAATGTAATACGTTTTGTTACCACAATGGTACTTACTTTATCTTTCAATGCTCTCAAAAACTCATCTGTTGTGCTAACTTCTCTTTCGCCGGCTCTTTCCGCAACAGCCTCTACTTGCACTTCTTCTTGTTCTTCTGCGGCTTGTTCTTCTGCGGCTTGCTCTTCTGCGGCTTGTTCTTCTACGGCTTGTTCTTCTTCCGTTGCCAGTTCTTCTGCCTGTTTTTCTTCTGTTTCCGGTTGTTCGTCTGCCTGTTCTTCTTCGGCTTGTTCTTCTTCCACTTCTTCCGTGAGTACTTCTTTTATCTGCCCATCATACTGATTTTTTTCACCTTGTATAATAGAGTTGTGAAAACGCACCAATTCTTCTTCTGTCAATAAACTCAAATCTGTTTGTGCATATGTCAAGGAACCACCAAACTGTGTAGTTGCCAAGACCATTGCCAATGCTGCAATCATTCTTTTTTTATCTTGCTTAGACAAAATACCACTCTCCTTTATATACATCTCTTTTTCGTATTTCTATCAAATCACTTTTCAGAAATACAATCTTCCATGATTATTTTAACATCATTTTAATACAAATTTCAACAAAATATCCAAAATTTATAAATTGATATCATTTTTCATGTTTTCACCAAGTGTCTGCCTTTGGAATACAGTTTTTTATTGATGCCATATAAAAAAAGCCATTCTGTTATCAAAATGGCTTTTTGTTTCTTTTATTTCCAATAATCTACCGCAGAGCGGAACAATTTCATATCAAATTCACCTGTTACATTACGATACAAGCCGTCTGCAATACGTTCGGAGTGTCCCATTTTTCCCAAAACACGACCGTCCGGAGAAAGCAAACCTTCAATCGCAAATGCAGAACCATTTGGATTATATTGGATATCGTTTGTAGGATTGCCGGATTCGTCTACATATTGTGTCAAAATCTGACCATTTTCTGCCAGCTGTTTCAACAGTGTTTCGTCTGCCAACAAACGACCTTCTCCATGGGAAATCGGTACGGTGAAAATATCACCCACCTGTACCTGAGATAACCAAGGAGATTTATTGGTTGCCAAACGTGTACGCACCAATTTGGATTGGTGTCTGTGAATAGTATTGTATGTCAATGTTGGACAATTTTCATCTGTATCCATAATTTTACCATATGGTACCAAGCCCAATTTAATCAACGCTTGGAACCCATTACAAATGCCGCAAATCAAACCATCTTTTTCTTCCAGCAATGTTGTGACTGCTTCTTTCACTTGCGGATTGCGGAAAAATGCCGTAATAAATTTACCGGAACCATCTGGTTCGTCCCCACCGGAGAAACCACCGGGAATGAATATCATTTGGCTGTCTTGCAATTTTTTTGCAAATGTTTCCACAGAATTTGTAATGCCTGCCGCAGACAAATTGTTGATGACAAAGATTTCTGCTTTTGCCCCTGCACGTTCCATGGCTTTTGCGGAGTCATATTCGCAGTTTGTGCCGGGAAATACAGGAATTAACACTTTTGGTTTTGCAAATTGCACACGGGGTTTTGCAAATTTGTCTGCATGGTATGTGAATGTTGGAATTTCTTTTTGTTCTGTTTGAATATTGCAAGGATAAATTTCTTCCAATTTGTTTTCATATACATCACAAAGCTCTTGCAAATCAATCGCTACACCATCTTTGACAATGCTTTCGCCACCGGTTCTGCCCAATGCCACGCCTACTGCTTCCTCTGTTTGCAATTCCAGTATAAAGCTGCCGTAACAGTATCCGAAAAGTTGTTCTTGTGTCAAACCATCTGCATAGGTAAAACCGATATGGTTCCCAATCGCCATTTTCAGAATTGCCTCTGCCACACCGCCATATGTCGGTGTATATGCCGCACAGACTTTTCCTGCACGCATCAAGTCATTGACTTTTGCATACACGGCTTTCAAGCTCTCTGTGGTAGGCAAACCGTTTTCATCAACTTCCGGTTTCAGCCATACCACCGAATGCCCTGCCGCCTTAAATTCTGGAGAAATAATGTTTTCTGTCAGTTCTGTTGTCACAGCAAAAGAAATCAAAGTTGGTGGTACATCAATTTGTTCAAATGTGCCGCTCATAGAGTCTTTGCCACCGATTGCCGCAATTTCCAGCCCTTTTTGTGCCATAAACGCCCCCAAAAGTGCCGCCATGGGTTTGCCCCAACGTCTGGCATCTTTCATGGGTTTTTCAAAATATTCTTGGAATGACAAATACACATCTTCAAATTTTGCACCGGTTGCCACCAATTTGGAAACAGATTCCACCACTGCCAAATACGCACTGTGGAATGGGCTTTTTTCCGCAATATATGGATTGTATCCCCAAGACATCACAGAACAGGTTTTTGCAGTATCTTTTTCCATGGAAATTTTGTTTACCATTGCTTGGATAGGTGTTCTTTGATATTTTCCGCCAAAAGGCATCAATACAGTACCTGCCCCAATGGTGGAGTCAAAGCGTTCGGAAAGTCCACGTTTGGAGCAGACATTCAAATCGCCTGCCAATGCCAAATAACTTTCTTTGAAATCCTGACCGATTTCTTTGTCAAATGCTTTGGGAGCTTCTGGTGCAATACAGATATGTTTTTCTGCCCCGTTAGAGTCCAAAAATTCTCTGGAAATATTGACAATTTTTTCGCCATTCCAGTACATCACCAAATACGGATTTTCTTTGACTTGTGCAACCACCGTTGCTTCCAGATTTTCGCCATATGCCAATTCTTTGAAACGTTGCACATCTTCTGCCGCCACCACAACTGCCATACGTTCTTGTGATTCACTGATTGCCAATTCTGTGCCGTCCAAGCCTTCGTATTTTTTTGGTACAGCATTCAAATTGATTTCCAAGCCATCAGCCAATTCCCCAATGGCAACGGAAACACCGCCCGCACCAAAGTCATTACATCTTTTAATCAAGCGGGAGGCTTCCGCATTACGGAATAATCTTTGCAATTTTCTTTCTTCCGGTGCATTCCCTTTTTGTACTTCTGCCCCGCAGCTTTCCAAAGATGCTGTGGTATGGGATTTGGAAGAACCGGTTGCACCGCCGCAACCGTCACGACCGGTTTTACCACCCAGCAAAATGACAATATCGCCATCTTGCGGGCGTTCTCTACGCACATTTTCCGCAGGAGCTGCACCAATCACTGCACCTACTTCCATTCTTTTTGCCACATATCCGTCATGATACAATTCATCTACCTGACCGGTTGCCAAACCGATTTGGTTGCCGTAAGAGCTGTATCCGGCAGCTGCTGTTGTCACAATTTTACGCTGTGGCAATTTTCCTGCCAATGTTTCGCAAACAGGTGTCAAGGGATTGCCTGCCCCTGTCACACGCATTGCCGCATAAACATAAGAACGTCCACTCAATGGGTCACGGATTGCACCACCGATACAAGTTGCCGCACCACCAAATGGCTCAATTTCTGTGGGGTGGTTATGTGTTTCATTTTTGAACAACAACAACCATTTTTCCGTTCTGTCCTCTACTTGCACATCAATTTTCACTGTGCAGGCGTTGATTTCTTCGGACTCGTCCAATTTATCCAATTTGCCTTGTTGTTTCAACAATTTTGCAACAATCGTTCCCATATCCATCAAGTTGATGGGCTTTGTTCTGCCAATGTCTTTTCTTGCTTGCAGATATTCCTGATATGCACCTTCCAGCAAATCGTCCTCAAATTTGACATCATCAATCGTTGTCAAAAATGTGGTATGACGACAATGGTCAGACCAGTATGTATCAATCATTTTGATTTCTGTAATGGTTGGCTCACGATGTTCTTTTTGAAAATACGCCTGACATACTTTGATATCATCAAAATCCATTGCCAAACCTTGTTTTGCAATAAATTCCTGCAATGCTGTATCCGGCATATTGCAAAAACCGTCCAACACTGCCACAGATTTGGGGATTTCATATACCATTTCCAACGTGTCCACAGCTTCCAAATTTGCCTCTCTGGACTCCACAGGGTTGATGACATATTTTTTCACAGCATCTACTTCTTGTGCTGTCAAATTGCCATACAACAGATACACTTTTGCACTTTTAACCAATGGTCTTTCTTTTTTGGATATAATTTGGATACATTCTGCTGCGGAGTTTGCTCTTTGGTCGAACTGTCCCGGCAAAAATTCCACTGCAAACACAGTCGCCCCATCGTTTGGAATCTCTGTCATGACATTGTCAAGCTGCGGTTCGGAAAATACAGTAGTGATACAGGTATCAAACAATTCTTTTTCCATCTGTTCTGCATCATAACGGTTTAATATCCGCAATGCGGTCAAATTTTGAATACCTACCAAATTGACCAAATCATGACGCAAACTGTCTGCCTCTGTCTGCAATCCTTGTTTTTTTTCCACATAAATTCTGTAAACCATGTCATTACACCTCCGCCGCAAGTGCTTTTTGTCCAATATCTTTTCTGTAATATGCATTTTCAAATGTTACGCTTTCCACCGTTTGATATGCCTGTTTGATTGCTTGTTCCAATGTGTCAGCCACTTCTGTCACACCCAATACACGACCGCCGCCTGTCACCAACACACCATCTTTTTGTTTTGCACCCGCAATGAATATGTTGTCATGTTGTTGTGGCAAAGTCATGGGAAATCCTGTTTCGTAGCTTTGCGGATACCCTTTTGACGCCATAATGACACAGCAAGCCGCTTTGTCTTTGAATTTGACTTCTGTTTCTGCCAATGTACCATTTGCAATATGTTGCATAATGGTCAGCAAATCACTTTCCAACAAAGGCAATACCACCTGTGTTTCCGGGTCACCAAAACGGCAGTTGTATTCAATCACTTTAGGGCCATTCGGTGTCAACATCAAGCCGAAATACAAACAGCCTTTGAATGTTCTGCCTTCTTCGTTCATGGCGTGCATGGTCGGCAAGAATATGGTTTGCATACATTCTTTTGCAACTGCTTCTGTGTAATAAGGATTGGGGGCAATCGTTCCCATACCGCCTGTATTCAAGCCTTTGTCACCGTCCAAAGCTCTTTTGTGGTCCATGGAAGAAATCATAGGTATCATGGTTTTTCCGTCTGTAAATGCCAATACGGAAACTTCCGGGCCTGTCAAAAATTCTTCAATGACAATGTGGTCACCGCTTGCACCAAACACTTTATCTTCCATAATGGTATGTACGGCTTGTTTTGCATCTTCTCTTGTTTCTGCAATGATAACGCCTTTTCCCAATGCCAAACCATCTGCTTTGATAACCGTTGGAATGGGTGCGGTTTCCAAATATGCCAATGCCTGTTCTGCATTGTCAAAGACTTCATATGTTGCAGTCGGAATATGGTATTTTTTCATCAAATTTTTGGAAAATACTTTACTGCCTTCCAAGATTGCCGCTTTTTTATTCGGGCCGAAACAAGGTACACCCACAGCCTCCAAAGCGTCTACTGCCCCCAACACCAGAGGGTCATCGGGTGCTACCACTGCAAAATCAATCTGTTTTTCTTTGGCAAAAGATACCAAACCATCAATATCTTTTGCACCAATATCCACACAAACCGCATCTTGTGCCATACCTGCATTACCGGGTAACACATACAATGCAGTTACTTCTTTATTTTCTTTGATTTTTTTGACAATCGTGTGTTCTCTGCCGCCACTGCCTACAACCATGACTTTCATATCCTCAAAACCTCCCTTTTAATGGTGGAATAAACGCATACCTGTAAATGCCATTACTATGTGGTATTTGTCACAAGTTGCAATGACATTATCATCACGAATAGAGCCACCCGGTTCTGCAATATAGGAAACACCGCTTTTTGCCGCTCTTTCGATATTATCACCAAATGGGAAGAATGCATCACTGCCCAATGCTACGCCGCTGATGGTATCCAAATATGCTCTTTTTTCTTCTTTTGTAAAAATTTCTGGTTTTTCTGTAAAATAGTTCTGCCATTGTCCATCTGCCAAAACATCTTCATAGTCATCAGAAATATAAATATCAATGGTATTATCTCTGTCCGGTCTGCCAACGGTAGGCAAAAATGGGAGATTTAACACTTTTTCGTGTTGACGCAAATGCCAAATATCTGCTTTCTGTCCTGCCAATCTGGTGCAGTGGATACGAGATTGCTGTCCTGCCCCCACACCGATTGCCTGCCCGTCTTTTGCAAAACAAACAGAATTGGATTGTGTATATTTTAATGTAATGAGTGCAATCACCAAATCTCTTTTTGCATCTTCTGACAATGTTTTGTTTTCTGTCACAATATTTTGCAAAAGTTCTTTGTCTATACGGAAGTTGTTTCTGCCCTGTTCAAATGTGATACCGAAAACTTGTTTTTGTTCTGTCTGTTCCGGTACATAATCGGGATTGATTTTGACAATATTATAGCTGCCTTTGCGTTTGCTTTTCAAAATTTCCAATGCTTCCGGTGTATAACCCGGTGCAATAATCCCATCAGAAACTTCTCTTTTGATTAAATTTGCTGTAGTCACATCACACACATCACTCAATGCAATCCAGTCACCAAAAGAGGACATACGGTCTGTACCTCTTGCTCTTGCATACGCCAAAGCAATGGGGGAATCGTCCAGTCCCTCAATATCGTCCACAAAGCAGGCTTTTTTCAGTTCCATGCTCATGGGTACCCCCACAGCCGCAGAAGTTGGGCTGACGTGTTTGAAAGAAGTTGCCGCAGGCATATCCAAAGCCTCTTTCAATTCTTTTACCAACTGCCAGCTGTTAAATGCGTCCAAAAAGTTGATATATCCTGGTTTGCCGTTCAAAATTTCAATCGGCAAATCTGTGCCGTTTTGCATAAATATTTTTGCAGGTTTTTGATTGGGGTTACAGCCATATTTCAATTCAAATTCTTTCATGTCAAAATTCCTCCGCTCACACTTTCAACTCTGTTTGAATTTCTCCATCATGCCATTTTGCCAGTATTGGCTGTATCACATCGGCAACAAATTCTTCCACCTGAGAGGCACATCTGCCGATATACAATTTTGGGTCTAACTCTGCATGAATTTCTTCCAATGTCAGCGGGAACGCATCATCATTTGCAATACGTTCGATTAAGTCATTTTGACCGCCTTCCAATTTCACTTTTGCCGCTGCCGCATGGGAATGTGTACGCAATCTTTCATGCAATTCCTGTCTGTTGCCGCCTTTTTTGACAGATTTCATCATAATGTTTTCTGTTGCCATAAAAGGCAGTTTTTCCATCACACGTCTGTGGATAACCTTGTCGTATACCACAATACCGCCTGTGACATTGATATAAATATTTAAAATGGAATCCACAGCCAAAAATGCTTCTGCTACGGAAATACGTTTGTTTGCGGAATCGTCCAAAGTACGTTCAAACCATTGTGTACCCGCAGTCAAAGCAGGGTTCAATGCATCTACAATCACATATCTTGCCAATGCGGAAATGCGTTCACTTCTCATGGGATTGCGTTTGTAAGGCATTGCAGAAGAACCGATTTGATTTTTTTCAAAAGGTTCTTCCATTTCTTCAAAGGATTGCAATATACGCATATCGTTTGAGAATTTGTAAGCACTTTGTGCAAAACCGGAAAGCACAGACAAGAAATAGGCATCTACTTTTCTGGAATATGTTTGACCGGAAACAGGTACAACACCGGAAAATCCCATTTCCTGTGCAATCATTTCTTCCATTTTTTTGACTTTTTCTTCGTCCCCTTCAAACAATTCCATAAAGCTGGCTTGTGTACCTGTCGTACCTTTAGAGCCCAACAGGAGCAATTTGTCCAAACGATGTTCCAATTCCTCCACATCTTGTGCCAATTCATACAACCACAATGTTGCACGTTTGCCGACGGTTGTCAACTGTGCAGGTTGCAGGTGTGTGTATGCCATACAAGGCAAATCTTTATATTGCAACGCAAAATCGGATAAGTTTTTCAAAACCTGTGCTGCTTTTTTCAATATGATTTCAGATGCCGTTCTCATGGTGATCACGTCTGTGTTATCCCCCACATAGCAAGAAGTTGCACCCAAGTGAATGATTGGCTCTGCATCTGGGCATTGTTGCCCGTATGCATATACATGGCTCATCACATCATGACGCACAATTTTTTCTCTTGCTTCTGCCACTTCATAATTGATGTCATCTTGATATGCTTCCAATTGTGCAATCTGTTCATCTGTAATATGCAAACCCAGTGCTTTTTCTGCTTTTGCCAAAGCAATCCAAAGTTTTCTCCATGTACGAAACTTAAATTGTTCGGAAAACACTTCCTGCATTTCTTTGCTGGCATATCTGGTAGAAAAAGGGGAAATATAAGTTTCTTTTGAATTTTGCATGGTATTTTCTCCTTATTTGTTTTTATTTATCATTCTGTTTTCTGTTTTCCCTGTTTCCAAGTCCATATATCTGACATACAGAGAAATTTTATTGTCTGTATGCAAGTTTTCCCAAATCTCATTGGTAAATGCATCAATATCGTTGGGAATGGCAACTCTTTTTGGCTCACCTTGGAATGTTGGCAAAGGATTTTCATTCGCCGCATAGGTGTGTATAAAATGTCCAAGCCCCGCCAAAGGCGTATAGGAAAATGTATATCTATGACAAGCCGTACCTTGTGCATCAGCACTTTTTAAGATACTCATTTTATATGTAAAATCAAATGTTTTGTCATATGTAAATGTCACCATACCACTGATACGAGGGGTCAAATTGGGAGCATCTGGTTCAAATGCTCTGGTTTCCAGTGCCTGTTCAAATGTTTTACCCTCTTTGATATGGTCGTAAATGGTATCTGTCTGGTCACCATTTGTCACAATCAAATTGTGTTGGCAAGTTTTATCATTTTGATATACTTTGATGGGTGCATAGATAATCAAAGAAGGGTCTTCCACTTTGGAAGCATCAAAAGGGTGAATGATAACATCTTGATTTTGTTCTACAAACACACGGTTTCTGCTGTTTTCACTGCGTCCCATAATAAAATATGCCACAGCCAATTTTTTATTATCCGGTGTTTTGCCAATCACAATCCCTCTGCCCGCATAAGGATTTTGTTTCAGTTGTTCTGCCATTGAAGATATGTTATATATATCCATTTTCTTATATTCCTTTCTGCAATGCTTTTGCCACTTGTTCTGTCGCCTTTGGCAACAATACCCACTCTGCCTGTTCCATCACACGTTTTTGCAATGCTTCCGGTGTGTCATCAGGTAACACATCGACTGCTTTTTGCATCAATATTTCGCCGCCGTCCGGAATTTCATTGACAAAATGCACCGTTGCACCCGTCACTTTCACACCATACGCCAAAGCCGCCTCATGCACTTTCAATCCATAATAGCCTTTTCCGCAAAACGCAGGAATCAAAGATGGGTGAATGTTTAAGATACGTTTTGGATATGCTGTTGTAAAATTCTCGCTCAATATAGACATAAAGCCTGCCAATACAATCAAATCAATTTTATATTCGGTCAATATTTGTTTGAGTTGTTGTTCATAGTCTTGTTGGGAAGCAAATTCTTTTCTCACAACAACGGCAGACGGAACATCATGTTCCGCTGCCCTTGTCAATGCATATGCATGGGGATTGCTTGCCAAAACCAATGCAATTTCGCCGCTTTGCAAGATACCGCTTTTTTGTGCATCTAACAACGCCTGTAAATTTGTGCCGCCACCCGAAACAAAAACCGCAATTCTGGTTTTTCTCAGCATACGACAACTCCTTCCTCAGAAACAATGATTTCGCCCATGATATAAGCATCTTCGCCGTTTGCCTGCAATACTGCCAATGCTTTTTGTGCATCTTCTTTTGCAACCACAATGCTCATACCCACACCCATGTTGAATGTATTGAACATATCTCTTTCGGGGATATTGCCTTTTTTGGCAATCATATCAAAGATAGGAGGGATACGCAGTGCAGATTTTTCAATTTTTGCACCAAATCCTTTTGGAATACTTCTGGGAATATTTTCATAAAAACCACCGCCGGTGATATGGGAAACTGCTTTTACAGTCACTTCTTCAAACAAAGCCAGCATGGGTTTTACATAAATTTTGGTTGGTGACAACAATGTTTCGCCAATGGATTTGCCGCCCAATTCTGCCAAAGGTGTTTTGATATCTTCTTTCTCTACGTCCAGTACACGACGTACCAAAGAGAACCCATTGGAATGTACACCGCTGGAAGGCAGAGCAATCACAACATCACCTTCTTTGATGGTTTTGTTGTTCAAAATTTTATCTTTGTCTACCACACCAACGGCAAAGCCTGCCAAGTCATACTCATCTTCCGGATAAAAACCGGGCATTTCCGCAGTTTCGCCACCAATCAAAGACGCACCGGACTGCACACAGCCTTCCGCAACACCGGAAACAATGCTTGCCACTTTTTCGGGGAAGTTTTTTCCGACTGCAATGTAATCCAAGAAGAACAATGGTTTTGCACCACAACAAATGATGTCATTGACACACATTGCCACACAGTCAATGCCAACGGTATCATGTTTGTCCATCAAAAATGCCATTTTCAATTTTGTGCCAACACCGTCTGTACCACTGACCAAAACAGGTTTTTGTATGCCTGTCAAATCCAGTTCAAACAAACCGCCAAAACCGCCGATATCGGACATTGCACCTGCTGTCATGGTTTTTGCGATATGTGTTTTCATCAATTCTACTGCTTTGTAACCTGCTGTAATATCTACACCTGCCGCTTTATAACTTTCGCTGTGGCTTTTCATGCTTTTGTTCCCCTTTCGCTGAGTTTGCCTTCAAATCTGTTTTTATTTGTCTGTGTGGGTACTTCTGTCGGATAACAGCCATCAAAACAAGCGGAGCAGTATCCCTCTCCTTTTTGTACACCAATCAACATACCCAAATTTTCTAAACTCAAATAACTCAAACTGTCCGCACCAATGATTTGACAAATTTCATCAATGGTGTGATTGGTTGCAATCAAACCATCTTTGGAATCAATATCTGTGCCGTAATAACAAGGATTTAAGAATGGAGGTGCGGCAGAACACATATGTACTTCTGTTGCTCCTGCATCTCTGAGCAATTTTACGATTCTTGCACTGGTTGTCCCACGCACAATGGAATCATCAACCAATACCACACGTTTTCCTTTGACAGTTTCGGAAACGACATTCAATTTGATACGCACTTTGTCTTCTCTGGCTTTTTGTCCGGGAGCGATAAATGTTCTGCCGATGTATTTGTTTTTGATAAAGCCAATACCGTAAGGAATACCGGATTGTCTGGAATATCCGATTGCCGCATCTAAGCCGGAGTCAGGCACACCGATAACAACGTCAGCCTGCACAGGGTGTTGCAATGCCAAGCAAGCACCTGCATTCACTCTTGCTGCGTGCACACTTTTTCCGTCTACCATAGAGTCCGGTCTGGAAAAATAAATATATTCGAAAATACAAATTGCAGGTTTTTCTTTTTCACAATGTTCCGTCATACTGCGAATATCATCGCCGTCAAACACCACAATTTCACCGGGGCGAATATCTCTGACAAATGTTGCACTGACTGCGTCCAATGCACAGGTTTCAGATGCAATGACATAACTGCCGTCCTCTTTCACACCATAACACAAAGGGTGAAATCCAAAAGGGTCTCTTGCCGCAATCATTTTAGATGCAGACATCACAACCAAGGAATATGCACCTTTGATGCGATACATCGCTTGACAGACCGCTTCTTCAATGGAGGGAGCTTTCAATCTTTCTTTTGTAATGATATAAGAAATCACTTCCGTATCGCTTGTGGTATGGAAGATAGAGCCTTCCAATTCCAATTCCTGACGCAATTCAAAAGAATTTACCAAATTGCCGTTATGTGCCAAAGCCATTTTACCTTTGATATGGTTTACAACAATAGGCTGTGCATTCAATCTGTCACTATCGCCCGTCGTACCATAACGCACATGACCGATTGCCATATTGCCCTCGCCCAATTTTTGCATCACACTAGGGGTAAACACATCGTTTACCAAACCGCCATCTTTGTGATAATTGAACACACCATCATCATTGACAACAATGCCACAGCTTTCCTGTCCTCTGTGTTGTAATGCAAACAAACCATAATACACCGTAGAGGCAACGCTTGTTTTCTCCTTTGCGTAAATACCGAATACGCCACATTCTTCATGAATTTCTCTCATTCTTTTACACTCCTGTTCTATTCGGAAAATTATTCGCCCAACAAACGTTTCAATACTTCTTGATATGCATCTTCCACATTGCCCAAATCTCTTCTGAATCTGTCTTTATCCAACTTTTCACCACTGACAGTATCCCAGAAACGGCAGGTATCAGGAGAAATTTCATCTGCCAAAACGATAGTACCATCTGCGGTTTTCCCAAATTCCAATTTGAAGTCAATCAATTCGATATTCACTTCTTTCAAGTAATCGCTCAAAATTTGATTGATTTTGAAAGAATAGTCGCTAATCAGTTCCAATTCTTCTTTGGTTGCCCAATCCATTGCCAAAATGTGGTATTCGTTTACCATAGGGTCGCCCAAATCATCATCTTTGTAACAGAATTCCAAAACAGTTTTATTCATTTTTGTACCTTCTGCCAAGCCAATGCGTTTTGCCAAAGAACCTGCTGCAATATTTCTGACAATCACTTCCAGAGGAACAATGGAAACCTTTTTCACAATGGTTTCTCTGTCATTGATTTCTTCCACAAAATGAGTGGGAATACCGTTTTTTTCCAACAACTGCATCAAATAGTTTGTCACACGGTTATTGATAGCACCTTTACCCATGATAGTACCTTTTTTCAAGCCGTTGAATGCAGTTGCATCATCTTTATAAGATACAATACAACAATTTTCATCTGTTGTTGCATATACTTTTTTTGCTTTTCCTTCATATAATTGTTCTGTTTTTGTAATATTAGACATTTCTGTTTTCCTCCTCAAAAAAATCTGTAATGGCTTATTTGTTGTATTTTTGTTCAATCGCTTTGTTTTTTTCCAATACTTTTTGTGCCGTTTCCGCTCTTGCTGCGTCCAATTTTTCAGCCAATGCCACATCTGTGGCAGCCAAAACCTGCATTGCCAACAACGCCGCATTTTCCGCACCATCAATGGCAACTGTCGCAACCGGAATACCGGCAGGCATTTGTACCGTGGCAAGCAATGCGTCCAATCCATCTAATGTGGAGGACTTAATGGGAATACCAATCACAGGAAGTGTGGTATTTGCCGCAATCGCCCCAGCCAAATGTGCAGCTTTGCCTGCTGCCGCAATCATGGCACCGAAACCATTTTTTCTTGCATTCTGTGCAAATTCCTTTGCTTCTATGGGTGTTCTGTGTGCAGAATACACGTGTACTTCAAAAGGCACACCGAATTTTTCTAATGTTGTGATTGCTTTTTCCACTACGGGAAGGTCACTGTCACTGCCCATTACAATACCGATTTTTTTCATGGATAAACCTCCTAAAACTGATATATAGACCATTTTTTCACCAAAAAAGGGCATTCCTATTCCATCAGAAAGAAACAGGACTGCCCAGACGGTCGACAACAGCAGTACAATCATCTTGGAACAATACTGCTTACAATCTCGCTTTTTGCTCCCCTGTGGTTACCACAAATCCGTCAGTTACAAAAAGCGTCTTTTTTTAACACACTCAGTCTATCATACTCTTTCTTTCTTTGTCAATCGCACAAAGCGAAAATTCTTTTTTGAAAATGCTTGACACATACAAATACTCTGTGATATACTACTGACAATTTGTACAGAAATCCATAATAACCCACAAGACAGAAGAAAGGAGAGGAATATTTTGCAATACATTTTAACCAATGCAAACGTATTTCAACAGGACAAATTTGTAAAAACCAACATATTTATCCAAGATGGTATCATTTCCAATATTTCTTCCAACACATTTGTCACACCTGCGGACAGTGTTGTTTTTGATTTGGAGGGTTTCGTGATATTCCCCGGTTTGATTGATGTTCATACACATCTCAGAGAACCGGGATTTTTTTATAAAGAAACCATCGCAACCGGAACAAAGGCGGCAGCACATGGTGGTTACACCACCATTTGTGCCATGCCAAATCTCAACCCTGTTCCGGACTGTGCAGAAACATTGGCACCACAACTTTCTGCCATACAAAATACAGCTGTCATCGAAGTATTGCCTTATGGTGCCATTACCTATGGCGAAAAAGGCGAAACATTAGCCGATTTGGACGCACTGGCACCACATATCTGTGCATTTTCCGATGATGGACGTGGTGTGCAAAACGATACGATGATGTTGCAGGCAATGCAAAAAAGCAAACAGTTGGGCAAAATCATTGCCGCACATTGCGAAGTCAACGACTTACTGCATGGTGGATATATCCATGACGGTACATATGCAAAACTGCACCACCACAAAGGTATTTGCTCCGAAAGTGAATGGAAACAGATTGAACGAGATTTGGAATTGGTACGCCAAACAGGTTGTAAATACCATGTTTGCCACATTTCCACAAAAGAGGGCGTTGCACTCATTCGCCAAGCAAAAGCAGAAGGGCTGTCTGTATCCTGCGAAACAGGGCCACACTATCTTGTATTCTCCGACATGGACTTACAGGAAGATGGACGTTTCAAAATGAACCCACCCATTCGCAGCCAAGCTGACAAAGAGGCCTTGCTTGCTGGCATTTGCGATGGTACCATCGACATGATTGCCACAGACCATGCACCACACTCTGCCGAAGAAAAAAGCAAAGGGCTAAAAGGCAGTATGATGGGCATTGTCGGATTGGAAACCGCATTTTCTGTATTATATACGGAGCTTGTCAAAAAAGGTGTTCTTTCTTTGGAACAACTCATCGACCTGATGCATACCAATCCTTCCAAACGCTTTGCAATCGGCACACCGCTGGAAAAAGGTATGCCCGCAAATTTAACGGTATATGATTTGGAAAGTTGTTACACCATCAATCCGGAAGATTTCCTATCTATGGGCAAAAGCACACCTTTTGCCGGCAGAGAAGTCTATGGAAAGTGTAAAATGACACTTTACAAAGGCAATATTGTTTGGGAAGATGATATCCAAAACAGAAAAACTACATTATAATATCATCATTTACATTGCTTAAAACAAATAGATTTGTTTTATAAATAGGACGGCTGCATTTGCCGCATAAATTACCCGTTGTTTTATATATTGAAGGAGGCAAAATTTTATGGCAAAACGTACTGACTTGAAAAAAATTCTGATTATCGGTTCCGGTCCGATTGTAATTGGACAGGCAGCAGAATTTGACTATGCCGGCACACAAGCCTGTTTGGCACTGAAAGAAGAAGGATATGAAGTGGTATTGGTAAACTCAAACCCCGCTACCATCATGACAGATACCACCATTGCAGACAAAGTATATATGGAACCTTTGACATTGGAATATGTGGCAAAAATTCTGCGTTATGAACGCCCTGATGCGATTGTTCCCGGTATCGGCGGTCAAACCGGTTTGAACTTGGCAATGCAGTTGGAAAAGAAAGGGATTTTGAGAGAGTGTCAAGTGGAATTGCTTGGCACAAGCTGCGAAAGTATCGAACGTGCGGAAGATAGAGAACTGTTCAAAGAATTGTGTCAGGAAATCGGTGAACCCGTTATTCCTTCCCGCATTACTTACTCCATCGAAGAAGCCATCGAAGCAGCAAACGAAATCGGATATCCCGTTGTATTGCGTCCTGCATTCACATTGGGTGGTACCGGTGGCGGTTTTGCACAAAATGAAAAGGAATTGGCAGAAATCATGGAAAACGCTTTGAAACTTTCTCCTGTACATCAAGTATTGGTGGAAAAAAGCGTAAAAGGTTACAAAGAAATCGAATTTGAAGTGATGCGTGACGGTACAGACCAAGCAATCACTATCTGTGGTATGGAAAACATCGACCCTGTTGGGGTACACACAGGCGACTCCATCGTGGTAGCACCCATATTGACATTGAGTGATGCAGATTTCAATATGTTGCGTGACAGTGCATTGAAAATCATTCGTGCATTGAAAATCGAGGGTGGTTGTAATGTACAGTTTGCATTAGACCCAAATTCTTCCACATATTATTTGATTGAAGTAAACCCTCGTGTATCCCGTTCCTCTGCATTGGCTTCCAAAGCAAGCGGATACCCCATTGCAAGAGTTACCGCAAAAATTGCCATTGGTATGACATTGGACGAAATCCAGATTTCCGAAACCAACGCAAACTTTGAACCTGCATTGGATTATATTGTTGCAAAAATGCCTCGTTTCGCATTTGATAAATTTGAAACCGCCGCAAACACATTGGGTACACAGATGAAAGCAACCGGCGAAGTGATGGGCATTGGCAGAACCATAGAAGAATGTTTGTTAAAATCTGTACGTTCTTTGGAAATCGGTGTTTGCCATATCCATATGGCAAAATTCGATACCGTTTCCAACCAAGAATTGCTGGATTATATCGCACAAAGTCCGGACGACCGTATCTATGCCATTGCACAGCTCATTCGTAACGGTGTTTCTTTGGACGACATTTTCGATGCAACCAAAATCACAAAATACTTCTTGGAAGTACTCAAAAATATCGTAGATTACGAAACCGTATTGTCTGAAAACGTTGGCAATAAAGAAATTTTGGCAACTGCCAAAAAAATGGGTTTTTCCGACAAATTTATCGCAACACTGTGGAACAAAACAGAGTTGGAAATTTTCGATATCAGAAAACAGGCAAATATGTTCCCTGTATATAAAATGATTGAAACCAGTGGTTGTGGCGGTTATATTCCATACTTCTACTCCACATATGAAGAAAACAATGAATCCCGCATCAGCGACAAAAAGAAAATTATTGTTTTGGGTTCCGGCCCTATCCGTATCGGACAAGGTGTAGAATTTGACTATTCCACTGTTCATGCAGTAACCACAATCAAAGAATACGGTTATGAATCCATCATCATCAACAACAATCCGGAAACCGTATCCACAGACTACACAACCAGCGATAAGCTCTATTTTGAACCATTGACCACAGAAGATGTGATGAACATTGTGGAACTGGAAAAACCTCTGGGTGTCATTGCCTCTTTGGGCGGTCAAACAGCCATCAACTTGGCACAACCTTTGATGGAACGTGGTGTAACCATCATTGGCACAGACGTTGCCGCAATCGAAAGAGCCGAAAACAGAGATTCTTTTGAAAAAATCATGGAAGAATTGGCTATCCCACAACCAAAAGGACAGGCAGTGACAAACATCGAAGACGGTGTCAAAGCGGCAAACGAAATCGGCTATCCTGTATTGGTACGCCCCAGCTACGTTTTGGGTGGTCGTGCCATGCAGATTGTTGCAAATGAAACCGCTCTGCGTACTTACCTGAAATCTGCAGTTGCCATCAACGAAGACCAACCCGTATTGGTAGATAAATATATACAAGGCAAAGAATTGGAAGTAGACGCAGTATGTGACGGCTTTGATGTATTTGTACCGGGCATCATGGAACACGTGGAAAGAACCGGTATCCACTCCGGCGACTCCATCAGTGTATACCCTACATTCAGCGTATCCGCAAAAGCAAAAGGCAAAATTTTGGAATACACCAAAAAGTTAGGCTTGGGCATCGGTATTCGTGGTTTGTTCAATATTCAGTTTATTGTGGATAAAGAAGACAATGTATATGTTATCGAAGTAAACCCTCGTTCTTCCAGAACTGTACCATTCTTGTCCAAAGCAACCGGTTATTCTTTGGCAGACATCGCAACATTGGTTATTTTGGGTAAAACATTGAAAGAACAAGGTATCTTCGGCATTTACCCTGATGAAAAGAACAGATGGTATGTCAAAGTACCTGCATTCTCTTTCTCCAAACTGCATGGTATGGACACATACTTGTCCCCCGAAATGAAATCCACAGGGGAAGCCATCGGTTATGACAACAAATTGAACAGAGCATTGTATAAAGCATTGCAGGCGTCTGGTATGCATATTTTGAACTACGGCACTGTGTTTGCAACCATTGCGGATAAAGATAAAGAAGAAGCACTGCCTTTGATGCGTCGTTTCTACGAATTGGGCTTTAATATCGAAGCGACAAAAGGTACTGCCGATTTCTTGAAACAACATGGTATTCGTACCCGTATCAAAGCAAAAATCAGCGAAGGCAGTGACGAAATCATCGAAGCAATCCGTCATGGCTATGTCACTTATGTCATCAACACAAGAGATATCAACTCTGACAAAGAAATGAACGATGGACAGGAAATTCGTCAATGTGCCGTAGAAAACAACGTGACCATGTTCACTGCATTGGATACTGTAAAAGTATTGCTTGATGTTTTGGAAGAAACCACATTGTGCATTTCTACCATTGACGCATAATACAGGAGGTACGTCTTGAAACAGTCAATTTTTACCATAAAATATAACCAACATTTAAGCGATACTGTATTAAAAATGGTTTTGGCGGGAGATACTTCCGCCATCACCGCCCCGGGGCAATTCATCAATATCAAATTAGACGGCTTTTTCTTACGCCGTCCCATTTCTGTGTGTGATTATGATGAAAAAACCATCACCATATTGTATAAAACCGTAGGCAAAGGCACAACATATCTCTCAAAACTGCCCAGTGGCACTGCATTGGATATTTTGACCGGTTTGGGAAACGGATATGACACCACAAAAAGTGGTCAAAAACCGTTGCTCATTGGCGGCGGTGTTGGTGTTCCACCCATGTATCGTTTGGCAAAAAATCTTATTGCAGAAGGCAAAAAACCAACTGTGATTCTTGGGTTTGCATCAAAGAAAGAAGCATTTTTCATTGATGAATTCCGTGCATTGGGATTGCCTGTTCATGTTGCAACCGTAGACGCTACACTGGGTACCAAAGGCTTTGTGACCGACGTGGTCAACACATTATCCGATTATACATATTTCTATACCTGTGGTCCGGAGGCCATGTTAAAAGCATTGTGTGACTGCACAAACACAAGCGGGCAACTCAGTTTTGAAGAACGTATGGGCTGTGGTTTTGGTGCTTGTATGGGTTGCAGTTGCGAAACAAAATACGGCAACAAAAGAATTTGTAAAGATGGCCCTGTACTGGAAAAGGAGGAAATTAAGTGGTAAATACAAATGTGACACTCAGCGGTATCATGTTGGACAATCCTGTTATTCCTGCCAGCGGTACATTTGGCTATGGTTATGAATTTGCAGAATTGTACGATATCAACATATTAGGTTCTTTTTCCTGTAAAGGCACGACAAAAGAACCCCGTTTCGGCAATCCGACACCTCGTATTGCAGAATGTACTGCCGGTATGATTAACGCCGTTGGTTTGCAAAATCCCGGCATTGATAAAGTTATCGCAGAAGAATTGCCCAAAATGAGAAAATGTTTTCATAAACCCATGATTGCCAATATCAGCGGGTTTTCTATTGATGAATATGCCTATTGTTGTGAACGTATGAACAAAGAGGACCAAGTTGGTATCATAGAAGTCAATGTCAGCTGCCCCAATGTACACCATGGTGGCATGACATTCGGCACAACACCGGAAGCTGCTGCCGAAGTCACCAAGGCAGTCAAAGCAGTCACAACAAAGCCCATTTATATCAAATTAAGCCCCAATGTGACAGACATTGTTGCCATTGCAAAAGCCTGTGAACAAGCAGGTGCAGACGGTATCAGCTTAATCAACACATTGATGGGTATGCGTATTGATTTGAAAACAAAACGCCCCGTCATTGCCAACAAAATGGGCGGGTTCTCCGGCAGTGCCATATTCCCTGTGGCATTGCGTATGGTATATCAAGTTGCAGAAGCAGTCAAAATCCCTGTCATTGGTATGGGCGGCGTTTCCTGTGCCGAGGACGTTTTGGAAATGATGCTTGCCGGTGCATCTGCGGTGCAAATCGGTGCTGCAAATTTGGTAGACCCATTTGTTTGCAAAACCATCATTGAAGAATTGCCCATTGTGATGCAACGTTATGGTATAACCAATTTACAAGATATCATCGGAGGTGCCAGAACATGAGTAAAGATGTCATCATCGCTTGCGATTTTAACAGTAAAAAAGATTTGTTTGCTTTTTTAGACCAATTTACAGAAGAAAAACCTTTCTTAAAAATCGGTATGGAATTGTTTTATGCAGAAGGTCCTGCGATTGTCAAAGAAATCAAAGCAAGAGGGCATAAAATATTTTTGGACTTGAAATTACATGACATTCCCAATACCGTCAAAAAAGCAATGGCAGTGTTGTCCAATCTAGATGTGGATTTATGTAATGTACACGCAGCCGGCACCATCTCCATGATGGAAGCTGCATTGGAAGGTTTGACACGTCCCGATGGCACACGTCCTTTGTTGATTGCTGTCACACAGTTAACCTCCACCAGTGAAGAACGTATGCAAAACGATTTGCTGATTAACCGTTCTCTGAATGAAGTGGTTTTGCATTATGCTGCAAATACCAAAATTGCAGGTTTGGACGGCGTTGTTTGTTCTCCTTTGGAAGCAGGCACAGTCAAAGAAGTATGCGGCAAAGATTTCCTGACCATTACCCCGGGGGTACGTTTTGCAGATGGGGAAGCAGGCGACCAAGTGCGTATCACCACACCCGCAAAAGCAAGAGAATTGGGTTCTGACTATATTGTGGTGGGACGTCCCATCACACAGGCAGACAACCCTGTGGCAGCATATAGAAGATGTATGAACGAATTTTTAGGAGGCGAAACAGTATGAAGAAACAAATTGCAAAAGACTTGTTATCCATCGGTGCAGTATTTTTAAGACCGGAAGAACCATTCACATGGGCAAGCGGTATCAAAAGCCCCATCTACTGCGATAACCGTTTGACATTGACTGCACCAAATGTCAGAACACGCATCGAAAATGCATTGGCAGACACCATCAAAAGAGAATACCCTGATTGCGAAGTATTGATGGGTACCAGCACAGCCGGCATTGCTCATGCTGCCATCACAGCACATATTTTGGATTTGCCTATGGGTTATGTACGCTCCGGTCAAAAAGACCATGGCAGACACAACCAAATCGAAGGCAAATTGGAAAAAGGACAAAAAGTTGTTGTTGTGGAAGATTTGATTTCCACCGGTGGCAGTGCCATTGAAGTGGTCAATGTATTGCGTGCGGCAGGTGCTGATGTATTGGGCATTGTCAGCATATTCACATATGGTATGCAAAAAGGATTGGAGCGTTTGGCAGAAGCCAATGTCAAAAACATCAGCTTGTCCAATTTTGATGCTGTGGCAGAAGTTGCCGCAGAAGAAGGCTATATCAAACAATCTGATATCGCAAAATTGATTGCATTCCGCAACAACCCTAGCGATGAAAGTTGGAGGAATGATGCATCATGCGAAATTTGATTGATATTACAGATTTGACTGTGGCAGAAATTGATGCTTTAATCTGTACTGCTTGTGACATCATCGAAAACCCTGTCAAATATCAAGACGCTTGCAAAAGAAAAAAACTGGCAACATTGTTTTTTGAACCCTCTACCCGTACCCGTTTGAGTTTCGAGGCAGCCATGTTGGAATTGGGTGGCAGTGTATTGGGATTTTCAGAAGCAAACAGCAGTTCTGCCTCAAAAGGGGAAAGTGTTTCCGATACCGTGCGTGTGGTTGGCTGTTATGCGGATATTATCGCCATGCGTCACCCCAAAGAGGGTGCGCCTATGGTTGCAACCATGCATAGTCCTGTGCCTATCATCAACGCAGGGGACGGCGGGCACAACCACCCCACACAAACATTGACAGACCTTTTGACCATACACAGAGAAAAAGGCAGATTTGACAATTTGACCGTCGGACTTTGCGGTGACTTGAAATTCGGTCGTACCGTACATTCTTTGATTCATGCACTGTCCCGCTACACAGGCATTCATTTTGTGCTGATTGCACCCGAAGAATTGCGTCTGCCCAATTACATCATTCATGATGTGTTGGAACAAAAAGGAATGTCTTATGAAGAAACAAACAATTTGGAAACAGTGATGCCAAAACTGGATATTTTGTATATGACCAGAGTGCAAAAAGAACGCTTTTTCAATGAAGCGGATTATATCCGATTGAAAGACAGCTATATTTTGACACCCGATAAACTGAAAACAGCAAAATCCGATTTGTGTATTTTGCACCCTCTGCCTCGTGTAAACGAAATAGCAACCAGTGTCGATGCAGACCCTCGTGCTTGCTATTTCAAACAGGCACACAACGGAAAATATATCCGTATGGCATTGATATTGAAATTGTTGGAGGTGTGTATCTGATGCAAATCAACCCCATTCAAAACGGCATTGTGATTGACCATATACAGGCAGGAAAAGGTATGGAATTGTACCATTTTCTGCACTTAGATGAATTAGACTGCTCATTGGCAATATTGCGTAATGTCAACAGCAATAAAATGGGCAAAAAAGATATGATTAAAATTGACCGTGTTCTGGATATTGATTTGGGTGTATTGGGTTATATCGACCCGGACATTACCATCAGCATCATCAAAGACGGCAAACAAATCAAAAAATTCCACCCTGAACTGCCGGAACAAGTGACAGATGTTATCACTTGCAAAAATCCACGTTGTATCACATCTGTGGAACAAGAAATTTCTCATATCTTCAAATTGACAGATAAAACAAATCGTGTATATCGTTGTATTTACTGCGAAAGCGAAGCAAAAAAATAACACACAAAAAGAAACAAAAGGCAGAAGAATATGGAATAGCCAAAAACCCAAAACGGAAATTGAATACTTAAAAAACGGAGTGTCTTCGTTCTTTGGGACGGGCAAATGCGTTGATTACTACAACAACAATAAAATTGTTTGGCAACTAAAAATGAGTTCCGTGCAACACAGAACTCATTTTCAAAATTGTTACGATTTCATTTATCTAAACTTTTTGAGCCACTTCAAAAATGAAGTGGCTTTTCTTTTTGTTTTTATACTTATAGCAAGGTAACCCCTGCGGCGTTACAAACTTCAAATGTTTCTGCATCCCAGATAGAGGACTGTACTTCGCCGATATGTGCTTTTCCAAGCAACAACATACACAAACGAGATTGACCGATACCACCGCCAATGGTGCAAGGCAATTTGCCTTCCAAAAGCATTTTATGGTATGTCAATGTTCTTCTGTCATCGCAATTTGCTTTTGTCAACTGACTATCCAAAGAAACCGCATCTACACGAATACCCATAGAAGAAATTTCCAATGCATGGTCTAATACAGGATTGTAGAACAACAAATCACCATTCAATGTCCAATCATCGTAGTCCGGTGCACGACCATCATGTGGTTTACCGGAACGCAATGTGCCCCCAATTTGCATAATAAATACGGTTTTATACTCTTTGGTAATGGCATCTTCCCGTTCTTTTGGTGTCAAATCAGGGTATCTGTCCTCCAATTCCTGTGATGTGATAAATGTTACTTCTCTGCACAGTTGTGTTTGAATACGAGGATATTTTTTCTTCAACACTTCCAAAGTATCGCAAATGCTAATCACAATCCCTTGGACAGTGAATTTCAATTCCTGCAAATTTCTTTTTTCGGGTGTAATGACTTTTTCCCAATCCCATTGGTCTACATAAATAGAATGTAAGTTATCTAATGTTTCGTCACGGCGAATGGCATTCATAATGGTATACAGCCCTTTTCCGGGGTGAAAATCATAGCGATACAACGCCATTCTTTTCCATTTTGCCAAAGAGTGTACCACTTCTGCTGTGACACCGGTTGCAGGTACTTCAAAACTGACAGGGCGTTCTACCCCGTTCAAATTATCGTTCAATCCTGTGGCAGGGTCTACAAATAATGGTGCGGAAACCCTTCTCAAATTCAATGTTTGTGAAAGATGTTCTTCAAATGTATTGTGTATGATACCAATCGCATTTTGTGTTTCATACAATGTCAATACGGATTGATACCCTTCTGGAATGTATGTTTTACTCATATATTAAGCCCTCCCATTTTGATTGCTAAAACATTTATTTTATAGGATACCATAACCACAAAATTTGTCAAGTGAAAACAAATTCTTTCTGTTTTACACATGGATACTGCGGTATTTCTTACCATATCATACCGTTTTTGGATTTTTCCCCATAAAGGATAGGAGAATATTTTGAAAACACAAAACACTCTCCTATCTTCTTTTTGATGTATGTTAATTTACACGAAATCTCCCCATCATACTTTTCAAATCATTTGCCATACCTGCCAATTCTTCACTGGCAGATGCATTCTGTTGTGTAGAGCCTGCACTGGATTGTATGATTTGATTGATGTCTTGCACACCACCTTGCAACTGTTGCAATTCATCAACCTGTGCTTGTGCATTTTGAGAAACCACAGCAATCGCAGAAACTGCTTGTTGTGCGTTTCCTTCTGTTTGGTTGATAAATGCCACCAACTCCTGTACCAATGCATTGCTTTTGGTCACGGTTTCTATGGAACGAGAAATCAATGTATTGGTATTGCGAGAAGCCTCTGACGTTTTGGACGCCAAATTACGTACCTCATCTGCAACCACAGAAAATCCTTTTCCCGCAACACCGGCTCTTGCTGCCTCCACAGCTGCATTCAGTGCCAAAATATTGGTCTGGAATGCAATATCTTCAATCGTTTTGATAATCTTGCTGATTTCTTCGGAGCTTTTATTCATTTCGTTCATCGCTTCCAGCAATTCAGACATTTTGTGTGTGCTTTTTTCCATATCATCGCCCACTTGTCCTGCCACTTCACTGACCTGCACCGCATTGTCTGCACCCAGTTCTACCATATGCAATACGGATTCAATCCTATTGGATAACTCTGTCACAGTCGCTGCTTGTGTCATGGCTGCCTGTGCCAAATTTTGTGTATTATCGGACACTTGTGATGCAACACTCATGACCACATTTGCATTTTCATCAATTTGATGGAATGCTGTGGACAAAGAAGCTTGCATTTCATCAAAAAAGTGTTTGATTTTTTCAAAATCCCCACGGAATGCAATATTGCATTTTGCAGTAAAGTCACCAGATGCATACAGTTTCAAAACATTTCCGATTTCTGTAATATATTTATTCAATTCTGCAATGGAATCATTCAATGCATCTGTCATATTGCCGATTTCATCATCATTATCCACTTCAATTTCAAATCCCAATTCTCCTTGCTGTAATTTTTTACAACCTTGTTCCACACGTAAAATGGGATTCACAATACGTGCAGAAATAAATCGCAATACCAGTATATAAGAAATAAAAGATACAACCGACAAACATACCATAATCACCAACGAAATAAGCATTGTATGCTCCATAGACTCTGTTGCTGTAACTGCCTCTTTTTCACTCACAGCAATCAATTCATCTAATAATACCACCAATTTTTGTATTGCCGGCTCTGTTTCCTTCAAATAAATCTGTTTGCGTTGTTCCAAAGAACCGCCTTCTTTTGTGATTTTTTGTGCTGTTTGATGTATTGTATGGTGTATTGGTATCATTTTTTGTTTGATTTCTCCGATGTTTGCACTTTCCATATCAGAAGATGCATATAACCATTGCCCCAATGCACAACTTTTGTCGTCTAACGCACCAACAAATTCTGTGCCTAATCCAATATACGATACCAAGCTTTCACTCCATTGATAGTGTGCCCGTTTTCCATCTATCGCTGTTGCATATAATTTCTCTGCGTGTTGTGTTCCTTTGATTTCTTCATGAATTTTGGCAATGGAAAAATAAAAACATCCTACCAACGCAACCAATGCTAACAAAATAGAAGTTAACCGTAACATGATTGCACGCTTTATCTGTTTTTTCATAAAACACAATCCCCTCCACTTTTTATCTTTTTTTACAAATTTATATATATTTTGTATATATATGATAAAATAGTATACCATATTTATAAAATATTGTCGACATTTTGATATAAAATGTAAAAAAACAACAAAATCATGATATTTTTTATTCTTTACAAAATCTAAACAAACTGTTCTATTTTATAAATTGTATCCATACACTTTTATATACCGAACAGAAAGGGTTGATGGAATATGGAAAACTTTAATATTTATCAAGATATTGCAGAACGCACAGGAGGAGATATTTATATTGGTGTGGTGGGGCCTGTCCGCACAGGCAAATCCACATTTATCAAACGTTTTATGGATTTATTGGTATTGCCCAATATTGAAAACCCACACATTCGAGAACGCACCAAAGACGAACTGCCACAATCTGCGTCCGGAAAAACCATCATGACCACAGAGCCAAAATTTGTCCCAAATGAGGCAGTTTCTCTGTCTTTGGGTGAGAATATAGATTTTCGTGTGCGTATGATTGATTGTGTTGGGTATTTGGTACCAGAGGCAGAGGGGCATATGGACGGTGATATCCCCCGTATGGTACATACCCCTTGGTCAGAACAAGCCATGCCGTTTATGCAAGCCGCAGAAGCAGGCACAAAAAAAGTCATCACAGACCATTCCACCGTTGGCGTTGTGGTAACCACAGACGGCAGTGTCACCGAACTTTCCAGAGAAAACTATCTGCCTGCTGAGGAGCGTGTCATTCAAGAATTAAAGGAACTGGGTAAACCATTCGTCGTTTTGTTGAACACTGCAACCCCTTATCAGGAAAATACACGTTTATTGCAAGCAGAACTGGAAGAAAAATACGGTGTACCTGTGATTGCTGTCAATGTGGCACAGTTGAAAAGCGATGATATCAAAAAAATATTAGAACGTATCTTATATCGTTTTCCGATGCATGAAATGCGTTTTTATTTCCCTGCATGGGTGGAAACATTGGACGATGACCATTGGCTCAAACAAGAAATGATTGCCGCACTCAAAGATGTGATGACAAAAGCCTCTTATTTGGAAGATGTCATTCCCACCACAACCGCTTTGCAAGGGAAAGCCTGTTTGAAAAAGATTTATACGGAAAAAATACGTCCCGGCGAAGGTGCAGCCGATATCAATTTGACATTTGATGATGATTTGTTTTATCGTATATTGAGCGAAACCGTAGATTTGCCGATTGCCAATGATTACGCACTGGTAGAAACCATTCGTATGCTTTCCGATATCAAAAAAGAATATGATAAAATTTCCGGTGCATTGGGCGATGTCAAACGGAAAGGATATGGCGTGGTCAGCCCTGCTTTTGAAGAAATTGTATTGGAAAAACCAACCGTATTCAAACAAGGCAACCGCTATGGCATCAAACTCAAAGCAAAAGGAGAGTCTATCCACCTCATCAAAGCAGATGTCGAAACAGAAGTTTCGCCCATCATTGGCAACGAAGAACAATCACATGAATTTATTGAAAATTTGATTGCAGATTATGAAACATCTCCCGAAAAAATATGGGATTTGAATATATTCGGACGCACCCTCCATTCTATGATTAACGATGGTATGCAAAATAAAATTTACCGTATGCCGGAAGATGCCCAACTGAAATTGCAAGAAACATTGCAAAAAATTGTCAACGAGGGTAGTGGTGGTTTGATTTGCATTATATTATAATGATACTATTAAAAGGACTTCTTATGATAAAAGAAGTCCTTTTTCCTCAATACACCACATTGATGTAACTGCCACCGAATTTTTCTTTTTTGACTACAATTTGTTTCTCCATTTTTTCTTTCAAATCCGCAACGTGCGAAATAATCCCAATCAAGCGGTTTCCATCTGACAATTCCTGCAATATCCGAATGGCTTGTTGCAATGCATCTTCGTCCAAAGAGCCAAACCCTTCATCAATAAACATCGTATCCAACTGAATACCGCCGGACATACTTTGGATTTCCTCCGACAATCCCAACGCCAAAGACAAAGAGGCTTGAAAAGACTCCCCGCCGGATAACGTCTGGATATTGCGTTCTGTGCCGTTATAATGGTCAATGATATCCAATTCCAACCCTACTTGGCTTTTTTTTGCATTTTCTGTTCTGCGTTTCAATTCATATTGCCCTTTTGACATCACCATAAATTTTGTATTGGCTCTTGCCAGTATACGGTCAAAGTATGCCATTTGGATATATGTTTCCAGTGTGATTTTTTCTTGTTGATTGATATCTCCATTCATGGTTTTGGATAATTTTTGCAACCAAGCACGTTCTTGCTCTATTTTTTGTAATTGCTCACATTTTTGTTTGATACCCTCTAATGCTTTTTTGTTTTGTATCAAATCACTGTCAACATCAGACAACCATGCTTTGATTTTTGTTTTTTTGTCTGACCATATGTATTCTTCTGCCTGCAATGTTTGTAAATCCGGTTGTGTCTGTGATTGCAACTGCTGTTGCAATGTTTTCATTTGCCCATTGCAATCGTTGATATCCCCTAAAATCTGCTGATATTTTCGTTCTGCCTGTTCCAAAACAGATTGATGTTGTTGTAAGCTGTTTTTTTGTTCCTGCAAAACGGTTTTTGCTTTTGTTTCATTGTCATATTCCAATTCCTGTTTTAATTTTTGTATTTGTTCTTGCATCGCCTCTGCTTTTGTTTTGACCACAGCCATTTGATTTTGTTTTTTGTTGTATGCCTCTTGGTTTTGTTTTTGCTGTTCTTCTATGGTTTCCATTTTCTTTTGTTGCTGCTTATACATCACAACACATTTGTCTGTTTCTGCCAACTGTCTTTTTAATTGCTGATAGCGTTCTTCCAATTTTTGTGCCGCCTGTTGCAAATCACAAACGGCAATCTCTTTTTTCCATATTTCGCTGACAATCTGTTGCATGGTTTCTGTTTTGGCTTGACACTGCACCGCATATTCCGCCGCTTGTTTGCTCAAATTGCTTTCTTGTTTTTGTATTTGCTCCATATTTTGTTTGGCTTGCTCCACATCTTCTTTTGTGGGAGCATCTGCCGTCAATGTTGCAGGATTTGGGTGTTGTAATGCCCCGCATACAGGGCAAGGCTGACCGCTCACCAAATTTTGTGCCAACACACCCGCTTGCTCATCAAGATATTGTTTGTATTTTGTTTGATAGATATTGCGGCATTGTGTTGCCTGTTCAGAAACCGTTTGATATTGTTTCTGTGTTTGTTCCAATTTTTGTTCCAATGCTTGTTTTTGTTGTTTTGTTTGTTTCAAGTTTTCCAGTTTTTCTGCATATGTTTCTTTTTTTTCCAATAACTGCTGGTATTGTACAGTCACATCTGCATATTGTTCCAGAAATTGTTTGCCGTTTTTGAAATCTGTTTCCAACTGTTGCAATGTATGTTCCAATGTTTTTTTCTCATGTTGATATATTTGATACATTTCCTTTTTTTGTTGTATCTCTTTTTGCAACATATCCAATTCTTGATATTTGGGCAATATATGCTCCAATGTCATCATTTGTTTTTTGAGCATTTCATATTCTGGTTCTTTTTGCTGTTCTGTTTCCAAAATGGCAGATTGTTTTTGTTGTTCTATGGTCAATGCTTGTTTTTTGTTTTGCAAAGTTTGCAAATTTTTTTGCATTTGTTGTATGGTTTGTGCTTGGCTTTTTTGTACTGTAATTTCTGCAATTTTTGCATCTACTTCTTTTTGCCTTTGCTCTAAGTCTGCTTTTTCACTTTGTTCCTGTTGCAATATGTTTTGCAAAAGTTCCTGCACATCTTCTGTCTGCATTTGTTGATTTTTTGCTTTTTCCAAATCCAGTGCAAACAGGCTCTCCGCCCGACAAACCGCACTTTCGATATATTGCTGTATCCCGCCTTGCAAAAATTTGTATGCATCATCTTTTTCTTTATATGCTGCTTTGATTTTTGTTTGTAATGTTTCATATCGTTGTGTATGGAAAATTTGACGGAATATTTCCTGTCTGTCTTTTGTCGATGCAGTAATCAAATCCATAAATTTTCCCTGTGCAATCATGGCAATTTGCGAAAACTGTTCTCTGGAAATCCCTAAAATCTCTTTGACTGCGGCATCTACCGTTTCTTTTTTTGTTTCCACACGTCCATCTGGGAAAATCATTTCTGCACTTGCTTTTTCCGTTGTCATACCTGTGCCACGTTTTGCAGGGCGTTCATATTTCGGCTTTCTTTGAATAGAATATGGTTTCCCTTGATATATAAAATCCAATTTCACATATGTTGGTGTATATTTATCTGCGTATTTACTGCGTACCATATCTTCTGTACGCATATCTCCGCTCATCTTGCCATACAAAGCATAGGTAATGGCATCGAATATGGTGGTTTTTCCTGCCCCTGTATCACCTGTAATCAAATACACGCCTTTTTCTCCCAACACATCAAAAGAAATGGTTGTTTCTTTGGCATATGGCCCAAAAGCAGACATGGTCAATGTGATTGGTTTCATTGTTCACCCTCCCAAATTTGTTCTACCAATATGGTCAAGAAGTCTTTTTGTATAGCGGATAACGGTTCTGCATTTTGCATCTCGTAAAAATTTGCCATCAATTCCAAAGGTGTCATTTGTTCCACATCATCACAAAGCGAAATGCTTTGTATATTTTGTGTACGTTTGTTATCATAATCCAATTTCATAATATGGGGATAAATGACACGCAATTTCTGCAAAACATCGGGAACGTCTTCCTCATCTGTCAATGTAATATGGTAATAGTCCTCTAAACACAATGTTTGATAATAGGATTTTGCAGTCAATTCCAAATAAGTCCCCCTGATTTCCCGTAAATCCCGTTTGGGTATCAATGGTATGGTTTCTATGGTAACATTTCCTTTTTCTTCCATATTCACCATCGTCACCGATTTTTTGTGTTTACACTCCGAAAAAGAGTATTTCAATGGTGTCCCGCAATAGCGTAATGTTTCTCTTTTGACAGACTGTGGTTTGTGAATATGCCCCAATGCCACATAATCAAAATCATCAAATACATTTGCCGAAACACCATCTGTGCCACCCACAGAAACTTCTTCGGACTCCGAACGCTCAGAACCTATGACAAACTGATGTGTCAGCAATACATTTCTTTTTGTGGTATCAATATCCATTTGCCGTATGGCTTGTTGTATGGCATCGGTATATGTTTCGATTTTTGCGTCCGGAAATTGTACCCGCATATGCACAGGCTTGATAAACGGCAACAGATACACACATACTTCACCATACGCATCATATAACGAAATGGGTGTGACATCTTTCTGATACGTTGGGGATATATGCACACCGCTTTTGTCCATCAATCTGCCGCCAAATGCCAATCTATCTGCCGAATCATGGTTACCACTGATGATAAACACTTGCAAATCCATACTTGCCAACGCCACCAAAAATGCATCAAACAGCGTCACCGCATCTGTGGGCGGAACGGATTTATCATACACATCACCGCAAATCAAAACAGCTTGAGGTTTTTGTTCTTTTGCAATATTGATGATTTCCTGCAAGATATATTTCTGGTCTTGCAACATCGAAAATTCGTTGACACGTTTGCCAATATGTAAATCTGATAAATGCATAAATTTCATCATAAACCTCCTCTTTGCAAATTTCCTGTTTTCTGTTATCCCCATTGTAACACAAACTTTTGTTTTTACCAGAAAATTATGCTGAATATAACAAAAGCGACACGAATATATATTCGTGTCGCTTTTGATTTTATCGTTCATACGGTGTAATCACCCATTTGATACACCCATCTAATTTGTTTTCAAATGTATCATACCCTTTGATGACATCATTCAATGGTGCTTTATGTGTGATTAAGCAAGAGGTATCAATTTTGCCACACTGTACCATTTTCATAATATCCTCACAGCAATTTGCATCTACACCGCCTGTTTTGAATGTCAGATTTTTTCCATACATCAAATGCAACGGCAATGCCTGCTCTTTGGCATACAATGCCACCAACACCACAATGGCATTGGGACGAGCCACTTTCCAAGCCAACTGGAATGTATCCTCTCCGCCAGCCACTTCAAATACACGGTCTGCCCCTCTGCCATCTGTCAATTTCAAAATTTCCGCTTCCACATCAACCTGATTGGGGTTCAAACAAATATCTGCCAAGCCTTGTGCTTTTGCCAATGCCATACGTTCTTCACTCACATCAACCACAATGACTTTTGCCGGACTGTACAAGCGAATACTCATCAATGTACAAAGTCCTGTGGGGCCTGCCCCCAATACCACGACGGTATCTGCCGGTTTGATTTCTCCAATGCTTGCCGCCCAGTATCCGGTTGCCAATATATCCCCATTGAACAAAGCCGCTTCATCGGAAACATCATCGGGTATAGGTGTCAAACCATTGTCAGCGATTGGCACACGCACATATTCCGCTTGACAACCGTCAATACGGCAGCCCAATTCCCAGCCGCCTTCCACACAGTTATTTACAAATCCACGTTTGCAAAAATAACATTCTCCGCAAAATGTTTCCACATTGACAGCCACACGCTGCCCTACATGAAATTTCTTGACTGCACAGCCAATTTCTACCACTTCCCCCACAAATTCATGTCCCAGCACGATATTTTCTTTTGCCCTTGGCACTGTACCATGTTTGATATGTAAATCGCTGGAACAAATGGTAGAGCGAGTGACTTTGACAATGGCATCTCTTGGTTCTTGTATGACAGGCATCGCTCTATCTTCCAATACAATTTTTCCATTTCCTTTATAAACAACTGCTTTCATTGTTTTGTCCATGCTATAAAACCTCTTTTCTTTTGTACTCAAAATTTTTGTAATATGGTATCCAGTTCTTTTTTAGCATCATGCAAAATATCTTCCACAGAACGCAAGCCCAAATCCAAACCATCTGCCGCCACACAATCATAAGTATCAATACCAAAAAAGTCACACATTGCCCATAAATATCTGGAACCCATTTCAAACACGCTGTCTTGATAACTGCCGCCTCTTGTGGTGATAAAAAGCATTTCATCTGCTTTGCAAGTACCAAAACAACCGTTTTCATTACAACCAAATGTAATGCCGTCCACACATAAATTTTCAATATATACTTTCAATAATGCAGGGAAACTCAAATCCCAAAACGGTGCTGCAATCACAATTTTATCTGCATCTGCAAATGCTTTTGCATAACGAAAACGAGGGTGGTCAAATGCTTTTTGTTGTATCAACGTTTCTCTTTGTGCAAAAAAGCCTTCCGAAAAATAAGATAAGTTTTCGTCCATCAAACAAATTTCCTCAATATGGTATCCTTCTTTTTTGGAAAGCTGTTTCAAAAAATAATCTGCCAACTGTTTTGTTCTGGACTGCTCTCTACGCACACAACAATTTACATATAACACCTGTTTCATATTACCGCCTCCCCTATTTATTCTGTAATAGAAACTTCCAATTTTCCAAATGTCTCCGCAGTAAGCATTTGTTCCACTTCCTGCAACAGCGGAATGGAATTTGCCGCACCTTGTTTGCCGATGGCAATGGTGCTTGCTGTGGTTGCCAAAAGCAAACTGTCCGCAATGGATTTTCCATGCAACACACCATATAAGAAATAGCCGCTGAATGTATCCCCTGCGGCAGTGGTATCCACAACAGGCACATGATAACAACCAATTTGATACTGTTTGCCGTCTGACACACAAATTGCCCCTTTGCTCCCCAATGTCAACAAAATATTGCAGTTTGGATATCTTTGTTTGAGTATGGGCAATATTTCCTCATCTTTTTGACAATTTGCAATCTGTTTGCCCTCCACTTCATTGATGATGAGCCAATCCAACAATGCCAAAGGATAGGATAACACCTTTTGGTTCATGGGTGCGGCATTGAGTGCAATTTTCATGCCTTTTGCATGGGCTTTTTCTATGATACTGCCCACCAAATTGGTTTCATTTTGCAATAACACCAATGTATCTGCACCCATGTCCTGTAATACCGCATCTATGTATGCTTCTGTCAACATTTGATTTGTACCACCATACAACAATATACAATTTTGTCCGGATTTTTCCACTTGTATGATGGCATGGCCGCAAGAAGCATCTTGATGCTGTAATAAATGGGTATCCACACCATTTTCCTGCAAACTTTGCTCCAATGCTTCTCCACCTTTGCCAATGATACCCGCATGAATGACTTGATTGCCTGCTTTTGCCGCCGCAATGGATTGATTCAACCCTTTGCCGCCACAATTCACAAACAAATCCTCAGAAGATTTTGTTTCCCCCGGTAATAAAAAAGCATCTACTTGATACACATAATCCATATTCATAGAACCAAAATTACAAATTTTCAAGCCAATTCCTCCCTTTTGCGTTCTCTGCGTTTTTGCACTTTCACTTGTTCCCGCCATGCAATCCCTGCCAAAATCAAAAATATGCCAATGATACGGCGGAAATGGAATGTATCAAAGAACACATAATCCAATGTCACCGCCATACCCAACTGCCCCAAAAGAGAAAATACAGTAGATGCCATTGCACCTGTTTTTCTTGTACCCAATATCAAAAATATCATGGCTACCAGTCCGCAGATACTACCCATATAAAACAACAGGGGTACTTCTTTGATGTGTGAAAATTGCATTTCCGCTCCATTTCCTGTCACAAATATCAAACAAAAAGAAAGAATGGTCGCCTCTAAATAATTGATAAATGCACCATTGGTCACACCCAAATATTCCCCTGCTTTGACATTCACCATTTTATTGACGGTATTCAAAAAACCGTTTGCCACTGCTGTTATATAAAATATCATACCGTTCCTCCTTATGGCATGGAAACCAACCAAACCCCAAACAACACCAAAATATAAGCAGGCAATTCCCGCCAATCAAACGGGTCTATGTCCACACCAAACCAGCCATAATGGTCTACCAAAGCAGAAGATACCATCTGTCCCACGACGGACAACGCTGTCATGGCAGTTGCACCAATGGCAAGCGTACACCAACTGCTTGATGTCACCATACCAATACCCATAAACCCAACCAAATAAATATATTTCGGAAATCCGGTCAAACGGATTTTCTTTTTTTCTTTGCAGGTAATATACAAAATCAATAACACCATTGCAATGCTATGCACAAAAAACGATATCCCAAACATACTGTAATAATTGCCCAGTTGTCCGTTCAAAGATAACATCAACCCTTGTAAAATACCGGATATCAGCAAAAATATCACATAAATCATATTTTCTATACCTCCCTATGCTGTCCATTTGTATTTTATTGTAACACAAGATAAGACTGACTTCAAACGTTATTGTATGTTGCATTTTTTTTAGAAATATTGTAAATTGGAAGTATCATATCATACAAAGGAGGTATTTTTTTGGAAGCATTACAACCACATATTCAACTTGGAAAAAATCTGCATATCCCATACGCCATATTGCCCGGAGACCCTGCCCGTGTTGACCGTATCGCCATGCATTTGGACAACGTACAACCATTGGCATATAACAGAGAATATAAAAGTATTTGCGGCACTTATCAAGGTGTACCGATACTGGCAATTTCCACCGGTATTGGTGGTACATCTGCGGGCATTGCCATTGAAGAATTGGCACAAATCGGTGTCAAAGCCATGATTCGCATTGGCAGTTGCGGCAGTCTGCAACCGAAAGTGAAAGTCGGTGACATCATCATCGTCAATGGTGCTGTGCGTGATGATGGTGCGTCAAAAACATATATTGATGCGGCATTTCCTGCCGTACCCGACCCATTTTTGATGATGGCTTGTGCAGAAGTTGCCAAAGAGCAACACTTCTCCCATCATATCGGTATTGCACGCAGCCATGATAGTTTTTATACCGAGCGGGAAATCGAACTGAATGCATATTGGGAAAAACAAGGGGTTTTGGGCTGTGATATGGAAACTGCCGCATTGTTCACCATCGGTGCTTTGAGAGGGATACAAACTGCGTCCATATTAAATAACGTGGTGGCATATGCGGAAGATACTTCTGATAGCATTGCCTCTTATGTGGACGGAGAATCTCTTTCTGCCCAAGGCGAAAAACACGAAATCATCACCGCATTGGAAGTATTTGTGAAACTTTCCAAACAAGCAGAATAAACAAAAAGGAGTATCCTCTCATTTGGATACTCCTTTTTTTATTTTATTCGGTTTCTGCACACACATTCGGTCTGTCCGGGAACAAAATCATGCCAAAGCCATTGATTTCTGCCATTTTTTGCAACAATGCCTCGCCACCTTCTTTTTGTTTGAAGTCAATTTCTTCTTTGTACAATGGCAACAATGCATAAAAGTTAATCAATGTCCCATCTTCTGCATGAAACATACTGATATTTTCGTGTAATGCAGAAAGCATCACACCACACAGTTTTGTGCTTGCCTCATCATAAGATACATAATTTTCAGAATTGGGAATGGTATGTCCCCAACCCAACCAACTATGGTATTCATGCGGAAATCTCGCCAAATACTGCAACAAATCCACAGGCCACCACAATGTATTGTTGTATGTTTCCCCTTCTGCGGGTTCTGTCAACTGCCATTCTGCGGGCAACAATGCAATCAATTCCGCACGTTCCAACATTTGATATTCGGGATAAAAGTCATCTGGCAATTTCATGGCAAATGCACTCATGCCAACCGTATACAACACATGAAAATCCTGTTTTGTAGGTGCTTCCAAGATATGAATATCTACTCTTTGGTTGTCGTTCAAGCGGTCAAAAAATACACGTTCCACACGATTTGGAAAATATTTGTTCATGTGTTTTTGTATTTCTGTTTCATACGGTGTTTTATGCACAGGGCGATGTTTTTCTGCTTTTTTTGGTTCTTTATGATGATAAATCTGTTCTTTTTCTTCCATTTTGACCACTCCTTTCAGGCTTCTCCAAACAATGCTTTCGCAAATGCATTGGCATCAAATTTTTGCAAATCTTCCATACCTTCCCCGACACCGATATAACGCACAGGGATTTTCAATTCACTTTTGATTGCCACAACAATACCGCCTTTTGCCGTACCGTCCAATTTTGTCAATATAATACCTGTAATGTCTGCCACTTCCATAAACAATTTTGCTTGTTGCAATGCATTTTGTCCTGTGGTAGCGTCCAATACCAAATAGGTTTCTTTGTGTGCTGTGGGATATTCCCGCTCTATGACACGGGAAATCTTACGCAATTCTTCCATCAAATTCTTTTTGTTGTGCAATCTGCCAGCGGTATCACAAATCAACAAATCCGATTTTTTGTTTTTTGCCGTATGCAAAGCATCAAACACCACAGCCGCAGGGTCTGCATTTTCTTCATGCTTAATCACATCAATACCTGCACGTTGTCCCCAAACTTCCAACTGGTCAATCGCTGCCGCACGGAATGTATCTGCTGCCGCAAGCAGTACAGACTTTCCTTCTACCTTAAAGTTGTTTGACAATTTCCCGATTGTGGTTGTTTTTCCAACACCATTGACACCAATGACAAGCATCACAGTGGGAGATGGCAAATCTTCTGTTTCTTCTGTATCATCTTCCAATATCTTGGTGATTTCATCAATCAATAACCCTTTGATTGCCGCAGGGTCTGTCACTCTTTCCCGTTTGACACGCTGTCTTAAATTTTCCACAATCTGCATGGTGGTTTGTACACCCATATCTGCCATAATGAGTGCCTCTTCCAGTTCCTCAAATAAATCTTCGTCTATTTTTGTAAAACTGCCAAGAACTGTATCCACACCGCCCATGATATTTTTGCGTGTTTTGTCCAAGCCTTCTTTTAATTTTGCAAAAAAGCCTTTTTTCTCTTTTTTGGGTTCTTCTTCCGCAACTTCTGGTTTTGGTTCTTCGACTTCTTCCGCAACTTCTGGTTTTGGTTCTTCGACTTCTTCTGCAACTTCTGGTTCTGGTTCTTCGACTTCCTCCACAACTTCTGGTTCTGGTTCTTCGACTTCTTCCGCAACTTTGTGTTCCTCTGGAACTTGCATCACAACGTCGTCCAATTCTTCTGCATATAGTGTACCTGCTGATTTTTGATGGAATTCGATTGGTTCTTCGTCCATCACTTGTGCAACAGCCTGATTGATTGCAGATGTGGTACTTGCATTTTCATCTACATGAAATACGATATCTTCGTCATCTGTTTCGATTTCAATTTCAAGCCCTTCCACTTCTAACAGTGTTTCCTGTTCTGTGTCTTGTGCAACAGGCTCGTCGTTTGTTTTCTTTTTCCAAAAATCAAATAATCCCATGTTTTCACCTCAAAAATTTATTCTTCCATTTCTTCCGAAAAATCTACGGAAATCAATTTGGAAACACCTTTTTCCTGCATCGTTACTCCATACATCACATCGGCATACTCCATCGTACCCTTTCTGTGTGTGATAACAATAAACTGTGTTTCTTTTGAAAATCTTGTCAAATACTGTGCATATCTTCTGACATTGGCATCGTCCAACGCCGCCTCAATCTCGTCCAAAATACAAAACGGCGACGGTTTCATTTTCAATATGGAAAACAGTATGGCAATGGCTGTCAATGCACGTTCCCCACCGGAAAGCAACATCATATTTTGCAAGCTTTTTCCTGGTGGTTGTGCCACAATATCAATCGCACTTTCCAACACATTGCTGTCATCTGATAATTGCAAATATGCTTTCCCACCACCGAACATTTCTTGGAATACCATACTGAAATTTTCAGAAATGACAGCAAACTGTTCTTTGAACTGCGTTTCCATCAAAGTGGTTAATTCCGCAATCACTTGTTGCAGTTTTTGCTCTGCCTCCAAAATATCTGCTTTCTGGTTTGTCAAAAATGTATATCGTTCTTTTAAGTCTTGATATTGCTCTATGGCGTCCACATTCACGTGTCCCAATGTTTTGAGTGCATCTTTTTTGTTGTTTGCCTCTCTTTTCCATTCGGCATATGTCTTTTGTTCTCCAATCGGATAGGATAAAGCCTCTTTTGCGGTAATTTCATACGTTTCCCAAATTTGCCCACACATACGGTCTTTTTCTTCTTCCCTTTTTTCCAATTTGGTTTCGATACGGAACAAATCCTGTTCCAATTTTGTCACCGTTTCGGTATGTTGTTGCAAATCCTGCTCCAAACGAAGTATATTCTCATCAAATGCTGTCAAATTTTGATTGCTTTGTTCCAACGCCTGTTGTGTTTGTATTTGTTCTGTTTGCAATGTTTCGGCTTGTTTTTTCAAATGTTGTTGTTCTGCACTTTTCTGCCCGCCACGTTCTTTGAAATACACAATTTGCTCTTGTTTGATTTCCTGTTCCCGCAACAATGCATCTTGTTCTTTTTGCAAACGAGTGATGGTTTCTTCCACTGTGACAATCTGCTGTTGTTGCTGTGAAACCTGTATTTTGATTTGTGTCATTTCTTCTAATAAGGCATCTCTTTTTTCTTTTTCTTCTGTCAAATTATCTTGAAATTCCAACAATGCCGCATTTGCCTTTGCCGTTTCGGTTTCTACCTTTTTCACAACTTCTCTGCTTTTTGCAATATCTGTATCGGTACGTTGCATTTGTTCTTGCAGTTGTTTTTCTTCCAACTCCAACATACGTAGTTTGGTTTTGGTTTCTGCCAGTTCTGTTTGTGTTTTTTCCATTTCGGCATTGCCTGTTTGTGCAGTGACAGACATTCTTTGCAATTCCAACTTTTTCTCCAATATTTCTTCCGCAATCTCTTGCAAATCTTCTTGTGCCAATGTCAATGTTTGTTGAAATTGCTTGATGATTTGGTCGCTTTGCTCCAATTCTTTTTGCAATGCCTGTATTTCTCTGTTACGACCAAAAATACTGCTTGTTTTTTTGCTTTGCGAACCGCCTGTCATTGCACCGCCTGCATTCATAATATCCCCGTCCAGTGTCACCATTTTATACTGATGGCGATATTTTTTTGCCAATGCAACCGCAATATCCAAATTTTCCACAATCAAAATACGCCCCAACAAATATGTCATAATCCCTGTATATGCTTCATCAAAGGAAACCAATTTTTCCGCTGTACCCAATACGCCAATTTCCCGCAATATGGGTAAATGGTTTTCCAATTCTTTTCCTTTGACGGCAGATACGGGCAAAAATGTTGCACGTCCCAATTTGCGTTGTTTGAGATATTGTATGGCATTTTTGGCATCATCTTCTGTGTGGGTAACCACATTTTGCATCGCACCACCCAAAGCCGCCTCGATTGCCGTTTCATACATCTGTTCCACACGCAACAACTGCCCCACAGCACCGCAAATGCCCCTTTGCTCCAAATCAGGCAATGCCAAAAGGCTTTTGACACTATGGAAATAGCCTTCATGGTCTTTTTCCAATTCGGACAACAAACGATACCGAGATTGTTTTTCCGAGATATATTTTTGTTGTTTGACCAAATCTTGTTCTGCTTTTGTTTTCAGTGTGCTTGCTTGTATATGGTCTTGCTCCAATGCCTGTAATTCTTTTTTGGTTTCTGCCAATGTTTGTGCATAATCCTGTGCTTTTTTCTGCAATACCTGTTGATGCACCTGTTGTTGTTCCAAACGGCTGTGGGTATGTGCAATTTCCAAATCCAACTGGTTTTTTCGTTTCAAAAACTGCTCCCGCATGGCTTCCCGTTTTGCGATTTCCCCTTTTGCCTCGGTACTCATACGCATTTGTTCAAAAATCTCATCTTTGAACTGTGCCGCTTTTGTTTCATCTTGCCGCAATGTTTCATGCAATGTGTCATATTCTGTTGCTTTGGTTGTCAATGTTGTTTGCATATTTTCCAAAGCCATTTGCAACGCCATTTTTTTACTGCGACAGACCTCTTGTTCTTTTTGTTTTTCCTGTTGTTGTTTTTGTTGGTTTTCTATTTCTTTTTGTATACGGGTGATATTGCCCGCATCATTTTGTGCCTGTTCCTGTGCCAGACGAATCAGACCTTCTGTTTTTTCCGTGTCTTTTTGGACTTGTGTCATTTTTTGATGCAACTGTTCCAACTGCTGTGTTTGTTGTTGTCGTTGTTGCTTTTGTTCTGCAATCTCTTGTCTGATTTGTGCAGTGCGTGCATTTGTTTCTATATTTTGTTGCTTTGCGGTTTCTTTGACGGTCAAAAGCTGTTTGCTTTCTTGCTCCATGCGTGCCATATCCTGACAAAACACAGCAACTTCCGCCTGTTTCAAATGTTCCCGCAATGTCAGGTATTGTTTTGCTTTTTGGCTTTGTTCCTCCAATGGTGTCAACTGTGTTTCCAATTCCTGTATGATATCTTCCACACGCAACAAATTTTGTTTTTCTTTTTCCATTTTTGCAACAGCTTCTGTTTTTCTTGTTTTATATTTTACAATACCGGTTGCTTCTTCAAAAATACGCCTGCGTTCTTCCCCTTTGGCGTTCAATATTTCATCTATTTTGCCCTGTCCGATGATGGAATATCCTTCTTTGCCGACACCCGTATCCATGAACAATTCTTGGATATCTTTCAAGCGGCAAGGCGTACCGTTGATACGATATTCACTTTCCCCTGAACGAAATACCCGCCTTGTCACCTGTACTTCCGTAAACTCCACGGGCATTCTGCCGTCCTCATTGTCAATGACAATGGTGACTTCTGCAAACCCCTGCGGCTTTCTTGTTTCCGTACCGGCAAATATAATATCTTCCATTTTATCGCCACGCAAACTTTTTGCACGCTGTTCTCCCAAAACCCAGCGTACCGCATCGGAAACATTGCTTTTTCCGCTGCCGTTTGGGCCAACCACAGCCGTAATACCTGTATTAAATTCCAATTTCACTTTTTCTGGAAAGGACTTAAATCCTTGCAAGTCCAATCGTTTCAAATACATATTTTGCACCTCATTGCTCTCATTGTTCCCAAAACAATCAAGATATGATTTTACCACCTACGATGGTACATCTTATGCGTCCTTTGACTTCCTGCCCCGCAAATGGTGAAAATTTTGCTTTGGAGGCAAATAATTTGGGTTCAATGGGATATGTTTCTTCTGTTTCCACCACAATCAAATCGGCATCTTTGCCGACAGCAATTTCACCTTTCTGCGTCAACTTCAATATTTCCGCAGGATTTTTCGACATCAATGCAATCAAACGCTCCAATGAGATATACCCGCCTTCCACCAAGGCAGTATAACTCAGAGCAAATGCCGTTTCCAATGCGGAAATACCATATGCCGCATGGTCAAATTCTTTTTGTTTTTCTGTTTGACTGACAGGACTGTGTCCCGATGCAATCACGTCAATCGTGCCATCTTGGATACCCGACAAAATCGCTCTGACATCATCTTCTGTGCGTAATGGCGGATTAACTTTTGCATATGTGTTATAATCTTCTACCGCTGTTTCTGTCAATGTAAAATAATGCGGGCAGGTTTCGCACGTCAACGCAATACCATTTTTTTTGGCTTCTCGAATCATACGCACTGTCCCTACGGTACTCACGTGTGCAATGTGTAATTTGACACCTGTATTTTTTGCCAATAGTATATTTCTACCTACTTGTATTTCTTCCGCTTCTCTGGGAATGCCACGCAACCCCAAACAACTTGCGGTATATCCTTCATGCATTACACCATTTTTTGACAGGCTGCTGTCTTCACAATGGGTAATCACGGGTAAATCAAACATTTTGGTATATCGCATCACATTACGCATCAAAGCCGCATCGTTCACCGATTGGTCACCATCGGAAATGCCCACCACACCGGCTTCATACATTTCCCCGATTTCTGCGATTGCCTTTCCCTCGCACCCCATAGACATACTGCCATATGGATAAATATTAACAGAGGATTGTTCCTTAGATTTGGATATGATATATTCCACAACGGTTTTGTTATCCACAACCGGTTGTGTGTTTGGCTCACAGGTAATGGAAGTAAAGCCGCCCCTTGCCGCACTGCGAGAAACCGTTTCAATATTTTCAATATTTTCAAACCCGGGTTCACAAATATTGCAATGCATATCAATCAAACCGGAAAATACCCAATTTCCGGCAACATCAATGATTTTTGCACCCTCCTGTTCGATATTTTGTGCGATTTCTTCAATCAAACCGCCTATAATCAAAATATCCATCTGCTCTGCAAAACCCAATAATTTGCAATGTTTCAATATGGTTTTTCCACTCATGCCATACCGCCCTCCATCTGTGACAAAATATAAAAGATTGCCATACGCACTGCCACGCTGTTTGCCATCTGGTCATTGATGATACATTGCGGGCTGTCAATCACGCCCTCCGAAATTTCAATCCCTCTTTGAATGGGGCCGGGGTGCATCACAATGGCATCTTTTTTTGCATATTTCAACAAATTGTGGTCCACACGGAAAAACCGTTTATACTCGTCCAAAGATGGCAAATATGTTTTATCCTGTGTTTCCAAATGCATACGGGTTGTCAATATGACGTCTGCATTGTTGACTGCCTCCCTTGCATCATAATGAACTTCCACACCAAATTTTTCAATATCAGGTAACAACAACGTGGTTGGGCCGGAAACGCAAACTTCTGCCCCCAGTTTTGTCAAACCCCAAATATTGCTTTTGGATACTCTGCTATGGATTAAATCGCCTACAATGGCAACTTTCAAGCCTTCAAATCCACCCTTTCGCTCTTTGATGGTCAATAAATCCAATAAGGACTGTCCGGGATTTTCATTGTAACCATCGCCCGCATTGATGACAGATGCCCCCACACGGCTTGCCAAATATCTTGCTGCCCCTGCCATCGGGTGACGCAATATAATAAAATCCGCCCCCATTTGGTCAACCAACTGTCCCATATCCCACAAACTTTCTTCCCCCAAAGAATGTGTGCAGTTTGTCATATCCACCACATTGGCACTCATATGCTGTGCTGCCAATTCATAAGAAAGCTTTGCTCTTGCACTTTGCTCATAAAACAATATAATGACAGATTTTCCTTGCAAATGTGGTGATTTCTTGTTTTTCTGGCTGAGGATATATTTCATGGTTTCTGCGGTACTAATCAAATATCGAATATCATCTGCGGATAAATCCCGTAAGCCGAAAAAATCTTTTTGGTACAATGACATTCCTGTTCGCCTCCCATCACTTTTGCAACCGCTGTATCAACTTTTCAAAATATTCCGGTAATGGTGCTTCAAATTCCATATATTGTCCCGTTCTTGGGTGTACAAATCCCAATACACGTGCGTGCAACACTTGTCCCTCCAATGCAAATGGTTGTTTTTTAGGGCCATATACCGTATCTCCCAGCAAAGGGTGTCCGATATATGTCATATGCACACGAATTTGATGTGTGCGTCCTGTTTCCAGTTGTGCCTCTATGAGATTGAAATTTCCAAATTTTTGCAATACTTTATAATGTGTCACCGCATGACGGCTGTGTTTTTGTGTCACTGCCATTTTCTTTCTGTCTAACGGGTTTCTGCCAATGGGTTGGTCAACCGTACCTGTTTCTTCGCGAAAACCGTTGAACACAATCGCATTGTATTTTCTGGTGATACTATGTTCTGCCAACTGTGCCGCCAAAGATTGGTGTGCCATATTGTTTTTTGCCACCATCAGAACACCCGAAGTATCTTTATCAATGCGATGCACAATACCGGGGCGTTTTTCTCCGTTGATACCGGACAATTCCCCCTTGCAATGGTACAACAATGCATTCACCAATGTACCTGTATCATGTCCGGGGGCAGGGTGTACCACCATACCTTGTGGCTTGTTTACCACAATCACATCTGCATCTTCATACAAAATATCCAGCGGGATATCTTCCGGCAATATTTCCACTTCTTCACTTTCCGGAATTTCTATATCCAATACATCTTTTTCTCTCAATTTATAATTTGCTTTTACACTTTTTCCGTTACAACGAATATGTTCTTGTGCAATCCATTTTTGTATGCCGCTTCTGGAAATATCGTCCATATTTTCCGACAAAAAAACATCAATGCGACAACCTACATCTTCTTTTTCCACACCAAATGTCAAATATTCCATATATCAATCTTCCTCTTTTTCTTTCGGTTCTTCTTTGATTACAAATAACACCAACATCGCCAACACAATCACACCACAAACCACATAGATATCCGCTACATTAAACACCGGAAATTCCATAAAACCAAACTCAAAAAAATCCACAACATACCCACGAAACAAGCGGTCAGCCATATTGCCCAAAGCCCCTGCCAATATAGGTACCATTGCCATACGCACATATTGATATTCTTTTGTTTTTGGTAATTTGACAAAATAATATACCATCACAGCCACAATCGCTGTTGTCAAAAGCAGTATAAACCATTTTTTTCCGGAAAGCATACCAAAGGCAACCCCTCTGTTTTCCACAAATGTCAACTGCAACAGCCCATCAACCACTGTCACACTGCCCACCGGTTTCAACTGCATCAATGCAATATATTTTGTCAACTGGTCAATCCCAAACAACACAACGGCTGCCAATACGGAGGCAATCCACATAAAACATCATTCCTTTATCTTTTTATTCTCTATTTTATCACAAAAACAACCAAACAAACAATCCCATAAAAAGAATAAAGGAGAATACGCTGATTTTTCAAAGTATTCTCCTTCTTGCAATCCTATATATCGGTTTTTCTGTTTATGATTCGATGGTTGCCTCTTTTTCAGATAAAACTTCACCTTTATCCAGCAATTCAATTTCTGCATACAACAGCAGTTTTACTCTTGCACGCATCAATTCATAACGATTTTGCAACGATGCAATTTCTTGTTGTGCCTCATATAATTGGTTACGCACTTCTGCCAGCATTTCGTCACGCTCCAATTTTGCCTTTGCAACAATTTGTGCTGCCTCTGCTTTTGCGGCTTCTTTTGTTTCCAAGGCAGCCGCCTCTGCCAATGCCAGTGTGCGTTCCAATGTTTTTTCCATATTTTTGAATGTTATTTCTTCTTCCTGCGGTTGTTGTATCGGTTCTGGATTTTGTCTTGCATATAATTCCGCTTGATACATTCTCTCATAATCTTCATAAATTTCGTCCAAAAAAATGTCTACTTCTTCCGGCGAATATCCAACGGCTACCTTTTTGAACTCTTTTGTTGCAATATCATGGGGTGTTACCATGCAAAAACCTCCTTACTGATACACTTGCACTTCCAAAATCAATCTGTCTTTTTTGCTTTTGCCACCAATCTGCATCACACGAAACCGACCAAACCCTCTCACAGAAACCATATCGCCCTCTTTGAGCAAATAAGAGGCTTGTGTGATGGTGTTCCAGTTTACATTTGTTTTCTCTGCATCAATCAAATGCTGCATCTTCCCTCTGGATATATGCAATACACCACCTGCCACAGCATCTAAACGCAAGGAAGCAACTGTCAGCCTTTGCAATACAGGCTCTTTTTCCAAATCCCATATGGTTGCTGTTGTTTCCTCCACTTGCACAGGCGTGCGGGAAACCTTTTCTAACTGTGACACAATATAAGGGGCAATCTCTTTTTCCACAAAACAAATGGTTTGTTCTTGCGAAACCAAAATATCTCCGATTTTACTGCGGTCTATGCCAAGTCCCAATATAGAACCCAAATAATCTCTGTGTGTCAAATCTGTTTGTCCGAATTTTTTATGTTTTTTGATACAGACTGCTTGTATCGGGAAATCCTGTTCTGTCAATGTCATATAATCCGGTGCAAATCCAAGCATACGCCGTTCACAATCTGCAATTCCGCCAAATGCCATCACCTGCAAATCGCTTTCATATTGCAGCAACTCCAAAAACTTCCCGCTTTTTGCCATATCCAAAAAATCCGTAAACACCATTTCGTGCTTTTTACAACACAAAGCAGCCCGGTCCAGTACTTTTGCAAACAAAAGTCTTTCCTCAGGCTGTGTGATTTTTTGCAATAACGCTTGTCTATTCATCTATATGCACCATCAAAATATCAATACCAGACCAACAAGCAACTGTTTAACCAACATCATCAAAATCAATGCAATCACAGGAGAAAAATCCAACATCATACCGCCACCTAAAGGGGATTTGTCCAACATATGACGGCAAGGGCCCAATATGGGTTCTGTCAAGCTGTAAATCAGCCTGCCAATCGGATTGTTATATCCGAATATCGGAATCCAAGACAATAATATCCGAATAAATATCAAAAATTCCAATAAATTGAAAAACATATTGATTGCATTCAAAAATAAAATTTGTATTCCGTTCAATCTATACTTCCTCTCTTATCTTGCATTACTGCTCATCCAAGGCAATATAACGCCTTTTGTTTTCAATTCTTCTTTAAAATCTCCGCTAATATCCACATTTTCGGGTGCAATGATAAAAATATTGTTTGCCACACGCTGTATAGAACCTTCCAAAGAATAGCAAGTACCGCTCAAAAAATCCATAATTCTTTGTGCAACGGGAAATTCCACTTTTTCCAAATTTACAACAACCGGTCTTTTGGTTTTGATTTGGTCACAAATTTCTTGTGCATCTTCATAACAGTTTGGTTTGATGATGACAACTTGCATCTGCACATTTGTGTTGATGCTGTACACTTGTGGATTATTACGACCGGATTTTCTTTGTGTATTTGCACTGCTATAATCCATTTCTCTGTTCACATCTCTGAAACTATATGTATTGTTTGGTTGTGCAGTTTCTTTCACAGGTGCATCATATTCATACCCATCTTCTTCATAATACTCATCGTCATCTTCATAATCCCCAAACATCAAATCCTTCATTTTATCAAAAATCTTAGCCACTGTTTTATCCTCCTAGAATATTTTCCCCCAATATTTTTTGCATTACTGCTGATTTGGATAATATCTTTCTCCGAAGATACCTGTTCCAACACGCACAATAGTTGCACCTTCCTCAATGGCAACCATATAGTCCCCCGTCATACCCATAGAGAGTACGTCCATGTTTATATTATGGATTTTTTTTGCATTTATGTCAACCAATAATTCACGCATTTTACGGAAATATCCTCTATTTTCTTCCGGATTTTCTACAAAAGGTGCTACGGTCATCAAACCTCTTACACGAATATGAGAAAAATTTGACAATTCCTGTAAGAAACTTTCCACTGCATTTACCGCAATACCAAACTTACTTTCCTCTTGTGCAATATTGACTTCCACCAAAATATCCATCACCTTTTCTTTTGCTGCGGCACGTTTTTCAATTTCCTCAGCCAAGCGGATACTTTCCACAGAATGAATACAATCCACTTTATCAATAATATATTTCACTTTGTTGGTTTGCAAATGCCCAATCAAATGCCAGTGAACCCCTTCTCCCATCGGTTCGTATTTATCCATAATCTCTTGCACTTTATTTTCTCCCAAAGAAGTCAAGCCACAAGAAACAGCCTCTTTGATTTGTTCCACAGGCTTTGTTTTGCTCACTGCCAAAAGCAAAATGTCATCAGGATTTCTACCTGCTTTTTCTGCTGCCTGTTTGATATTTTGTCTGACTTGTGCAATATTTTGTTCTATTGTCTGCATATAAATCATACCTTTCCTTTTAATATATTGATTGTCCTTCTGTAATATTTTTTGCATCAGACACAATGGTATCATATTCCTGTAATCCGTAAGCGCCTGCGGATTTTACAATCGCATATTCTTGATTTTGCTCCAAAACCACAACCGGTACAAATTTTGCCATAGAACTATTTGCCATATACACACCTGTTGATGTTTTCAGCTCTGCGATGGTATATGGTTTTGCTTTTTCTCCCATACCCTGCAAAATCACATCACCCACTTTTAAGCCTTGTCCATCTTGTGCCAAATATGCATATTGGTCGTCTTTATTCATCACATTTGTTTCCATAAATTTTGCATCATTTCCATTTGCCAACAACACACCTTCCACACCATTGCTTTCTGTCAAGCAATTCAGCGGAATTTTCAACAACGATTTTTCCACCAATGCATTATTTGAAATTTTCAATCCCTGTATCACATCTTTTTCTATAGTGTATTGTATGGTACGGTAATCCATAAAGTCGCTCATGTGTGAAAAACAGGAAAACGTTACTTTTGTTTGTTCCCCATTTGGCACCAATGCCGAAACACTCACACGAACGGGAATGATTTTATCTCCTGATGTCATTTGCAATTTCAGCACATCTCCCACTTCCAAACCTTCTGCATCTTTTGCGGAAAGATTGGAAATCAAATACCATTCGTTGCTTTTGACAATACGAAAGAGCGGGTCACCGTCTGCCACATTGCTCCTCTGAGAAATGAGTTTCATATGTTCTTCTGCTTTCACATCACCAATTTGTATTTCTTCTATTTTTTTCGGTGTCAATGTTTCTTCTAAATTATCATAACTAAATGCCAAAACACCGCTTTCCTGTGCAGTAATGGTACTCATGTTTTCAGAAAGTTGTTGTGCATACGCACTTCTTTTATCATTTAATTGTGACAAACTTTCGACATCTTCCGATAACCATATTTCATTTCTTTGTGTAATGTAGTTATCCAGCTGTGTTCGCATGGTATATAAATAAGACGCATCATTTTTCATAGAGCGTCCCGCAAATGTTTCCACAGTTCCGGAAATGCTTTTTTCAATACGGTTGATATCTTCCGCAAATGTAGATAAATCGCTACGGTCTTTTTGGGTTTTCAATATATCTTTATCAATGGACTCCAATTTTTCTTCCAAAGCCCTTGTTGATGATGTGTCCTTGACTTCACAAACCACATCAGATTTTGAAACATATGCCCCCTCTGAAAACTGATAAAACGGCAAACCACTGCGATTGCTTTTTGCCACATATTCATCACGCACAATCAAGCCATTTTGCACTTTTGGTGTATCAATCGTACCATATACCACCGTTTCCACATTGATTTCCGGCTTTCTGAGCGTCATCATGACAATTTGTGCGAGCAAATACACAGCAATCACAACAAATACAAATGCAGACAGCACATATCCTTTATAGCCTTGCCGACGTTTTTTTGCTTTTTCTATGCTTCGTTTTGTCGGCATCGGTCTTTGTTGTGGTGGTCTGGTCGGCCTTGCCTGTTTTGTGGCTCTTTGTGCCTGTCGCCTTTGCACTTCTTTCATCTGGCGAATACGGTTTAATTCATAAACATTGTTTTGCCTTCCACTTGGTCTTTGGGGTGTTTTTGTGTTCTTATCATTTTTTCGTCTTTTATTTTTTTGATTGATAGATTTTTTTTGCACACATATCCCCCTTCACCATTTGACGTTTCTTTATTATAATACATTTTTGTATGATGGTAAAGTATTGTTTTGTTTTCCAAGTATACAAAAAACATTTATTTTTTGAAAAAGAAAACCATCAAAAACAAATACTTTATTTTTGATGGTTTTGCAATCAATTATTTTTATCTGCAACAGTGATTGTCAAGTCTATGCCTGTTTGACCATTTCGAATAATATGCACAGGAATTTTTGAGCCTACTTCCACTTCTTTAATCATGTTTGCAAGCGTTTCCATATCCATAACCGTTTTTCCGTTAAAGTTTGTCAAAATATCCCCTGCCTGTATGCCTGCCAAATCTGCGGGGCCGCCTTTTGCCACTTCCATAATCAAAGCTCCCACAGGCAATTTGTATAAAGATGCATTTTCAGATGTGATGCTTGTGCCAACAATGCCGATATATGGTGTCGGAGAAGTTCCGTCGACCAACAAATCCTCTACAATCGGCTTGATGTCATTACTGGGAATGGCATATCCCATACCTTCTGTCATAGAAGAATTGTATTTTGCCGTGTTAATGCCAATCACTTCGCCTTTCGTATTGACCAAAGCACCACCGCTGTTGCCGCTGTTGATTGCCGCACTGGTTTGAATGACATTCAATGTGTTTCCGTCTACATTGATATGCTGTTCTTTGATGCTGACAATTCCATCTGTGGCAGACAAGCCCAATCCCATGGCATTTCCAATGGCAATGACATTTTCGCCCACCTGCAAATCATCAGAGTTCCCAAACTGTGCCACAGTTACATTTTCAATCCCTGCCGCTTTCAAATCCGCTCTTGGAATGGTCAATACTGCCAGGTCGGAGTCGTTTTTTGTCCCTGCCACTTTGGCTCTTATGGTGGTATTGTCGTTGATGGTTACATATACTTCTGTTGCACCATCAATGACGTGGTTATTGGTTGCAATGGCAATCAGATTTTCATTTTCATAGAAAATCACGCCACTGCCTACTCCCTCTGCCTGATAAGGGATATTGAAACCGCCACCCATACCAAAAGGATTTTGATAAGATTTTGTGCCTTCTATTTTTGTGGAAATGCTTACCACAGAAGGTTTTACGGCACGCACAACATCTACCACGGACATTCCCGATGTAACGGCTGTTTTTTGCACAACGGTTGTGCCGGTTTTGGTGATGGTTGGTTGGTCATTTCCGTAATATTTGACAACACCATAACCTGCACCCATGGCAGCGCCGCCGGAAATCCCAATAATCAAACTTGCGGCAATCACCTTTGCCCAACCACTTCCTTTTTTTGTTTTCTGATTGTTCTTTTTGATATGTTCTGTGTAACATTCTTTTTTCATATGGACGGGTTGTTGCATTTGTGATTGGTTGCTTTCATTTGTAGCATGGGCGTGATATGTGTTTTGTTCCATGTTTTCATGATACATCTGCGGGACATCTTCCGGTGTCATATCTCTTTTGGTATGTTCATCGGAAATTTCTTTCACATCATTTTCGTGTAAATGAATGACCTCATTTGTATGTTGTTCCATATTTTGATTGTTTTCTGTATTTTTATTTTCATTTGGTTCGTACATCATCATATGCCTCCTGTTTCGTCGTTCTCCATTTGTTGTACTCAGTATATCCCATATTTTTGAATAAAATATGAACACTGCATAAACAAATATTTAACTTTTTGGGTATATTCTGTTTTATTCCATACATACACAAAGTATGCTATACTATAATGACAACATGATATTTGAGGGGGGATTTATTTGCAAACAACAATTCCATATCTATCCAAAGACCATGCAACCTATTTGAAAGCATTGGTCGCACAAGCAAAACAAAAAGATATAAATTGTAACAGATTCGGTGCGAAAAGCCATCAATACCAACTCGAACCTGTTGTTTCCTTGGAGCAAGTCAGACGATATGAACAAAAACACAATATCAAACTGCCATCAGAATACGTTTTCTTTATCACAGAAGTGGGCAACGGCGGGGCAGGGCCGGACTACGGCATCTGGGGCATTGACACCAAAGACTTACCACCGCTTACAGAAACAGAAATCACGCCCTGCCCTCCATACATCACACCCAAACTGACACAGGAACAATGGGAGATTTTATTGGAAAATGAAGATGATGATTTTGATGTCACAGATGGCACGTTTTGTGTCGGTACGAAAGGCTGTACCTATTTCAATTATATCATTTCCGATGGGACATACGAAAACATGGTCTATTATTTCGATGCCAATTATGAAGAAAGCAGTCCGCCATTTGTGCTTTCTATGAAATTTTTGGAATGGTATGAAAACTATTTTTTGGAAGTAATACAAGGCAATGATACCTTTTCTTTTGGCTATCTTCCTCTATATACACAAGCAGAAGTGCTTTCCATTTGCACGCAACAAACAGACAGCGAAACAAAAAAAGAGGCATTGCGTACCCTGTATCGTTTTCCCACATTGCAAAAAGATGTATTGGCATTTTTGGAACATTGCCAAACACCGGAGCTTGTTGTACTTGTATATGACCTCTTGCTCAAATTTGAACCGGAAAAAATCACAAAAGATTTTCGACAACTCATACAAACACAGCCGGAAGTTGCCATTGCCATCTGTCGTGACATTCCCGATACCCAAAAAGATGCCTATTATGCAGATATGTTACATTTGTTGTATCATTTTGACAGTACGGAATATTTGGACAGCAAACAAAAAAAGATATTGGTATTTTTGGAAAAATGTCATGCATTTTCTGCCGCTGATATTTTGCCATTTGCCAAAGACGAAACACAACCACCCACAAGCAGGGGATTTGCTTTTGACCAGATGTGTTTTGCACCTGACAAACGTAACTTTGAACAAGATTATATGGAAGTCTTACGCCATTGTGACGAACCCGATGTCGTAAAAAATGTACTCACATTATCTATGATTTTTCATAGCAACCATTGGCTTGCACTCTATCTTTTTGTCAAAGAAAAATTTCAAAGAAATTACAGCGTTTGTTGGTCTTTGGATTTCCGTCTGGGCGATTATGGGCTTTCCAAATGTTATCAAGATTTAACAGAAGAATTTGATGATATATATGATGACATATAATAAGGAGGCGTTTCTATGCAAAACATGACATCGGCATATGCAACCTATCTACAAAACCTAGTCAAACAAGCAGGTCAGATAGACAAAGACAGAGCCGTATTTGGTGCAAGCAAACACGATTATCGGTTAAACCCCGTCATTTCGTTATCCGAAGTACAGGCATATGAACAAGCACACAATATCAAACTACCGTCAGAATATGTATTCTTTGTCACACAGGTGGGAAATGGCGGTGCAGGGCCATATTATGGGATTTATGGTATTCATGTGGACAAGCATTATCTTGCCTCCTATGCAGGTACACCGTTATTATCCAGCAAATTGACACAAGCACAATGGGCAGAAACATTGGCACCCATGGACGACGACGACTGTCCCGATGCCGTGTTTGACCAAATCGAAGAAATCATTTTAAGCGGAACAACCTCCATTGGTACACAAGGCTGTTCTTATGAAACGCTTGCCATATCCGCAGGAGCAGAAGAAAACCGTATTTTTTATACCAACTGTGATTGGGACAGACAAGCGATGCCATTTGATACCAAAATGACATTTTTGGAATGGTACGAAAACTTTTTCAAAGAAATCATCATCGGCAATTCGGTATCCAGTTATGGTTTTTGCAAAATACAAACACAGGCAGAACTCATACAATCTTTTGCACAAGCCACAGAGAAAGCAGAGCAGGAGGATTGTTTGAACAGTTTCTTTCGCTTTCCCAAACTGGAACAGACAACCATTGATTTCATACAAAGCATATCCAATGATGATTTGCCGGAGCATAAATTAAGTTTGCTTTTGAAATATGATACACCACAAGGCTTACAACTGTTTGATAAACTTCTTGTGAAAAACCCAAAAGCCGCCATTTCGAAAAGTATACGCATACCAAAAGAATATTTGCCATCTTATTATGAAACATTTTTGCATTTATTGTATACACTCAAAGATGGTTCTGAAAAATGTAGCTGGGCTTCTTCTTATCATGATGTATTGCTGTATCGGTTGAAAGACTGTCCACAAATCAAAGCAAAAGACATTATCCCCTTTCTGAAACAGGAAACTGTTTCGGACAATGATTTATGTACTGCGTTTTTTATCTTGAAAAATGTTTCGGATAAAACAGAATATATTGACATTTTTATTGATTTTATGTTGCATGGTTCTCATCAGGTTGCACGCAGTACTTTGCAAGCCATCAGCGACACTGCACACCCTGCATTACAAGCGATATGCCCCATATTATGGGAACAATATACAGATGACATGATGCGTGCAAACTTAAAACGTTTATACCAAGCCAATGGCTTACCCATACCCATGACCAAAAAATCGAAAGGATTACCAAAATGAAACAACATCAACAAATTTGCAAAAATTGCGGAAACGGTTGTTTTTTGGAAGTGACAACCGAACAGAATACCATCGTATCCATCACAGGCAATCGCTGTGCCCGTGGCAAGCGATATGCCGAAAACACATTGTTGACGGCATATCTGCAAACCAAACTGCCTACCGCAGACGGCAAAACGGTTGCCGTGCGTTCCACAGAACCCATCACAAAAGACAAACAACAAAAATGCCTGCAAGCCATTGCAAACATCGTATTGGAAACGCCTGTCATCAAAGGCGAAATGATAGCACAAGATGCTGCCGATTGTGGTGTGGATATTGTGGCAGAAGAAACTGTTTTCTGACAAAGGAGGATTCATGATGTATGATTACAGCCGCAAAAAACAAAGATGGTACAAAAGAGAAAGCAAACGCATACAGCAATATTTACAAACGGTAACCCCCTTATACTGCCCACAATATGAAAACGACACTTACGAAAGCATCAAATGCTATGCCAATTTATTTTATACACCCAAAGGCAAAGTCAAAAAAGCATTGTTGGCGATTCTTTTGCAAAAAACAGAACAAATCATTGCAAACAAGCCAAACGATTTGCCTTTTTGCAAAGTATTTCTGTCTGTGCCTGCACACAATATCGCACACGCACAAATATCTCTTATCTTTGACAAAGCCTACTACGATACTTTTTGGAACAGAACCGATATGACAACACAACGGTGGACAAAATTGGAAAAACCATCTCTTGCACAAACATGGGGCATACACACCACACTGCAACATTGTGTGTATTTGGAAGAAATCGCCGACGAATGTAGTTTCTATCGTGATGAGATATGGTTTTATGGTGAATGGAAATGAACACTTGGGAAATCATACAAAAAGACATCCGCCGCATAGACAAAAACGCTCTGGCATACCTGACAAAAATAGAAAAACTCCCACACCAACACGGCTTACAAGTTGCTGCCTATTTGTGGGAAGGCAGTTGCACCACAACCAATGACATTTGGTATACACTTTGCAGAGGGCTTTTGTGGAAAATCCCTCTGCATTGGCTAAAAACATATTGCGAACAAATATTACAAATCATGGACGTAGATTGGCAAGATGATTTTATCTATCATCAGGCTTGTGCCACATTTGCACATCAAACCGATATTTTGAAAACATTGCTTGCATGGGGCAAAGCACATGGTCTGGTACAAGAGGCGGCAGAATGGGAGAGCATTGATTTTCAAACACAGTATTATACACAAACCATGGAGCATTTCTCTCATTTATGCACATACTATTCAATATGTTTGTCTGATGGTGCGCAAAAATAACCGGCAATGAACAAAATGCTGACAACAAATGAGATGCAACCACCTATGATGGTGCCTGAAAGGATAATTGTTTGAAACAACAACAAAATAAACAGCAGAAACCCTGCATATAAAAAACCATATATCAGTTGAAAAATGATACCCAACAACAAACAGATATGGTTTTTTTTGATACAACCAATGCATAAAAAAATCCCACTCAACAATAAACACAAAATTGCCGAAAAATCTAAAAAGATATAAAACACCTGTGCCAATGCTTCATATCCACTGGAAATGTCCAATTTTATCATACGATACAAAAATAAACCAATCATCAGCAGGATTTCAAACACTGTATCGATTTTGAATAACAACAACCATTTCTTTGGTGTCATATATTTTCCCCCTTTCCCTGTCATAAAACAAAATACACCACATCATATGCCGATGTGATGTATTTTGTATGTACTTAATATCCCAATTCTTCGCCCACCAATATCACTTTAATGCGTTCTGCTGGTCTGCACACTCTTGTCACAACCACTTGATTGCAAATACATTCCGCAGATTTGCAATCATGACAACTGCCTGTTGTTGCACAAGGTGTTTTGCCCAAAAAACGCATACTGTTGATAGGTGCCACATAATTTCTCACACGGCTGACTGCGGTTTCCACATCTTTTGTCACTTTCTGCATACTGCAAATAACAATGACATTTTTCGGGCCATAACACAAAGCCGCCACACGATTGCCTGCTCCATCAATATTGACCAAAATACCATCTTCTGTAATGGCATTGGTACTGGTCAGGAAATAATCCACCAACAATGCCTGTCTTTGGATTTCGGTTCTTTGTGCCATATCTTCCGCCAAATCTCTGTCCAACACTTCATAATCCCCATCATGGATTGCTTTTGTCAAGCCCATATCCCGAATGGTCATAGAGCCGCCCCATGACACAGAACTTTTTGCAGGAATCAAAGACAATGCTTTTTCCACTGCTTCTTTTGCGGTGGGACAGTAGTACGCCTCAAAATGACGTTTTTGCAAATTTTCAATCATTTGTTTACTCAATCGTTCATTTCTCATTTCTTTTGTGGTTGCCATTTCTAAAACCCCTCTCTGTTTGTATCATGATGATATACAATATTTTACCACACATCAGAAACCATAGATAGGTTTTTATTGCAAAAATTGATAAAAATGGTTTATGATAGTAGCAAATGGATAAACAAGGAGAAATACAAATGGCAAAACGAATTGAAAGCTCAAAAAATCATCTCATCAAACGCTTACAGGGACTCAAACAAAGAAAAAACAGAGAAAAAGAAGGCGTATTCATTGCAGAAGGCTTACGCTTTGTAGAAGAAATCCCCAAAGATTGGGAGATAGAATGTTATGTGGTATCTGACCACTTTGCACAAACATACGACATCTCTGCTTTTGAAAAACGGGCAGATACCTATTGTGTCACAGATAAATTGTTTACACTGCTTGCAGATACCGAAAATCCGCAGGGGATTTTGGCTGTCTGTCACAAAAAAACATACGACTTGGAAACCATATTACAAAACAAAAACGGATTTTTTCTGCTGGCAGAAGAAATGAATGACCCCGGCAATTTGGGGACAATCATTCGCACCGCTGATGCCTGCAATGTTGATGCCATTTTTTTGTCAAAAGGCAGTGTCGATTTATACCACACAAAAACATTGCGTGCCACCATGGGTTCTGTATTTCACATTCCCGTATTCCAAAATGTATCCTTGGAAGAAACCGCCGCTTGTTTGCAGGCACGTGGCATTCCCATTTATGCCGCACATTTGAAAGGCAGACAATATCCATACAGCTTAAATTTGCGTCGTGCCTGTGCATTTTTGATTGGAAACGAGGCAAGAGGGCTTTCCGATGACGCAGCTGCATTGTGCGACAGTTATGTCAAAATTCCCATGCCGGGAAAAGCAGAGTCTTTGAACGCTTCCATCGCTGCCGCTGTATTGTTATACGAAACCGTAAGACAACGCATTTTACCAAAATAAAATACCATTGTTTTCTTTTTCGTTTGGATTTATAATAAAACATACACACTAAACAGAAATAGGTGATTGCTTTGAAAAAAATATGGAAAAATATCAGTATTGCCGCTTTGGCAATGGGTGCTTTTTTATACTGGCAGGATAACGCCATTGTTGTCACACAAATGACACATCATGACACCCATGTACCCAAGGCGTTCCATGGGTATAAAATATTGCATATTTCCGATTTGCAAAATAAGATGTTTGGCAAAAATCAAGAACATTTGTTATACAAAGCAGAATGTACTGCCCCCGACATCATTGTCATCACAGGAGATTTGATTGACCGCAACCGCACAGACTTGGACGCTGCCATGGACGCTGTGCGTGGCTTGGTCAAACTCGCCCCTGTATACTATGTTTCCGGCAATCATGAACACCAATCCGGCCGATATGACGACTTGGTGGAATTGTTGGTTGCAGAAGGTGTTACTGTATTGGATAACGGAAAAAGTGTCATCAAACGCAATGACGACACCATCACCATTATGGGATTGGCAGACAAATCTGTAAATCCACATTACAAAAGTATATTGCATATGATGTGTAAAGAACAGGAATATGATTTTTTACTTTTGTTAAGCCATCGTCCCGAAATTTTCAAAACATATGCACAATATCCCATTGACTTGGTTTGCTGTGGTCATGCACACGGTGGTCAAATCCGTTTGCCTTTGATTGGTGGTTTGTTTGCACCACATCAAGGTTTTTTTCCAAAATATACCGCCGGTATGCATACCGCACACAACACCACAATGGCAATCAGCAGAGGATTGGGAAACAGCACATTCCCGTTTCGTATTTTCAACCGTCCGGAATTGGTTGTCATCACATTGTATCATAAAGGCGATTAACGCTATACAAAATCCATCATTCTATGATATAATAATGAAAATTTTGAAATCAGAAAGGAAGAAAAAATTATGGCAAAAAATCCCATTGTAACCATACAAATGAAAGATGGTGGCATCATCAAGGCAGAATTATACCCTGAAATTGCACCAAACACCGTCAACAACTTTATTTCTTTAATCCAAAATAAATTTTATGATGGTTTGATTTTCCATCGTGTCATTCGTGGCTTTATGATTCAAGGCGGTTGCCCTGACGGCACCGGCATGGGTGGCCCGGAATACAGCATTCGTGGTGAATTTGCATACAACGGTTTTCAAAACGATTTGAAACATGAACCCGGTGTGCTTTCCATGGCACGTGCGATGCACCCCAACAGTGCAGGCTCTCAATTCTTTATCATGCATGAAAATTCCCCACATTTGGACGGACAATATGCCGCATTTGGGAAAGTCATCGAAGGCATGGACGTGGTAAACCGTATTGCAGAAACCAAAACAAGCCGTGGTGACAGACCTGTCGAAGACCAAGTGATGGAAGTTGTAACCGTTGACACATTTGGAGAAACATATCCCGAACCCGAAAAAATGTAATACCAAAACCGATATTTCTTTTGTTTGAAATATCGGTTTTTTACTGTCATTGTCATGAAAAATGCTTTTGACAACAAATTTTTTCAAAAAAAATGAATTTTTTTCAAAAAAGTACTTGCCAAATCAGTTGCATTGTGATAATATATGCAAGTAACTTACTTATGCGGATGTGGCGGAACTGGCAGACGCACCAGACTCAAAATCTGGCGGTAGCGATACCGTGTGGGTTCGAGTCCCACCATCCGCACGCAAAGAACCTTGTTTTACAAGGTTCTTTTTTCTTTCCTTTTTCTAAATTGTATATAAAAAAATACTTGCTAAGCAGGTTGTATTGTGATAATATATGCAAGTAACTTGCTTATGCGGATGTGGCGGAACTGGCAGACGCACCAGACTCAAAATCTGGCGGTAG
>JAHHTU010000007.1 GCA_020024455.1 Anaerotignum sp. | reverse complement strand
CTACTTGACAATTTTAATTTGTTAAATCATAATAATAAATAGTTATAATAATCAAAAAAGAAGGGGTGATATGGTGTATTATATTTTATGGATACTATGGTTTTTGTTTCATGGTAAAGTAACTTTGGAAATTGTGGGCTTTGGGGTATTGATTTGTCATGGTGTGTATTGGTTGATGTGTCATTATATGGCATATGATGTAAAAAAAGATTTGAGGTTAATAATAAAATTACCGCTTTATATACAATACGCTTTGGTTTTGGTGTGGGAAGTGGTCAAATCCAATTTGGCTGTCATGCGTATCATACTCTCACCCAATTTGGAGGCAGAACCTGGGTTTGTATCTTTTGAAACAGATTTAGAAAATGAGGTGGCAAGAGTGGTGTTGGCAAACAGTATGACATTGACACCTGGTACATATACCGTTGCGTTGGAAGACAATCGATATATGGTACACGCTTTGGATATGGCATTTACAGAAGATATTGCAGAATCTGTATTTGTCAAGCAGTTAAGACGTTTGGAGGATAAAGCATGATACAGTGGGTCAAAAACGGTATAGGAATCTATATGATTATATTGGGATTTGGTACATTTTTGGCATTTTTGCGTGCGGTCAAAGGTTCTAGATTTACAGACCGTATTGTGGCAATGAATATGATTGGAACGATGGTAACGGCTATCATTTGTTTGTTATCTGTATATCTGGGACAAGCGATGTTGATTGATGTGGCTTTGATATATGGATTGTTGAGTTTTTTGGCAGTGGTGGTGATATGTCATGTGGTAACATTGCATCATAGAGGACGGGAATGGTATTTAAAACAACAAAAGGAGGAGAAAAAATGAAAGCAATCATCGGTATGATATTTATTTTCTTGGGGATTGTCGTTTTTTTGATTTCGATTTTGGGATTTTATCGTTTGAAATATGTTATGAACCGTATGCACGCCACAGCGATTGGTGATACATTGGGGCTGGGATTGATTGTATTGGGGGCGATGTTTTTTTCTGAAAATCTGTTTCAGGTCGGAAAATACATATTGGTGATATTGTTTTTTTGGCTTTCCAGTCCGATTGCATCTTATATGATTGGGAAAGTGGAAATGCTGACAAACAAAGATTATGACGAAAGGGTGCATGGTAAATGAATATGAGTGTAAGTATTATCATACAGCTGTTGCTGGTTTTGTTTTTAATTATCAGTGCCATAGGGGTTTCTGTGGTGAAAAATTTGTTTATTGCCGTTATCATATTTATGGGATATAGTTCCGTGATGGCAGTTATATGGGTATTTTTGCAATCCCCTGACTTGGCAATTACAGAAGCGGCAGTAGGTGCAGGGGTAAACAGCGTTTTATTTTTCCTCACGCTGAAAAAAGTACACGCATTAAAGGGAACAAGGGAAGGTTGATGCAAGGATATCAAACAATTTGGCAAAAGTTGAAAGCATGGGTAGATGGCGAGGAAACATTACTGCACGCAGATGACTATATTGCCAAAAAGGGACAGAAAAAACCAAAAAAATCCCGTATTCGTTGGAAGTTGGAAGAATTGAAAACCAATAAAACCATATATGGATTTTTGTGTGTGCTGATTGCGGCTGTGTTCATTGCCATTATGTTGCTTGTGGTCAGACAGTTGCCGACATTCGGCGACCCCATAGACCCTGCCAACAACGAAGTCATGGAGCGATATTTGGAAAAAGGTGTGGAAGAAACCGGTGCAATCAACTTTGTGGCAGGTATGATATTGGATTATCGTGCATTTGATACATTTGGAGAGGCAAATGTATTGTTTTTGGCAGTGATGGGCGTTTTGCTCTTGTTGCAAAAAGATGAAAAAAACAGAAGTGCGGCAGAAGAAAAAGAAATTGCAGAAGATGATTTTTTGGAGCGTTCAGATTATAAATCCATATTGACAGTAGGTGCAAAAGTGTTGACACCTGTGATTATATTATATGGTGCATATGTCATATTGAATGGGCATCTTTCCCCCGGTGGTGGGTTTTCCGGCGGTACGATTATCGGTGCCGGTTTGATTTTATATGCGACGGCATATGGTGTAGATAAAGTACGTATGTTTTTATCATTTCGTCGTTTTACATACATCAACGTAGGGTGTTTGTTGACCTATTTTGCTTGTAAAAGTTATTCTTTTTTTACAGGGGCAAACCATGTGGGATATGCGATACCAAAAGGTACACCGGGCAATATTTTAAGTGCGGGTTTTATACTGCCGTTAAATATTTGCGTAGGTTTGATTGTGGCTTGTACGATGTATGGATTTTATGCACTCTTTACAAAAGGAGATATTTAATATGAGTCAACTGTTGAGAAATTATTATGAAGCGGCATCTGTGATTTTATTTGGCATTGGGTTTATGAATTTGTTGTTGCAAAACAATTTGATTAAAAAATTTATTGGCTTAAATATTATGGATACAGCAGTGTATTTATTTTTGGCAGCCAAAGGATATGTGGTTGGCAGAGTTGCACCGGTGATGCAAGATGGTATCATCGATGCACAACATTATATCAATCCTGTGCCTGCGGGATTGGTGTTGACAGGTATTGTGGTTTCTGTCAGTGTGACAGCATTTTCACTGGCATTGGTACAACGGCTGTATAAACATTATGGTACACTGCATATGGACGAAATTATCCGTTTGTCCAGAGAAAGAGAGGGCGACTAATACGAATGGCACATGTGAACTGGATACAGAATATCCCGTTTTTCAGTATCTTTTTGGCGATGTTGGGTGGTATGATTACACCATTGGTGAAAAATGGGAATATTGCATATAAAATACATATTTTGATTGCATTTACCGTGTCTGTGATGTCCGGCATATTGTTGTTGCATACAAGAAATATGGGAGAGTCTTTTACATTTATGATGGGACACTTTCCGGCACCTTGGGGGAACGAACTGCGTGCAGGCCCTTTGGAGGCATTGATGGCATTGACATTCAGTGTGGTGATGTTGTTGAGTGCATTTGGCGGATTTGATTTTGTGTTGCATGATGTGGTGGCAGAAAAACAAAAATTCTATTTTATCATGTTAAATACAATATTTGGCGGTATGCTGGCATTGGTGTATACCAATGATATTTTTACATCATATGTCTTTATTGAGATTATTACATTGGCAAGTTGTGCATTGATTATGGCAAAAGGAACGGCACAAGCGATGGTAGGGACAACACATTATTTGGTCATCAGTATGTTGGGTTCGGGTACTATACTGCTGGGGATTAGTATTTTGTATAGTGTGACAGGGCATTTGTTGTTTCCGCAGATGAAAGAACAAATTATCACATTGGTTGCACAGGGGGCGTATAACTTCCCTTTTGTGGTGGTAACAGGATTTATATTCATTGGTTTGGCAATAAAAAGTGCCTTGTTTCCGTTTCATACCATGTTGCCGGGAGCATATCAAGCGGCTGTTCCCACATCTAGTGCAATTTTATCAGGCTTGGTGCTGAAAAGTTATATTTTCTTGGGTATCAAATTGATATATAGTGTATTTTCTGTAGATGTTATAACCCATTTGAAAATATTGGATATTTTATTTATATTTGGTTTGTGCGGTATGGTAATGGGTTCTGTGTATGCCATGCGAGAAACCAGAATGAAACGTATGTTGGCATATTCTTCTGTGGCACAAATCGGATATATTTATATGGGGATTGGTATGTCCATACGTATTGGTATGGTGGCGGCTTGTTTTCATATCTTGGCACACGCAGTTACAAAATCCATGTTATTTTTATGCTGTGGGCATATGGTGGAAGATTGTGGCAATAAAGAGCAGATTTATTATATGAAAGGGGCAGCTCATCGCAATCCGGTTGCCGGTTTTGGATTTACCGTAGGTGCATTGTCTATGGTTGGGATTCCGTTGTTTGTTGGGTTTATATCCAAGCTGTATTTTGCAACGGCATCTATTTTTGCACCGGGGAAAATGGCAGCGGCATTGATTGTGTTGGGCATTAGTATGGTGTTGAATGCGATGTATTTCTTGCCGTCTGTCATTGCCATATGGACACCAATCAAAAACGAAGGGGAAAAAACAAAACGTGTTTCCATTTCACCATCGTTTGCATTTTCGATTATATTTTTTATTGTACTCAATATCACGTTGGGGATTTTTTATCACCCATTTATCAAAATCATTGAAATGGGGATTGTATTGTTACATTAGGAAGCAAAGGGCATAGAAAAGGGAGATGGTGAAAAAATGCATGGAAATGGTTTGTTATTGTTTCCGATTTTATTTCCGGTATTGATGGGATTATGGATTGGGAAACAACAGCAGGAACAACGGAGAAATCTTATGGTATTACTGACGGTCTGTGTGGAATTTTTCGTTGTGGTATATTTGTGTTTTGGAGAGTATGCATTGACTGTATGGCAAATGACGGATACATTGGATTTGGCATACCATACAGATGATATGGCAAAATTTTTTGCCGTATTGATAAGTGGAATTTGGGTATTGGCAGCAGTGTTTTCATTTTCATATATGAAACATGAAAAAAATCCGGAACGATTCTTTTTGTTTTATACTATGACATTGGGGGCATTGATGAGTCTTTGTTTCTCCAATAATATGATGACATTGTATTTGTCTTATGAATACATGACATTGTTGACATTTCCATTGGTGATACATAGCAAAACGGTGGAAGCGGTGCGTGCAGGTATGAAATATTTGGGATATTCCATATTTGGTGCAGGGCTTGGCTTGTTGGGATTTTTCTTTTTGAACAACTATTGTATCACCACATCATTTGTGCCGGGAGGCAGCTTGAATGGTTTGGCAGTGGCTGGCAATGAAGGTTTGCTGTTGGTTGTATATTTGTTGATGATGATTGGATTTGGTTGTAAAGCGGGCTTGTTTCCGTTGCAGGCTTGGCTGCCGACAGCACACCCGGTTGCACCTTCTCCGGCGTCTGCGGTATTGTCGGGTATCATCACAAAAGGTGGTGTGATTGCGATACTGCGTGTGACATTTTATTTGGTGGGGGCAGAATTTGTACGAGGTACATGGGTACAGACCACAGTATTGTTGTTGGCAATTTTGACTGTGTTTATGGGCTCTATGTTGGCATATAAAGAAAAATTACTGAAACGACGTTTGGCATACTCTACGGTCAGTCAAGTGTCGTATGTATTGTTTGGTATTTTTTTGTTGCATCCGATTGGGTTGTTGGGTGCATTGTTGCAGGTAGTGTATCATGCAGTTGCAAAGAATATATTATTCCTTTGTGCCGGTGCTATCATTTTTCAAACCGAAAAAACAATGGTGACGGACTATCGTGGGTTAGGCAAAAAAATGCCTGTGACAATGACAACTTTTACGGTTGCTTCCCTTTCTTTGATTGGGATACCACCTCTTGCCGGTTTTGTGAGTAAATGGTATTTGGCAGAGTGCGGCTTGTTGCAAGCCACCGGTAATGTTGGCTTGCTTGGGGTTGTGGTATTGATGGTCAGTGCATTGTTGACGGCAGGATATTTACTGCCGATTGTGATAGATGCATTTTTCAAGGACGACAAACAATTTGATACAATACAAGAAGTAGATTCCTGTATGTGTATCCCGTTGGTTGTGCTTTCGGTGTTATTGGTACTTGGTGGGATATTCCCTATGTTTTTTATGAAGCAAATCCACAGTATCAGTCAAGTATTATTTTAATGGAAAGGTGGAGATTGTATGGGTGCATGGGTGACAGCATTGCCGGTCGCCTTTCCAATATTGGCGGGACTTTGCCTTTTACTTGTGAAATTCAAGGATAGAAAACATAGACAACAGTGGGTATTTCCCATTATTGCAATGAATGCGGCATTTGCATTGTTTGCGATGTATGCAGATGTGGCAGAACCCTGTACACTGATACGTTTTACAAATAAATTGTTATTGGAGTTATATATTGATGGACTATCCAAATTGTTTGGTACAATGGTTTCTGTGCTTTGGGTGGTAACGACGATATATGCATTTGAATATATGACGCATGAAGGGCGGGAAGACCAGTTTTTTGCATTTTTTACCATCGCATTCGGTGTGGTATTGGGGATTGCATTTTCTGGGAATTTTTTGACCATGTACTTGTTTTATGAATTTTTGACGTTGGTGACATTGCCTTTGGTGATGCATACGATGGATAACAAAGCAAGACACGCAGGAAAAGTATATGTTTTATATATGATGTTTGGGGCAGCATTGGCATTTATCGGATTTATATTTATTTACTGTTATGGAACGACCATTCGTTTTGTGCCGGGTGGTGTGTTGAATCCGTTGTTGATTGCAGGCAATGATTTCAAATTGCAGTTGGTGTTTTTTATGGCATTTTTGGGATTTGGTGTGAAGGCGGCAATATTCCCGTTATATCGTTGGTTGCCGAAAGCGTCTGTGGCACCAACACCAGTAACCGCATTGTTGCACGCTGTTGCTGTGGTAAAGTCCGGTGTGTTTGCTATCATTCGATTGACATATTATAGCTTTGGTACAGATTTTTTGAGAAATAGTATAGCACAGAGCTTGATGTTGCTTTTGACTGCAATTACGATTGTATTTGGTTCTACGATAGCATTGCGTACTCCACATATCAAACGCCGTTTTGCGTATTCTACGGTGTCCAATTTGTCGTATATTTTGTTTGGAATTGCATTGATGACACCGGCAGGGTTAATGGCGGCATTGTTGCATATGATTTATCATGCAGTGTTGAAAATCACGTTGTTTTTTACCGCAGGGGCTTTGTTATACAAAACACATCGAGAATATTTGTATGAGGTAGAAGGTTTTGGCAAATATATGCCTGTGACGTTTGCCTGCATGGCAGTGACGGGGATTGGCTTGGTGGGGATACCACCATTTGCAGGATTTCATAGTAAATGGGCGTTGGCAACTGCGGCTGTGGAATGTGGCAACCCAATTTCTTATGTAGGCATATTTGCATTGATTGTATCTGCATTACTGACGGCGTTGTATATATTTTATATTTTGGTACGGGTATACTTTCAAAGAAACAAGACGTATCCCGCAGGCTATTATGACCATGTGCAAGACCCTAATGGGTATATGAAATATCCCATGATTGCGTTAGCGGTTACTTCTGTAATATTGGGTTTTTTTCCAAGTTTGATTTTAGATATTATTGGAAATATTGTGCTGCCATTGGCTTAAAAGGAGGAGGAATTTTATGATGCATTTACAACAAATCATACTGTTATCTTTGATTTTTCTGCCAATGGTATGCGGTGTCATACAATACGTGCTGTTTCGTGGGAAAGAACAGGCGAGGGATATTTGGAATATCATAGTCACGGGAGTGTTGTTTGCTCTGTCTTTGTGCCTGTTGGGAGAAAGCCATGTGGATACGTATGCCAATATTTGCGGTAATGGAATTTCCTTTGTAAATGGCGGCTTTCGGACAGTATTGGCAATATTGACGGCTGGTGTATGGTTTGTGACAAGCATATTTTCAAAATCTTATTTTGAAAACGCAGACCATAAGCATAGATACAGCCTGTTTTTGCTATTAACTGAGGGGGCAACGATGGGGATTTTCCTTGCAAATGACTTTTTCACATTGTTTTTGTTTTTTGAAATGATGTCGTTTACTTCTTTTGTACTGGTGATACAGGAACAAACAGAACAAGCCATAGAAGCAGCAAAAACATATTTGGCAGTTGCTGTCATTGGTGGTTTAGTGACATTGATGGGATTGTTTTTGTTGTATCAAAAAGCAGGAACATTGCAAATGGATTTGTTGCAGGCATTTATGATACAACAACCCAAAAATGCAGCGTATTATATTATGGGTGGTTTGGTATTTTTTGGTTTTGGTGCAAAAGCGGGCATTGTACCGTTGCACATTTGGTTGCCGGCAGCATATACAGAAGCACCTGCACCAGCAACTACAATATTGTCTTGTATTTTGACAAAAACCGGTGTTGTGGGTGCAATGGCAATCACAGCAAATCTATTTTTGCACGACCATATTTGGGGTTATCTCATGTTAGGTTTAGGCGTTGTGACGATGTTATGGGGTGGCGTTTTGGCAGTGTTTTCTGTGAATTTGAAAAGAACACTTGCCTGCTCCTCCATGTCACAGATTGGTTTTTTGATGGTTGGCATTGGTATGCAAGGGCTTTTGGGAGAACATAATGCGTTAGCGGCATCTGGTACGATATTACATTTTTTGAACCACTCTTTTTTGAAACTGGTGTTGTTTACGGTGGCAGGTATCATCTATCTGCAAACAAAAGAATTGGACTTGAACCGCATCAAAGGATATGGCAGAAACAATTTGTTTTTGAAAGTGGTATTTCTGATTGCATTGCTTGGGATTGGCGGTATTCCATTGGGAAATGGGTATATCAGCAAAACATTGTTGCATGAAAGCATTGTAGAGTATATGCATTTGTTACAGGAAGCGGGACAACCCATATTTTGGATACAATGTGTGGAATGGGCATTTTTGTTTGCCGGCGGCTTGACATTGGCATATATGACAAAATTGTTTGTGGCAGTGTTTGTGGAACAAGGCAGCCATACATTGCAAGACACCATGCCAAAATATGAAAAAATCGTATTGGGTGCTTGTGCATTGCTTTTGCCTGTGCTTGGTATGTTCCCATATGCAACACAAGAGCGTTTTGCAGAAATGAGTGTTTCGTTTGTATCTGCACATATGCCAGAGCATACGATACATTATTTTGCTTACGTAAATTTGAAAGGGGCTTTGCTTTCGGTACTGATTGGAGCAGTGGTATATATGGTTTTTGTTAGAAAATGTTTGATGAAAAAAAATCAACAGGGAGAAACCATATATCTGGATTGTTTTCCAAAATGGCTGAATTTGGAAAACAATGTATATCGTCCGCTGTTGTTGAAAATATTGCCATTCATTGGGGGGTTGTTTGCAAAAACATGTGTGAATTTGATAGATGCTTCTCGTTTGATGAAAATATTTATATTTATCGGAGGGCTGTTTGCAAAAACATGTGTGAATTTGGTAGATGGTTCTCGCTTACTGAAAATATTTATATTTATTGGGGCGTTGTTTGCAAGAATGTGTGCCAATTTGGTAGATGGTTTGGTTGCATTGTTGCGTATGCTGATTTTTAATGTAGACAATGCAAAATTTATTCCAAAAGAGGACAAATATTTTTCCGCTTATACAGATGGAGAAGTGGATAAAACCGTATACCGAGAGGGATTTGCACGCAGCTTGATGATGATTGGAATTGGTTTGGCTGTGGCAATGTTGTATATTTTATTATAATAAAAAAGTCGACAATTTTGGTTGTCGACTTTTTGTTTGTTATGCTTGCAAGGCATCAATGACTGCTTGTGCAAATGCTTCTGTGGAGGCAGTGCCGCCTAAATCTTTGGTCAATACATCGCCTTTTGCAATCACATCGGAAACGGCTTGTTCCACACGGCGTGCTGCCTGTGTTTCTCCAAGATGTGCCAACATCATAGCACCCGATAGGATAGCAGCTGTGGGATTGATGATATGTTGCCCTGCGATATCCGGTGCAGAGCCGTGAATTGGCTCAAAGATAGCACCATCTACGCCCACATTGGCACTGGGTGTCATACCCAAGCCACCAACCAATCCTGCACAGAGGTCTGAAACAATATCCCCATACAGGTTTGGGCATACCAAAACATCATAATTTTCCGGATACATTACCAAACGCATACACATCGCATCTACAATGCTGTCATCAAATTCGATTTGTGGATATTCTTTTGCAATTTCTCTGGCGATATCCAAGAATAAGCCGTCTGTGCATTTCATGATATTTGCTTTATGTACAGCGGTGACTTTTTTTCTGCCTTCTCTGACGGCAAAGTCAAACGCATAGCGAATGATACGCTCGCAACCTTTTCTGGTTATCAATTTGATACTTTCTGCGGCATCTGTGCCAATCATATGTTCAATGCCTGCATATAAATCTTCTGTATTTTCCCGAATGACAACCAAGTCAATGTTTTCATATCGGGAAGCGATACCTTTATGTGTTTTTGCAGGACGTACATTGGCGTATAAATCGAATGTTTTTCGCATGGCAACATTCACACTGCGAAATCCTGTACCCACGGGTGTGGCAACAGGGCCTTTGAATGCGACACCGTTTTTACGGATAGAGGCAATGGTTTCTTCCGGTAATGGTGTCCCATATTTTTCAATCATGGCTGCCCCTGCTTGTGCAACTTCCCATGTGATGGCAACCCCTGTGGCATCGATGACTTTTTGTGCGGCTGCCATGACTTCCGGACCACTGCCATCGCCAAAAATCAATGTAACGGTATAAGACATATGTCAAACCTCCTTTATGCGTTGTTTGCTTTTGTGTAGTTTAATAAACCGCCTGCCAACAAAATATCACACTGACGTTTTGAGATATTCAATCTTGCAGGAATTTCGTCACCGGTTTGCAGATTTGTGATTTGTACCAGTTGCCCATCGGCTGCTCCTTTGATTTGGTCGGCAGCATATTTGATGGCAAATTGTGTGCCGACTTTCATATTGTCATAATCCCATTCATTGACAAATACCAATGGCAATATGCCATTGTTGATGAGGTTTGCCATATGAATACGGGCAAATGATTTTGCAATGACGGCTTTGACACCTAATTGCAAGGGGGCAAGTGCGGCGTGTTCACGGCTGCTGCCTTGTCCATAGTTTTGTCCTGCGACGATGAAACCACCGTTTGCTTTTTTGGCACGAGCGGGGAAATCAGGGTCGCAAGGTGTTAAGCAATAATCTGCCAAATATGGTACATTGGAGCGGAACGGCAATAATTTTGCATTAGAGGGCATGATATGGTCTGTGGTGATATTGTCCTCTACTTGTATCAATACAGAGCCTGTAATGTCTTTGGGGACTTTTGTATTTTGTGGGAAAGGCTGAATGTTCGGCCCTCTCACCACTTTGACAGAACTGCCATCTGTGGCAGGTGGTACGATTAAGTTGTCATTTACCATAAAATGCTCCGGCATGGAAATCAAAGGGGCATCTCCCAATGTATGCGGGTCTGTCAACACACCGGACAAAGCACTGGCAACGGCTGTTTCCGGACTGACAATATATACCTGTGCGGATTTTGTACCGCTTCTGCCTTCAAAGTTTCGGTTCACGGTACGCAGAGAAACAGCATTTGTAGCAGGTGCTTGCCCCATACCGATACAAGGCCCGCAACCACATTCCAATATTCTCGCACCTGCGGATATGATATCTGCCAATGCCCCATTTGCTGCCAACATATGCATCACTTGTTTGGAACCGGGGGCAATGACAAGGCTGACATTCGGATTTACGGTTTTGCCTTTGAGCAATTTTGCAACCGTCATCATATCTGTATAGGAGGAGTTTGTACAGCTGCCAATGGCAACTTGGTCAACGGCAATGCCACTGAGTTCACGAACGGTTTTGATATTGTCGGGACTGTGTGGGCAAGCAACCAAGGGCTGTATTTCATCTAATGCAATGATGATTTCTTCGTCATAAATGGCATCATCATCGGCTTTTAATTCTATCCAATCTTCTGCTCTGTCTTGTGCAGTCAAAAATGCCTTTGTGACTGCATCACTGGGAAATACCGATGTGGTTGCACCCAATTCAGCCCCCATGTTTGTGATGGTGGCACGTTGTGGCACACTCAATGTTTTGACACCTTCACCGCCATATTCCATAACTTTGCCAACACCGCCTTTGACAGAAAGACGACGCAACACCTCCAAAATGACATCTTTTGCAGTCACCCAAGGATTTAATTTGCCTGTCAATACCACATGACATACTTTCGGCATGGACAGATAATAAGCACCGCCACCCATAGCAACCGCAACATCTAAGCCGCCTGCACCAATGGCAAGCATACCAATGCCACCGCCTGTGGGGGTATGGCTGTCAGAGCCAAGCAATGTTTTCCCCGGTTTGCCAAAGCGTTCCAAATGCACTTGGTGGCAAATGCCGTTGCCCGGTTTGGAAAAATAGATACCATGTTTTTGTGCAACGGTTTGTATGTATTTGTGGTCATCGGCATTTTCAAATCCTGTTTGTAATGTGTTGTGGTCAATATAGGCAACGGATTTTTCTGTTTTGACTTTGGGAATCCCCATCGCTTCAAATTGCAGATATGCCATTGTGCCTGTGGAGTCTTGTGTCAATGTTTGGTCTATTTTGATGGCAATTTCTTTGCCGGGTGTCATTTCTCCGCTGACCAAATGGGATTTTATCAGTTTTTCTGTAATATTCATGTAAAAGTTCCTCCCTCTGAAAAACGATTATGGTTGTAAAATATGCGGTGTGAGTGTTTGCACAGCGTGCATCAATTCTTCTTTGCTGATGTAAGAAACACGACCGTTTTCATATTGTTTGTCTACCCAATCTTTTAATATTGCAACTTCTGGTGCATTTTTATCAAATTTTTGATTTTCTTTCAATTTCAATTCGTGGTTTAACCAGTATGCAATACCAGCCAAACCGGAGTTTTTGTTGATTTCTACGCCCAAAGGACGATTGAGAATTTTGGCGGTATTGAAAATATTATAAATTTCTTCATCTTTTGCGATGCCGTCAGCATGAATTCCCGCTCTTGTGACATTGAAATCACTGCCTACAAACGGGGTACGGGCAGGAATGGTATAATCCAGTTCTTTTTCATAATATTCTGCAATTTCTGTGATGACGGTGGTATCCATGCCGTCCAATGTGCCACGGATTTGTGCGTATTCCATGACCATAGCTTCCAATGGTGTGTTACCTGTGCGTTCGCCAATACCCAGCAAAGAGCAGTTGACCGCAGAGGCACCATAAAACCAAGCGGTGGTGGAATTGACAACTGCTTTGTAAAAGTCGTTGTGTCCATGCCATTCAATCAATTCACTGGGGAATTGTCCAAAGTGGTGAATACCATATATGATACCGGGGACACTGCGGGGTAATGTTGCACCGGGGTAAGGCACACCGTAACCCATAGTATCGCAGAAACGAATTTTCACCGGAATTTGATATTTTTCCATCAAGCGGTGCAATTCCTGTGAAAATGGCACAACAAATCCATAAAAGTCCGCTCTTGTGACATCTTCAAAGTGGCAGCGGGGACGAATACCCATATCCAAGGCAGCCTCTACAATTTCCAGATAGCTGTCCATGGCTTGTTTTCTTGTTTTATGTAATTTATGAAAAATGTGATAATCCGAACAACTGACCAATATCCCACATTCTTTTAAGCCCATATCTTTGACGAGCTTGAAATCTTCTTTTGTGGCACGAATCCAGCCGGTGATTTCCGGAAATTCATATCCCAATTCCTGACAGGCACGAATGGCTTTTCTGTCGTTTTCGCTGTATAAGAAAAATTCGCTTTGTCTGATTTTTCCTTTTGGCCCACCCAGACGATGCATCATGTCATAGAGTTTGACAATTTGTTCTGTGGTGTAGGGGGCTCTGGATTGTTGCCCGTCACGGAATGTGGTGTCTGTAATCCAAATTTCATCAGGGCAGTTCATGGGAACCAAACGATAGTTGAATGTGACTTTTGGGACTTCGTCATAATTAAAGTTATCACGATATAAATTTGGTTCTGGAATATCTTGTAAACCGTATTGATATTTACGCAGTTCCAAGAGATTTTTTTTGTTGTTGTAAGTAAGCAAGTCTATCAATCCTTTCGAATGTTGTTTCTGTACAAACAGAAAGACATTTGTATTTTTGCGTGTTTCTGAATATGCAATACTGTTTCTATTGATTCAATATATCAATGAATTATCAAAAAGTCAAATAGAATTATTCGATTATTTGATAAATAAAATTGCATATATTATCAAAAAATACGATAAAATACATAAAATAATAAGAAAAAGAGATGAAATTCATTCAAAAAATAAATATATTATACAAATCACTATTAAAACAATTTAAAAAATGAATGGATTTTTGAAAACGGAATGATTAGAAAACAATAAAATAAATTGCACACCAAAAAAAGAAGTGTTACAATAAAATTATCAAAAAAATCAGAAAGAATAGGTGGTGTTTTATGCAAAAAGGACAAATACAAGCCATATATAAACAGTTACAGACGGCTTGGCTGGCAAAATCATTTTTACAAAAAATAGGGCTCAAAAAGAAACAGATGTTGTCCCTGCTGGAAAAAGAAACATGGTTGACAGCGATTGCAAATATAGAAAATCACAAAGAGATTTCTTGTCAGGATATCCTGCAAATCAGTCAAGACACCATGTATGCATTCTGCGGTGGTATCCCCAAAAAAGGTTGGTTGCACTGTGTATATCATAGTGGTATTCATAGATTGTATCCCGAAAGAGAGGATATACAAGTTGAGCAAAAATACGAAAAGGCAGTGCTGTTTTATTTGGAAACACTGCGTGTGTTTTTGCAATGGGAAGAGACACAAATTCCCTATTCCCGTACCACACATTTTACATTTGTAAAAGAAAATGAGCAAACCGATAGCCCTTATATAGAAGAATATCAACAATTTTTACAATGCTTTGCCGATGGATATGTATACGAATTGATGCGTATTGGCAGAGAGGTCATGCCGTTTGATATGTTGGCACACGTTGCGGGTGTGCATATGGTGGCAATGCATATCACAAGACAGTTGTTTGCGGCAGGTGTGCCTGTGGATTTGCGTTTGGTATCAGGGGCGGCTGCCATTCATGATATTGGGAAATATGGTTGTCGGGAAAACGAAGTCCGCAGAATACCGTATTTGCATTATTATTATACCGATACTTGGTGTAAGGCACATAGCTTGTCTGCAATCGGACATATTGCGGCAAACCATTCCACATGGGATTTGGAATTGGAAAATTTACCTGTGGAATCCTTGGTGCTGATTTATGCCGATTTTCGTGTGAAAAGCAGTGGCAGAGATGCACATGGCAAAGAAATCATGACATTTTATGATTTGGCATCTTCGTTCCAAGTGATTTTGGATAAATTGGACAATGTAGATGTGGCAAAAGAAAAACGATATCGCCATGTGTATTCCCGTTTGCAAGACTTTGAAAACTATATGAAATCTTTGGGTATGGATACCACACTGACAAAATGTGCATTATCTCCCAAAAAGCAAAAACAAATCGCTTTGCTGAATATGGAAGAAACCGTAGATGTGTATCAAAATACGGCGATTTCGCACAACATTCGCTTGATGCATACGTTAAGCAGAGAATGGACATTCGGGAATATATTGGAAAAAGCAAGAAGTACCACCGATTGGAAAGACACACGTTCCTATTTGAACATTTTTGCGGAATATTTTACGTATATGAGCCAAAAGCAGAAACAAATGACAATGGCTTTTTTGTATGAGCTGATGTTTCACAGAGAAGGGGATATTCGCAGACAGGCGGCAGATTTATTGGGCAATATGATTGCACATTATGATATTTCCTATGGAAAAGAATTACCTGAAAATGTAAATATTGTATTAGATGAAACAAACAGTTTTTTGTTGTGGCAAAAATATTTGGATATGATTCTTTCGCCTGACCACAAAATGATTGACAGACACAGACGTTGGTTGGGCTATGGGTTAAAGCGTGTGGTTACGGCATTGATTGTAAATTGCAAATCGGAAAACCAATATAAATATATGGTCGATTTACTGCAATACTATACAAGACCATGTGATGCAGATACAGCATTTGTTTTGGCAGATACCATCGCATCTATCCCGCTGGAAACTTTGCACAAAAAAGAAATCAAACAGCTGTTACTCTTTTTACAACAGGTAGTGGATACAGAAAATTTGGAATTGAGTGCCGCAATCCTGTTGGCGGTGTATCACATGGCAGATGTATTCGTGGGGGAACAACCATGTTTGGATATTATCAAAAAAATTGTGGTGACATTAAATGAAAGAACAGAAATCAGTTTACAATTTGTGTTGCATGAAATCAGAAAAAAATATCATTTGGAAGAAATCATACAAGCCGTTTCGGAAAAAGAAATTTTTACAGAGCCAAGAGTGGTTTCCGATATTTTCTTGGAAAATTTGAAAGCGGCAACACCATGGAAAATCAAAATCATCAACACACATTTGTTGTTTGCCAGAATAGAAAAAGGCGTTTCCATGCCAAAATTGCATATTGCAACCCACCTGTCCAATTTGTTGAAAATCAGCGAACAGGTTTCTGTACGCCATTATGCAGGGGAAACATTGGTGAAATTAGCCCCCCTGCTTTCCTTAGATGAAAGAAACGAAGTTGCCATTGAATTGACAAAAGGCTTGGAAATGGGCGAATTTGCGTTTTCAAAATACATTCCTCGGTATTTGGGGCAGTTTGCATTGTATTTACACCCAGAGGAATTGGACGAGTTTTTGCATAATTTGGAAGATTTGTTGCATAGCACAAATGACCGCATTGCCAGTGTGGCATTGGATACTTGTGGTGTGATGTTGCAACATTATCAAAAATACAAAAGCAGATTTCCCGAGTTTTCGATGGTATATGAAACCAGAAAGAAAACCATCATGGGTATGTTGTTGTGTGGGTTTGCCAATTATCAGGAAGAAGTCAAAAGAGAGGCATTTTGGGTTGTGGGACATGAGTTGTTTGGCACAGAACTGCTTTCCATGACAGAGAAAAAAGACCTTTTTGCATTTATGGCAAAAAAAATGCTGATGTTGGTAGAACAAAAGGATATTTCGGAATTGTCATTCTTTAACCATACCGCAGGCTGGAATGCGATGTATCGCTTTATCAGTGCATATTTGTTTGAGCAACAGACATTTACATTTTCCGAACCGCAAAAGATTGCGTTTTTCCCCGGTACATTTGACCCGTTTACATTTGGGCATCAGGAAATTGCAAGGGAAATTCGGGATATGGGCTTTACAGTGTATTTGGCATTGGACGAGTTTTCTTGGTCGAAAAAAGCACAACCCCATATGGTACGCCGCCATATCTTGAATATGTCTGTGGCAAAAGAAGAAAATATCTATCTGTTTCCGGAAGATACACCGGTCAATATCGCAAATCCGGCGGATTTGAAACGATTGCGAGCATTGTTTGCAAATAAAGAAGTGTATATGGTGGCAGGCAGTGATGTTGTCAAAAATGCATCTTCCTATAAAGGGGAAGCAGTGGAAAATTCCATATTGACGTTTCCGCATATCATATTCAAAAGAGAAACGGAAACCACAAAGACAGAAGAAGCGGTTTCTTATGATATGATTGCAAATACGGTATTGGAATTGAAATTGCCTGTGCATTTTGAAGATATCAGCTCCACACGTATTCGAGAAAACATTGACTGCAATCGGGATATTTCCAATTTGATTGATACTGTGGCACAAAATTATATCTATGAAAGAGGGTTGTATTTGCGAGAACCACAGTATAAACAATTACTGCAAACAAAATCTGTGGAAATCAAACATATACAAAACCGTCGTGTGTTCAAAGAAACCATATTGCAGGGCAATTTGACAACAGAAGAGATTGAGTTTTTGATGCAGGCGATGGAAACAGAAGATAGTTGTGCAACGATTGTGTTTGATATTGAGGGGAAACATCGCCCTGATGGGATTATGATATATCGGGAATTATCCACCACAGAATTGTATCATGAATTTGGGGATATGGCAGTGGCAAGCTATATTCGGGAACATACATCAGGGAAGATGGTACGTATTTGTGCATATTTTATTGCAAAACAATCCAAAATTGCAGATGTGGAGCAAATTTTGCTGACAGAAACATTGGCAAAATGTTTGCGTGAAGATTTCACATATACCGTATTTTTACAAAAAGAAAAAGAAATATCAGAAGAATGTAAAAATGTGTTGGAACGACAAGGGTTTATCAAATTGCCTGCCCATTTGGGACACCCAAAGATGTATGTGGTGGATATGAAACAGCCTGTGGTGTTGCATCGCAATGTGCAGACCGCAATCAAAGAGCCGTTTAACACCAATGCACACGTGTTGTCCGTGTTGCAGGAAGCACACCATCGTTTTCAGTATACTTTGACAAAGTTATATCCGGGGGAATTGGTGATTTCGTTCGATACCGGTATTTTGTATAACCGTTTGATTGACTTGATTACCAGTGCTAATGATATGCCGAAAGAAGTTTTGCCTGTGCGTACATTGGGCAAAAAAATGTGTGTACCGTTTGGCAAAATATTGAAAGGCATGGTCATTCCCAATACCGTCACAAAAGTACTGCATACCGAAAAAATATTCGACCCGTATATCCGTTCATTCCGCATTGCGGAATTTCCCGAGTATTTGTCTTTGGAGGCACAGGTCAAAACCATCAAATCATTTGAAAGACCGGTGATTTTGGTGGACGAATTGTTGCATAAAGGGTATCGTATCAAAAAATTAAATCCCATATTCAAAAAAGCAGGCGTGGAAATCGACCGCCTGATTGTGGGTGTGCTTTCGGGCAGAGGACGGGATTTGATGGAGATTGAAGGCAGAAATGTCGAAAGTGCGTATTTTATACCATCTATGCGTATGTGGTTTGTGGAAACTTCCATGTATCCCTTTATTGGCGGAGATGGCATTGATACAGATACACAAGTCAAAGGAAATTTCCTAAAAGGTGTGAATTTGATATTGCCTTATGTGATGCCCGGTTTTATTCGCAACGCATCAAAAGAAAGTATTTATGATTTGTCTATGGTTTGTTTGCAGAATGCAAAAGAAATATTGCAAGTGTTGGAACAAGAATATCAGGAATTGTATCAAAGAAATTTGACATTGGGACGTTTGAGCGAAGTGCTGATATGGCCCCGTATTCCGGATAAAGGCAGTTGTGTGAAATATCATTATCATTTGCCGGCATCGACTTATGTGGAAAACGATATGGAACAGTTAATTCGGTTGGAACATCTTGTGAAATAAGGAGGAAATTGGCATATGGAAAGTGTAATGGTGGGAAATACAAAGGTGTTTTTTGTAGAACGACAACCACAAAAAAACAAAGGTTTGATGAAAATGACACATATTGGTATGTTGGCAGAACCGGAAACACTGCGATGGCTCAGTACCATAGAGTTTGCACAGGCAGGTCAGCAACTGGAAAAACAATGCAGAGAAGAGGCAGAATATGCCATCACACAAGGAGAGGTTTTGCTTGCCAATACAGCATGGAAATCAAAACAGGCATGGATAGATACCATTTCCAAAATGCAAAAAGAAAAGAAAAAGAAACGTGTGCATTTGTTGGCGTTGGGCGATGTGGGCAGTACCGTTGTCACTGCTTTGAAACTGTTGGGCGGCAACGACATAGAAACCATTGGTATTTATGATGTCAATGAAAATGTTTGCAAACGTTGGGAGTCAGAATTGAATCAAGTCGGTTTTGCTTGGCAGTATGACGCCTTGCCGGAAGTGGAAATTATATCGGAAAAGAAATTGTTTGATTGTGATGTATTTGTTTTTTGTGCCTCGAAAGGTATTCCTCCCATTGGGGCAGAGCAACAAGATGTGCGTATGGTACAATATCAGGCAAACAAAGAAATCATATCCAATTTTGCAAAGAAAGCAAGAAATGCAAAATTTGAGGGATTGTTTGCGGTGGTTTCTGACCCCGTCGACCCGCTTTGCAAAGCGGCATTTTTGGTAAGCAATACCGATGAAAACGGCATATTTGATTGTAAAGGATTGCGTCCCGAACAAATACAGGGCTATGGCTTGGGTGTGATGAATGCAAGGGCGGCATATTATGCCAAAAAAGACAGCAGATATCGTGACTTTTTGACAGAAGGGCGTGCATTTGGCCCGCATGGGCAAGACTTGGTCATCGCAAACAGTATTCTGCATTATGATGATGCCCGTTCCAAAGAATTGACAACACTTGCTACGCAGGCAAATTTGCGTGTCAGAGATGTGGGCTTTAAGCCATATGTAGCACCTGCCATTTCCTCTGCGGTAATCCCCATACTGCAAACCATACAGGGAGAATGGCATTACAGCTCCAATTTTATAGATGGGGTGTATATGGGCTGCAGAAACCGTACCCAAACCGCATTGGAGTTGGAAGCATTGGTATTGCCAAAAGCATTGTTTGCAAGAATTCAAAAAGCGTTTGATGGATTGGAGGCAATCGAATGAAAACGGATTTGACAATCATTTACCCACAATGTGAGGATAGCAGAAAAACACACAGATTGGAAACATTATTGGAGCAAGTGCAAAAAGAATACGTCTGTGAAATGATTACAAAATTGGAAGATTTCCATTCTTTGCATGGCAAACGGCTGTTATTTGCCATTCCATTGGGGGTGTCCGGTATCAATTTGGAATATTTCCGATTTTTGAAACAAATGCGATTGCAAACAGATTTGCTGCAAGGTTGTATCGGTTCGGTGTTGATTGATGGGGAAAGTGAATTGTATACAAAATCTGTGGCAAGGGAATTGCTGTTTACGGCAAATTTATGCGGCTGTGCATTTCCGGGCAGAGCGATGGTAGAGGGGACAGGCTCTTTGCAAAACTTCAATATACAGGCAATGAATTTGGATTTGGACAATATGGGAGCATATACAGTGGCAACCATGGATATGACAAAGCGTTTGCTTTCCTTTGTACCCAATCCAAAAAAGCAAAGCAATATATTGGTACTGCACGCCAGCAACCATCAAACATCAAATACCACCATGTTGTGGGATATGGTGAAATCACATTTACATGATTGTGCAATCACAGAAATTTCACTGCGAAACGGCACGATACAAGATTGTGCCGGTTGCCCCTATAAAATGTGTATGCATTTTAGTGCAAAATCCAGTTGTTACTATGGCGGGGTGATTGTGGAACAGGTGTATCCTGCCATTCAAAACTGTGATGCATTGGTTTTGCTCTGTCCCAATTATAACGATGCATTGGGGGCAAATTTGACCGCATTTATCAACCGCTTGACCGCACTGTTTCGCAAAAACCAATTTTTTGAAAAAAGTGTGTTTGCATTGGTGGTGTCCGGATACAGTGGCGGTAATCTGGTTGCGGAACAAGTCATCAGTGCATTGAGTATGAATAAAACATTTCGCTTGCCACCCAGATTTGCCATGTTGGAAACAGCCAATAATCCGGCAAGCATTTTGCAGGTGGAAGATATTGAGAAAAAAGCAGAAGATTTTGCAAAACGTATGATGGAAACATTGATACTGCCATAAAGAAAAGGAGGGACTGCTTTGGCATATACGGAATGTATCAAAAATTTTGAAAGAATCAGAGATTATATGCGGGAATTTTATGTGTATGGTTTCAAAACCAGAGAAGAATATGACAAAAAAAGCAGTCGCTCCTATGATAACGAAAAAAGACGTATGGAAAGTTATTTGGGCGATTATATGGGGGCAAGGTACACACCGTCCGGAAAACAGGTGTTTTTGTCCATAGACAGCAGAGAGGCGGTGTCCAATCCGTTGTATCGCACATGGAAAACAAAAAGTTTTACCAATGCGGATATCACATTGCATTTTATATTATTGGATATTTTATATACGCCAAAGATTGCATATACAGTGCAGGAAATTACAGAAAAAATGGATATGGAATATTTGCAGTGTTTTGATACGCCTATGGTTTTGGATATGTCCACCATACGAAAAAAATTGAAAGAATATGTCAAATTGGGGTTGTTGGAAGAACAAAAACAAGGACGGCAAATACAATATCGCAGAGCAAAAACACTGGATTTGTCAGCATGGAAAGAAGCGATTTGCTTTTTTGCAGAAGCGGATATTTGCGGTGTGATTGGCAGTTATATTGCAGATACCATGGCAGATATGCCAGATGGATATATATTCAAACATCACGATATCACACACACATTGGAAAGCGATGTCATTTGTACATTGTTTCAGGCAATACAACAACAACGCATGGTACAGTTGCAAAGTGTGTTCCGCCAGAAAAAACAATGGCGGGAAGTCGTACCCTTGCAAATTTTTATCGGTGTGCAAAACGGACGACGGTATTTGATGGGGTATGATTGCAAAAAGAAATGCTTACAGTCTTTTCGGTTGGACTATATCGGAGAAATTACCATCAAAGATATATCCCCGCATTTTTTGGAATACATAGCAGTATTGCAAGAGAAGAAAAAACATATGTGGGGCGTATGTTGTCAACCCAGAAAACAGTTGGAAAAAGTTTCGTTTACCATACAATGCACCAAAGAAGAAACACATATCGTACAAAGATTGGAACGGGAAAAGCGTTGTGGCACTGTCACCTGTGTGGGAGATGGATTGTATCAATTTTATGCGGAAGTCTATGACACGTCGGAAATGATACCTTGGATACGTTCTTTTATTTGTCGGATTGTTTCTTTGGAGTTTTCCAATCGTTCCATAGAAAATCAATTTTGGAACGATTTGGAGCAAATGTATGCCATGTATGATATAAAGGAGTAAACCACATGATATTTCATGAAATATACAGCTGTTATTATCAAGCAGTAGCAGAACTGTTGCATCTGGCTGTACAAGGCAATTTGACAGAAAAAAATATGGAAGAAATCGTAAAACAAAAAGCATTTGCAGAAAGTGTTTTGACCATATTGCCTGCCTTGCAACAGCAACAGTGGCAGGTGCTGAGACCTAATTTTCAGACACCGTTGCAACAGAACCCCTCCCGTCCCTGTACCATTTTGGAAAAACGCTGGTTAAAGGCAATTTGTTTGGATAAAAGAATACAACTTTTTATAGACAAATGCGAGGGATTGGAAGATGTCGAGCCTTTGTTTTATCCGAACGATTATGTCATATTTGACCAATATCGAGATGGTGACCCATATACAGACGAAACGTATATCAAAAATTTTCGGTTGGTGCTGTCGGCATTGCGGCAACACAACATGATGGAGGCACAATATGTCACAAACAAAGGCAAACGTGCGACATTGCAATTTGCACCTTATCAACTGGAATATTCCAAAAAAGATGATAAATTTCGGGTGTATGTTGCAAAATGTCCCTATGCATCTGTGCTGAATATTGCCAAAATAGAAACTTGCAGGATATTGGAAAAAAGAGGCATTGCCAAACAGGAAATGAAAAACCATTCCAATCGGTTTGCGGTTTTGTCTGTTAAAAATGGCAGAAATGCCGTAGAACGTGCAATGCTGCATTTTTCCCATTTCAAAAAAGAGGCTTGGTGGGAGGCGGATACCTGCTTTTTGAAAGTGTATTATGACAAAGACGATGAAACAGAGTTGCTGATACGGATTTTATCATTTGGGCCGTTTGTGATGGTGCAAGAGCCGCAATCTTTGATAAAACACATCAAAAAGCGATTGGGACAACAGCAAAGATTGCAACAAAAAAATTAAAAAAATATCGTGTTTTTGAAAATTATAGTTGTTTTTTGATTGGGGCTGTGATATAATCCCAAAGGTAACGAAAAAACACACGTATTTTGTTGTTCTATATCTGGTGCCGCAATGGGCGGTGATATGAGAATAAAATGCGGAGGACAAACCATAGGAGGTGCGCTATGAGCGTGATTTCAATGAAACAATTATTAGAAGCCGGTGTACATTTTGGTCACCAAACAAGAAGATGGAACCCTAAAATGGCTGAATACATCTTCGCAGAAAGAAATGGTATTTATATCATTGACTTGCAGAAAACTGTAAAAAAAGTTGACGAAGCTTATGCAGAAATCTGCAAAATCGTAGCTGACGGCGGCGATGTGCTGTTTGTTGGTACAAAAAAACAGGCACAAGAATGCATGAAAGAAGAAGCTGAAAGATGCGGTATGTACTACGTAAACCAGAGATGGTTGGGTGGTATGCTGACAAACTTCAACACAATCAAAACAAGAGTTGCAAGATTGAAAGAATTGGAAAAAATGCAGGAAGACGGCACTTTTGACGTTCTGCCTAAAAAAGAAGTTGCAGCATTGATGCATGAAATGGAAAAATTGGAAAAGAACTTGGGCGGTATCAAAGAAATGAAAAAAATCCCCGACCTGATGTTCGTTGTAGATACAAGAAAAGAAAAAATCGCTGTGCAGGAAGCTCACACATTGGGTATTCCTATCGTTGCTATCGTGGATACAAACTGTGACCCCGATGAAATTGATTACGTAATCCCCGGTAACGATGACGCAATCCGTGCAGTAAAATTGATTGCTTCCAAAGTTGCTGACGCTGTTTTGGAATCCAAACAGGGTGAACAGGACAACGCAGAAGTTGCAGAAGAAAACGCAGCAGAATAATCAAGAATTAGGCATTTGCCCGAGCTTCAGCCAATTTACGGGCTGGAGCTCTTTCTAATAGAACATGAAACAATGTATGGAGGGAATAAACATGGCAGTTACAGCAGCAATGGTAAAAGAACTGAGAGAAATGACAGGCGTAGGCATGATGGATTGTAAAAAAGCACTTGCTGAAACCGATGGCGATATGGAAAAAGCAGTAGAACTGTTGAGAGAAAAAGGCTTGGCAGCTTCTGCAAAAAAAGCAGGCCGTATTGCTTCCGAAGGTATCGTTGACGTTTATTTGAGCGATGACAACAAAGTTGGTACTATCGTGGAAGTAAACTCCGAAACAGACTTCGTTGCAAAAAACCAAGTATTCAAAGATTATGTTGCAGCAGTTGCAAAACAGGCTGCTACTTCCACAGCAAAAGATATGGACGAATTCTTTGCGGAAACTTGGGCAGCAGATACACAATACACAGTAAAAGACGCTTTGAGCCAACAGGTTGCAATCATTGGCGAAAACCTGAACATCAGACGTTTTGAAAAATTTGAAAAAACAGAATCCGGCAAATTGGTTTCTTATATCCATGGCGGCGGCAGAATTGGTGTTTTGATTGAATTGTCTTGTGCAGTAGAAAGCGATGCATTGGTAGAATTGGGTAAAAACATTGCAATGCAGATTGCAGCTTTGAACCCTAAATTTATCCGTGAAGCAGACGTTCCTTCTGAATTCATCGAAAAAGAAACAGAAATCTTGACTCTGCAAGCAAAAAATGACCCTAAAAACGCAAGCAAACCTGACAACATCATTCAGAAAATGATTGAAGGCAGATTGAAAAAAGAATTGAAAGAATTCTGCTTGGTAGAACAGGCTTATGTAAAAGATGGCGATATGACTGTAAAACAGTATATTGACTCTGTTGCAAAAGAAGTTGGTTCTCCTATCGACATCAAACGTTATGTACGTTTTGAAACAGGCGAAGGTATGGAAAAGAAAGAAGAAAACTTCGCTGATGAAGTTGCAAAAGCAATGCAATAATTTTTCGCAAAAGCATAAAAAAACCAAAACAAATACCATTTGTTTTGGTTTTTTTTTATTGTAAATAAGCCTGTATGACATTTTTGACAACCTGTTCTGACGTTGTTTCATTTTCCACAATGCTGTTTGCGGCATTTTGATAATAGGGGATTCTTTGCTGGTATAATTGTTTGACAGCGTCGAAATTTTGTGCCAAAGGACGACCGTTTCCGATTTGCAATTTTTCCAAATCACGCTTTAACCAAATCAGCACCCCATTTTGCTGCAAAAAGTTGACATTTGTTTTGTCTAATACCACACCCCCCCCTGTGGCAATGACACAACCATGTTGTTTGGAAACTTCCGTAACCACTTCTTGCTCAACGGCACGAAAGGCATCTTCCCCAAATGTTTCAAAATATTGTGCAATGGGCATATGGATTTTTTTGATGATTGCATCATCGGTATCTATAAATGTTCTGCCCATTTGTTTGGCGACGGCTTTGCCAATGGTACTTTTGCCACAACCGGACATACCAATCAAAACCAAGTTTGCCGTATCTTTTTTCATTTTTTGTACCAACTGTACCACTTGGCTATCATCAATGGTGGTTTCTGTAAATAATTCCACAGCATATTTTGCTTGAGCAACCAACATTTCCAATCCGCCAACTGCAATACACCCTTTTTGGATACCATCTAGTACCAATTTTGTTTGCAAAGGATTATAAATGACATCAACAACAGCTTCCAATGCAGAAAATCGGGTAAGTTCCAAAGGTGTTTCGTCCATATGGGGATACATACCCACAGGCGTGGTATTGACAACAATTTGTGCATCGGTGTGATGGGTATAGCAGATATCATATGTGATGGTATGTGCTGCCTCTTTATAATAAACGGTATGGATTTCTTTTGCACCCAAATCTGCCAACACAGCAAGCACAGCCTTTGCCGCACCACCTTTGCCTAATACCAATACTTTTTTATTTTGGACATCAATATGATTTTGTGCCAACTGATAGTGAAATCCAAAATAATCGGTATTATAGCCTGTCAAAACACCATTTTGATTGACAATGGCATTCACTGCACCCACTTTTTTTGCAGTTTCATGCAAATGGTCTAAATAGGGTATCACCGTTTCTTTATAAGGTATGGTGACGTTGACAGCAGAAAAGTTTTTTTCTGTCAAAAATGTGTCCAATTCCTGTCTGGATAATGGAATCAAGTCATATGTATAATTTGCAAATGTTTCATGAATTTCTTTTGAAAAACTATGTCCCAATGTTTCTCCGATTAAACCATACATCGGTATCACCTCATTTCTTAGTATTGTTTTATGCTAATACAATTTGATGGGATATGCAATATCATATTGTAATAAAAACGTAATTTTGTGAACAAGGAAAGTGTGTTACAATGGTAAAATAGTTATAAAAATCCAATCAAAATAATATTTTCCAAAAGGAAAAATCGTTTCAAAGGAGTTTATGATATGAAAAATTGGAATTGGTGCAAAAAAATGAGTGTTTTTGCAATCGGTGCATCTATGTTGTTGCCAAACACTGTGGCATTTGCAAAAGCACCCCCTCATGACATGAGGGCTGTTTGGATTTCTACGGTGTATAGTGCAGATTATCCATCTACAACAAATCATCCAACGGCACAAAAACAAGAATTTATGGAAAAACTGGATAGAATACAGGCACTTGGTCTGAACACCGTTGTGGTGCAAATTCGCCCAAAAGGTGATGCATTTTATACTTCTGTAATCAATCCTTGGAGTGCTGTGTTGACAGGCACACAGGGGCAAAATCCGGGCTATGACCCTATGGCATTTATGATTGCAGAAACACATAAAAGAGGTATGGAATTTCATGCATGGATGAATCCCTATCGTATCACAACATCAGGCACAGACCTTGCCGCACTTTCCGGTGACCACATTGCAAGAAAACACCCGGAATGGATATTGACACACAAAAATGCAATGTATTTCAATCCTGCAAAAGAAGAAGTCAAACAGTATATTGTGGACAGTGTTGCGGAAGTGGTACAAAATTATGATGTGGACGCCATTCATTTTGATGATTATTTCTATCCCTCCAATTATCCATTACCCCAAGGAGAGGGCAGAGATGGGGCTGTGGCAAATGAACGCCGTTCTCATGTAGATGACTTGATTGCACGGGTTTCCAAAAAAATCCATAGTATCAAACCAAATGTGGATTTTGGGATTAGCCCCATGGGGATTTGGAAAAATAACACATCTGACCCCAAAGGCTCTGCAACAAAAGGTGCAGAAGGCTATTATTCTGTGTATGGTGATGCAAAAAAATGGATTGAACAAGAGTGGGTGGATTATATCACACCGCAAATCTATTGGGAAATTGGCAATCCATCAGCCGATTATGAAACATTGGTAAAATGGTGGAATGATGCTGTGGAAGGCACAGACGTGGATTTATATATTGGACAAGGGATTTATAAAGACAATATTGCTGCGGGCATGGAAAACAAATTGAAAATCAATGAAAAATATCCGAATGTAGATGGAAATTGTTATTTCAGTTTGCGTGATTTGTTGCAAAATCGTAAGGGTGTTGCCGATGCCGTAAAAGCGTATCATACAAAAGGAAGCCAACCAGCACCACAAACGCCCCCTGTTGTGCAACCCCAAAAACCAGAACCACAACCGCAAAAACCAAAGCCAACAGAAACCAAAACGGCATTTGCAGGCAGAACCAAAATCAAAATTGATGGAACAATGATGGATTTACCGGTTTATATTGTAGATGATTACAGCTATTTCAAATTGCGTGATATTGCAGCAGCATTTCGTGACACAGAAAAGAAATTTGTTCCCAAATGGGTGGAAGAAGAAATGGCAATTCATTTGGAAACCAATCAGGCGTATACAGAACCCGTTTCTATCAATACATCTTCCAAAGATACAATGGCAATTCCGTCTTCTGCAAAACTATATGTAGATGGAAAAAAGCAGAATACTTCTGCCTATACCATACAAGATTATACCTATTACAAGTTGAGAGATGTGGCAGAATTATTGGATTTTGAAATTACTTGGAGCGAAAAAGATGCCACTATTTCTATGAAATCCGATATGCCGTATACAAAATAAAAAAGAGAACCACAGAGTATGGATATGCACCCCGAAAGTTTTGGAGGTGCATATTTTTTGTAAAAGGAAATAACAAAAGCTTATAGGTTCACGTTATAATGGATATGTGTGAAAACCATTTAGAGTATAACAGTAAGCAAATCAATTATGTGAATGTTCTAAAACGGTGGAAACACATATGCTTATAAGAATGAGCCGAAAGTTTTATGAAAGAAAAACGAGGCAGAGCCACCAAGCTTGATAAAAAGGAAGGTATCATGATTAGTCTTAAAATGGTTTAAAGCTTATGAGAAGCCTTCATTTAAGGGGAAAACAAAGCAAAAACTTCAAGTATCACGCTTACAAAGGCGAAGTAGGAAATATGGATTTATGTGACTGATTTATTGTTATCATACATATCTATTGTAGTCAACCTACTGCAAATGAAGCAGAGAATTTTACAGTTGTCGCAAAAGATACGGTACAAGAAGGTGCTACCAGAAAGCAATCACTTTATAATTACAGAATGTGCAGAAATTGCTACTGCTGATAAAAAAGAAACAGTGATGATAGTAACAGGAACAGGTGCAACATAAGTCTTTTCTATGTTTGTATTTGAAATGGTACTATATTGCATATGAGTGAAATTTGCTTTATCATAAAATGGAGAGTGATGATTTTTTATGAATGATGCAGAAAAAAGAAAAATCATTTACAAATATGAAAGCAATATCGATTGGAATATAGATTATAAAAACGACAATGTTTTATCTACATTCATGATGCACATTATATCATAAACCCGTTTCTATTATATGTTATGGTACATATCAGTAATCGGTTGTGATGTGTTGCGAAACACCAATTTGAAATAAAATACAGGAGGAAAAGAAAATGCAGTTCTATCATTATCCACCTACGAAAAAAATTAGTCCATTTGAACCAATAGAAGCAGACAATTACTTTGTATATGGTACAAAATTTTCTTATTTAGGCAATTTTGAAGAAATCGGAAATATATGTTTGCCAACTGATAAAAGAAATGTTTTTTTACAGGTGCAAGGGTAGTAAATATATTAAAAAGGTTTGCAATTGTGGAAAACGGCAGAAAAATATTCACAAATATAAATTTTGATGATGGACATATCATTGGCGCAAGTAGATGGAAAGAGATACAATTTGTAATTGTCACCAATGTATTGTGGGAATATGCAATACCATCATGGGAAACACATACCTTGAAAACTTATGCGATACAAGATAATCAAAATCCCTTGCAACTGAAATTATTTTCAACATCTGATTGTGCAATACAATATGCAATAACACTTTCTAAAAAATGGCATATCAAATGTATCATTGCACAATGGTTTGCAGATATTGATACACATTAAATGGGTTATCATTACGAATATAAAATTGCAGTTGCTTGAAAAAAACACCAATTTGTGCTACCATCTAATTTAGTAAATACTAACTATATAAAATGTGAAAAAGAAAGGTCTTTTTGGCAGATGATTTTTTATGGAAAGAATTATTCATATTGAAAAGCAAGTTTTATAAATTGTTTTTGCCTTCTTCAAATGCGATACAGCAATGTTTTCAAAAGTCAGTTAAATGGATAAAGGGGGATTGTTCTCGATGAAAAAATGGATTGTTGCAGTGATGGGATTATGCTTGATGAGCACAAGTTATGTATTTGCACACGATGATGTGAAAATTTCATTAAATGGTGCTTTGGTTTCCAATGACGAATATGCACCTTTTATAGATGAAAATGGTAGAACAATGATTTCTATTAGATGGGTTGGAGATGAATTGCAATTTGATACACATTGGAATGAAACTACCCAAACAGCAACTGTTCAAAATGGTACTGATTTTATAAAATTGGAACGAAACAATCATAAAATTTCAAAAAATAATACAGTAATAGAGATGGATACCATGCCTGTATTAAAAAACAATCGTTTGTTTGTTCCGCTCAAATATGTATCTCAATGTTTAGGGTTTGATGTCATATGGAATAAAAAAGAAAATATGGTTTATGTAATGCAACCTGAACGAATATTATGGAAAAATAAAAATTATGGTCTTTTGACACCAAAAGGGCATAATCAGTCTGAATATCAAATAGAAGAAAAAAATTTTGATACACGTACCGTGATTAACATAAAAGATGCCAAATCAAAAGGAATACTTTTTTCAATTACTGATTTTGCTTTAGATGATTGGGAAAGTGATATCAAACAAAATATTTCTGTTCCATATGAAGTACTTTATCAAGATGACAAAAATGTATTGGTTTGTATTCCTGTTACAGATGTGCAGTATAATCCCCAAAATAAAGAAGAAGCAGAACAATACACAAAGTTATTAGATACCAAAAAACAGATTTGTGATAGCTTGTTTGTGTTAAAAACATGAGAAAATATATCAAAAGATATGGAAGTGACAATAAAGAATAGCACTTTTTGAAAACTGAATAAAATATAAATATACTTATGATAGAATTGCGACAAACTGAAAAAACCAATAAATGTAAGCGACCTGTAAGTAGTTTCCTCCCGTACGGCTGAGGTCTTTGGTAATGACATATTACACCTCGCCGCTCTCTATGAAGCTGGGTCTTTGAATATTTGCTCCACGCCATACATTGTTTACAAAAAAGCGGCAGTTTATAAAGCCATTGTCATGGGCGTAAGTTTTAATGATGCGTTTTTGAGATGTACGCTGTAAAGGGAGGTTTTTAGCATCAAGTATACAACGGCTGGTGGCCCATTTGTGTTAGATGTAGCACAGTCAAAATGTGGTAGTTGTATATTGTCGATAGCAGGAAAGACAAAGCCTGTTATGCCATTGCGATGTAACGGTTGGATGCTGTTACACATCTTATGGGTGAATCCAATAAAACCCCCAGCTATGCTGGGGGAATCGATAAGTTTCAGTTTCAAACAAAAATCTCTTATAATATTATTTATAATTATTTACAGAAAAAGTTTCACACTCTCTACCGAACGCATTTTCAAAATTGTTACTCTTGAATTTGTTTAAACTTTTGGGGAAACTTCAAAAGATATGCCTTTTTTATTGCTTTCTTTTTTTGTATTCGGCTTTCCTCGCTTTATCAGATTGAGCTTTTTCTTTTTCACGCACTGCCTTTTCCGCAAGCATTTCGGTAATATCCTCCGGCAATTCCAACGTAATCCGTCCCAATTTACCACCACGAAATTCGTCCATCAATATCTTAGAAGCTCTTTCCAAATCAGGCTCTCCGCCTTTGAGCTTAAAACTTCTTGCCTCTGCAATCTGGCACAGCACATCATATGGCTCTGCAATCGTATCAAAAGAGATTTGATACCGCTTTTGGATACAATCCGGATTGACCACCATCATATGATTGATAAATGCGGTTGCCAATGTTTGTGCATCTAAAATGTCATCATTGATAGCACCGGTAAATGCCAGTTTCAGCCCCACTTGTTGGTCCTCAAATTTTGGCCACAATATTCCCGGTGTATCCAACAACTCAAAGTCTTTTTTCAGTTTAATCCACTGTTTACCACGAGTTACCCCCGGTTTATCACCTGTTTTTGCAGTCGTTTTGCCTACATATTTGTTGATGAATGTAGACTTGCCCACGTTGGGAATACCGGCTATCATACTGCGGATTGGCACATTGATACGGCCTTTTGCACGCAGTTTTTCAATTTTTTCTTTCATCAAATCTCTTGCAATGTTGGTTACCTCTGCCATGCCACTGCCTTTTAATGCATTCATTTGAATCACACGAAATCCTTTTTCTGTAAAGTATTCTGTCCAAACTTCTGTTGCCGCAGGGTCAGCCAAATCGCTTTTATTCAATAATATGATACGATGTTTATTTTTTGCCAAATCATCTAAATCCGGATTTTTACTACTATATGGAATTCTTGCATCAACCAATTCGATGACAATATCCACCAATGAAATGGTTTCTTCCATCATACGACGTGTTTTTGTCATATGCCCCGGATACCATTGTATATGCATAATTTTTGTCTCCTTTCTTTATTCCATCACAGAAATACTGTCAAAAGGGTATAAGCGTAATGTCACGTGTCCAATCACATCTTTGTCTGCAATTGCACCGATGGACGTGCGTCGGCTGTCTGTGCTTGCGTTTCGATTATCCCCCATTACAAAATAATGCCCTTCCGGCACAACAAAAGGATATGTCATATTCCCTTTTTCTGTCATTGGGCCGGCAATATAAGGTTCTTCTATCAAAACATGATTGACATATAATTGATACACACCATACTCGTCTAAACGAATGTCTATCTCATCGCCTGATGTTCCAATCACTCTTTTGATGATATTTTCTTTGTTTCCGTCATTATCCAAGCGGCAGATGATAACATCGCCTTTTCTTGGTGTTGATAGATATACTTCCAGTTTATTGATGACCAAAAAATCTCCATGATGGAAATTCGGTTCCATAGAAGAGCCTTTGACATAAATTGTGCCTATGACAAAGGTACGAAGCAGCACCACAATCAAAATCACTACAAGTATTTGTATTATCGTAGAAAGCCATTCTTTATTTTCTTTCTCTTTTTGTTGCCGTTCTTCCTGCATCGTTTCCCTCCTTTTCCCGTTCTCTTTTAACACTATACCATCAATTCCCTTTTTTCGTCAAATAGTAAAATATATCCGTGTTTTGTAAAAGGCAAGAAAAAAAGCCCCGACGAGAATGACTCATCGAGGCAGGTTTTCTTGATTATCTCAATACTTCTTTTACCTTTGCAGCTTTACCAATCTTATCTCTGAGATAGAACAGTTTCGCACGTCTTACGATACCACGTCTAACCACTTCGATACGATCAATTCTAGGAGAATGCAAAGGCCATGTTCTTTCCACACCAACGCCAGATGCGATACGTCTTACGGTGAAAGTTTCTCTGATGCCGCCGCCTTGTCTTTTGATAACAACGCCTTCGAACATCTGCAATCTTTCTCTTGTACCTTCCACAACTTTCGCATAAACACGAATTGTGTCACCAACGTTAAAAGGAGTTACTTCGCTTTTCAGTTGTTCTTTTTCTAATTCTCTGATAATATCCATTTCGTTTCCTCCTTTCCCCAAAGACGTTCTTAGTACAATCTCTTTGATATACCATTGGACCGCCCGTACTCAACATTAGCAATTCTACCACGTTTCCGTGTGTTTTGCAAGTACTTTTTTTGTTTTTTTACAAATTCTATCCATTTAGTACAAATACCCCATCAACCAAACACAGGCAGGCAGTTCAATCACCGAAATCAATGTTGTCAAAAGCACGATATCCGATGACATTTTTTCACCATAGCCGTATTTTTCTGTCATCATCGGTACAACCACAGCTGCCGGTAATGTTGCCGCCAGCAAAAACTGTGATTTTGCCATATTGCTGACCGGTACAAACAACAACACTGCCCATGCCAAAAGGGGCATACCCAGCATTTTGATAATGCTCAATTCCAACGCTTCTTTTTGCTGTATCAGTTTTTTCAGCCCATTGTTTGCCGCCAATGCACCAATATAAATCAAAGAAAGCGGTGTGGACAAATCGCCCAAGCTTTTCAAAAATCGTATCACCACATCAGGCACATAGGAAATGGTATGTGTCAATGTCAAACCCAGCCCCAAGAAGATGGCAATACAGTTTGGATTGATTGCCCCATGTAAAAATGTTTTGCCCATATTGGTTTTGCCACGGTCTTTTTGTCTGCCCAATATAAACACACCATAACTCCATAAATATAAATTCAATCCCAGCACACCCGCAGACATATACATCACACCAATCTCACCGAAAAAGATTTGTGCCACAGGCAAGCCGATAAAGCCGGTATTCAGAGAACCCAGTGTAATGTCCAACATATCGAACAAACGGTGGTCTAATTTTCGCCAACGTCCATACACACGCACAAACATACCAAAAATCACCATGATTGCAATTTGTGCAACCATCATCACGAAAAATCCAAGCAATACGCCCTCTTTGATTTCGATATCCGATATGGTTGCCACCAACATCGCAGGAATGGTTACCTGCATCACCAGATTGCCAATGCCCTTATTGACTTCTTTGGTCATCCAACCCTTGTGGTGACAATAATATCCCACCGCAATCATCGCAAACAATACAAAAAACTGTCCATACATATCTACTCACCTTACTTCTTTTCCAAACATATCGAAAACTTGTCCATAAAATTTCAAAAAGGAGAATGTTTTGAAAAGAACAATCTCCTTTGTTTTTTCTTATGCTCAATAGTGCAATACAGAATATACAGGATACCCTTCCAGTACATTTCTGCCGCCCAATTCGTCCAGCTCTATCAAAAAGCACAATGCAACCACTTCTGCACCAATGCTTTCCACCATTTCCACAACTGCTTTTGCAGTACCGCCTGTTGCCAGCAAATCATCTACAATGACAACTTTTTGTCCTTTTTGTACGGCATCTTTATGCATTTCAATGGTTGCAGTACCATATTCCAAAGCATATTCTTTGCTGATGACTTCCGCAGGCAGTTTTCCTTTTTTTCTGACAGGCACAAAGCCTTTTTTCAGATTATACGCAACAGGCATACCAAATATAAAGCCTCTGGACTCCGGCCCAAGCACCAAATCAAACTCCAATCCGTCCAAACCGGATTGTAAGTGATTGATTGCTTCTTGCATACCGTCTGCATCTTTCAATAATGTTGTAATATCACGGAATATAATTCCTTTTTCGGGAAAATCTTTGATTGCTCTGATTTTAGATTGAATGTCCATCTTTGCCTCCTATTTTGATACACGAAAATCTTTGATGATAAGTTGCACGTTTGTCCTGCCATTATATGCATTGATATCAATGCTATACACAACATCAAACATCATGGGCAAACTGCCGCTTTTTATGATTGTATCACAATCCACCATCGGATACAATTCTTTTAATAAATTCTGTAATTGTTCCAATCCGTCAAAAGAAATGGCAGACAAACGCATATTGCTTTCTTCTTCACACAATACCATTTGCAAAATATCTTTGTTTTTCCCCACACAACGCAAACGCTCCATAAAAACTTTTTGTGTGGCAAATAAGGGAGAAGGATTTTCCTTTCCAAACGGAGAAAGTGTCCGCAATTCTTCTGCCAGTTTCATATGTATTTCATCAAATGTCAGCAATTTTTCAATGCGTAATACGGGTATCATATCTTGTTTTGTCAATGTGCAGGTTTCATTCAATTTTTGCCGTAATATCGAAATATTTTCATGGGGCAAAGACAAGCCCGCAGCCATTGCGTGTCCGCCAAATCTGGTAAATAACGTCTGACAGGACAATAATGCCTCAAATATATGATATCCCTCAATACTGCGTGCAGAACCTTTCGCACCGTCTTCTGCATCTGTAATCAATATGGTAGGGCGGTAATATCTGTCTTTGATACGACCTGCCACAATGCCCGCAATACTCTCATGTGTTTGTCCATCATATAATACCAATACTTTTTGTTGTAGGGTATCGCTTTGTTCTATCTGTTGTGTGATACGCTCTACTGCCTGTGTGGTCAAAGCTTTTCGTTCCTCATTCAACTGCACCAAACGTCTTGCCATTTGTCTTGCTTTTTTGGCATCTGACTCACAAAACAAATCCACAGCCATTTTCCCGCTTTCCAATCTGCCTGTGGCATTGATACAAGGGCCAATCACAAATCCCAAATGATATTCTGTGATGTTTCTATCCTGTAAATTGGTTTCTTCTATCAAAACACGCAATCCTATATTTGTGGTATGCTGTATGGCAGACAGTCCCATTTTTACCAATGTGCGATTTTCTTCCAACAAATCCACAATATCACATACCGTTGCAATCGCTGCAAAACAGAGCAACTCCTGCTCTAATACAGCATCACGCAACCCAAATGCATCTAACAAACAAATTGCAAATTTATAAGATATACCGCCTGCACACAATGCACCGAACGGATATTGGCATTTTCTTTGTTTGGGGTCAATGACCACGTCACCCGACGGCAATATGTCTACCCATTCGCCTTCTTTTCCTGCTTTGCACAATGGTTCATGATGGTCTAAAATGACAACCTGCATACCCAATTCCTTTGCCAATGCCACTTCCTGCAAGGCAGAGATACCATTATCGCAAGTAAACAATACCGCAACACCGGCATTTGCCAATGTTTCTACTGCTTTCTTGTTCAAGCCATATCCCTCTTGCTGTCTATGTGGTACATAATACTGCACACTACCCCCGCACGTTGTGATTGCTTTGTATAATATCGTTGTACTCATCACACCATCAACATCATAATCCCCATATACCGCAATCTTTTTTCCTTGTTGGATTGCTTTTGTGAGCAATGCCACGCCTTGTTGCATATGTAACATCTGTTCTGATGGATACAAAGCTGTTTTTTGTGGATATAAAAATGTATGTGCCGCCCTTTTTGTAAATAATTTTCGATTTGCCAATACGGCTGCGGTTGCTTTTTGCACACCCATATCAGCCGCTATCGCATCAATATCAATTTTGGTTCGTTTTAACTGCCATCGTTTCATGATTTTTGTCCTCCATTTTGACAGTATACCATAATTTTATATTTTTTGTTAGTCTGTGCAAAAAATCAACTTGATTATCCATTTGTTTCATGATAAAATATGATAATATTTTTTGCGAAATTATAAATTTTTATAATACCATTTCTATAAGGGAGGCGTTTTTTTGATTGACGCAAAACTGTCTACATTATTAACTCTCATCGAAGCACAAAGCTATACCAAAGCCGCTCAAATGCTTTCTTTGACACAACCTGCCGTCAGCCAACATATCCGTGCATTGGAACAAGAATACGATATCAAAATATTTCTAAAAGGGACAAAAGGCATGGTGCTGACACCTGAGGGACGTATTTTGGAAAAATATGCTCGGCGGGAAACAGCTTTATATACCAATCTTTTGCATGATTTTGAGGCACATCGCAACGGTATTCACCGCTTTGTGATTGGCATTACACCATCTGCGGAAGAAAATATGGTGCCCCGTGTGATTGCAACTTACTGCAATTTGCACCCTGACACCAAAATCACCATATTGACAGACACCATACAAAATATTACCAACAAATTGAAAACATATGAAGTGGATATTGCCATTGTAGAGGGAAATATCCAAGAAAACGGCTTACAATCCCGTTTGCTGGATACAGATTATCTTTGTTTGATTGTTTCCCCACAACACCGCTTTGCAAACCGCCAAAGTGTTTCTTTGGAGGAATTGAAACAAGAACGCCTTATTATCCGTCCCCATGGTGCAGGTACCCGTCGTATGTTTGAAACATTTTTATATGGCTGTTCAGAAACGCTCAAAAATTTTCATGTCATACTGGAAATTGACAATGTTTCTACAATTAAAGACTTGGTACAATCCAACTTAGGTGTGTCCGTGATTGCACACTCTACCTGTCTATCTGAGGCAAAAAGAGGTTCTTTGAAAGTCATTCCCATACAAAATTTTCAGACATTTCGTGAAATCAATTTGGTTTGCCGTAGTGATTTTGCACAAAGACAATTGTTGGAAGAGCTTTGTCAAATTTACGAGAGTTGTTCCTAATTTGTCATTTTTGCATGGTTGATAATTTTTTATTATGTATAAATAACGATTTATCATTTTTCTTTGATACAAAAATGTAGTACAATGATAAAAAATAAACAAATATATGGATACGATGTATACAAGGGGGATAAGAAAAATGACGAACATAAAAGAAAAGCTATCAGGGGTACTACTTTGCTTGGTAATCGCAATTCCCTGCTGGTTGTTAGGGAAACAAATGCCAATCATTGGTGCACCTGTATTTGCGATATTGGCAGGTATGGTAATCACATTATTCTTAAAAGACAAAGGTGGCTTACAGCCGGGGATTGCATTTACTTCTAAAAAAATATTACAATATGCGGTTATATTATTAGGGTTTGGGTTAAATTTATCTGAAATTGCAAAAGTTGGCACAACATCTCTGCCAATTATTGTATCCACTATCGCAACATCTTTGATTGTTTCTTATATTTTGTATAAATTGATGAAAATGTCTACCAATATTTCTGTTTTGATTGGCGTTGGTTCTTCCATCTGCGGTGGTTCTGCGATTGCGGCAACTGCACCTGTTATCCATGCAAATGATGAAGAAATTGCACAAGCAATTTCTGTTATTTTTTTATTTAATGTATTGGCAGCTTTGATTTTCCCGTCTTTGGGAAATACAATCGGCTTTACAAACGAAGGATTTGGATTGTTTGCCGGCACAGCAGTCAATGATACGTCTTCCGTAACTGCGGCAGCTTCTGCTTGGGACGGTATGCACCCCGGTGCAAACACATTGGATATTGCAACCATTGTAAAATTGACCAGAACATTGGCAATCATTCCCATTACATTGGTATTGGCTTTCTGGAACACACACCAAATGAAAAAAGCCGCATCAGAACAAGGGGAAACGCAGTATAGTTTGAAAAAAGTGTTTCCATTTTTCATATTATATTTTGTATTGGCTTCCATCATCACAACGGTATGCACAATGAATGGCATCAGCAGTGCTGCTTTTCTACCTTTCAAAACATTGTCTAAATTCTTTATCGTTATGGCAATGGCTGCCATTGGTTTGAATACACACATTGTAAAACTGATAAAATCCGGTGGGAAACCAATTTTTATGGGCTTTTGCTGTTGGATTGCAATTTCCTTTGTAAGTATTGCAATGCAACACGTACTAGGCTTACTTTAATCCCTAATGCCTGTATATAAAAAAAGAACCACTCAAAATGATATGCACCACAAAAGTTAGATACTTTTGGAGGTGCATAAAAACGGTTTGAAAGATGATGAAAAGCCTTAATTGAAGGGAAAATAAAGCAAAAACGGCAAGTGTCGCTCTTCGCATTTTCAAAATTGTGCATATTTAATTTGTCTGAACTTCCGAGTCCATTTTATTGGACTGTGCTTTTTTTTATGATGTTTGCATAAACTAAACGATAGGAGGGGAGTGACATGAAGCGGAAAAAATTGGTGTTGTTGGTGTCGGCGGTTGTGCTGATTGGTGGATACAGTGCCGGCATTTATGCAAATATGATACAACAAGGGGAAGGCTTTACACAAAAAGAAATTGACAATCCCAATATTGAAGAAAATCAAATGAAAATTGCAGAAAGGGTATTGGAGCGAACCGGTAGGACAGACCAATATGACTTGGAAGACTTGCAAGATGTGACAGTATATGTTGGCAGTGAGGCAAGCAACAGTGGGGACGATGCGGTTGTGACATTGAATTTCGGCCCCAAAAATACTGTTGTGGCAGTGTATCGTTCCGATGGCAGTGTATATGAATATGTGGCAGATTTGGGTGATTTTTACGGCGTGAAAAATGTACGGTTTATACCGGTTGCGGATTTGGGAAAAGATGTCGTGATTGTGCAGGAACGCATCAATCAGTCTTTAGGTTCTTTTGAAGAAACAGATGTTGTCAGAGGGTATGTGTATGATGGCAAAAAATATCAAAGCGTTTTGAATACACCGGAAAAAATACAATCCAGTTGGAATGACATTTGGAACAAAGGATTGAATAATCCAAGCCTATGGCGGCGTGTGACAGAAGAAACGGAAAGTGAATGGATTGGCGGAGAAGATGCCACTTTTCAGGTGACACGATACCAAACATATTTGGAGTCTGATGACAAAAATGAAACAGTAGAGCCGGCAGATGATACGTTTGAACAAAAAGATGAACGTGTTGTCGTGGAAAAATTTTATTGGTCGGACGAGTGGCAACGCTTTATATTAAGAGAGGCAGTGGAAAAGGCAACGGGGCAGAAAGTGGCAATCGTGGAGAATTTGCAAGCGTCTGCATATCAGCTGGCAGGGTTTGAGGATATGGAAGATTATCGCATTGTGCGAAAAGATGGTACGTTTGATTATGTGCGAAAAGATGATTTGGAATTTTAGTATTTCTGAAAATTATGCTTGACAAATGAAACAACAGTGCTATAATAACACTAACACAGCAAACCTGTGATTAAGAGGAGTAGCTTTGTCATTTGGCTTTCAGAGAGTTGTGCATTTGGTGTGAGCATGGCAGACAAAACAAAGTGAATGGACTTATGAGGGCGGTCGAAAGCATATGCAAGTAGTAACCGACGGGAACCGTACCCGTTATCCGAACGGACTGCATAATATTGTGCAGAAATGAGAGGGTGATTTTTTCACCAATTTGGGTGGTACCGCAGGATAACCAGTCTTGTCCCATAGTGATATGGCGATAAGACTTTTTTTATTGCAAAAAAAGGAAATGAGAAAAAAGGAGTGTATGGAAATGAAAAGAATGGTAGCATTGACAATGACAACAATGATGGCGGTTTTGGCGTTTACAGGCTGTGGCAACGGACAAGACAGTGCAAAACAATATGTAATCGGGATTTCACAATATGCACAACACGCTTCCTTAGATAATTGCAGAGAGGGATTTTTGCTCGGCTTGGAAGAAAGCGGTTTGGTAGAGGGAAAAGACTTTATTGTGGATTATCAAAATGCAGGGGCAGATGATAATATTACACAACAGATTGCACAGAGCTTTTCTGCGAAAAATGTGGATTTGATGTGCGGGATTGCAACACCGTCCGCAACCGCTTGTTATGCCGCAGCAGAAGATAAAAACATTCCTGTGATTTATACAGCAATCACTGACCCTGTGGAAGCAAAATTGGACAATGCACCCAATATCACAGGTACCAGCGATAAATTACCCATTGAGGGACAGATGCAATTTATCCGTGAATTGCAACCGGAAGCAAAAACCATCGGTATTTTATATACAACCAGCGAACCAAATTCTGTGTCTGCTGTCAAAGAATATCAAGACAAGGCAGCACAATATGGGTTTACGATTGAAGCTTTGGGTGTGACACAACAATCCGAAGTGATACAGGCAACAGATACATTGATTGGTAAAAAAGTGGATTGTTTCTCCAATTTGACAGATAACAATGTGGTGGAAGTATTGCCTTCTATATTAGAAAAAACAAGAGCAGCCAACATTCCTGTGTATGGCAGTGAAATTGAACAGGTGAAACTGGGTTGTGTGGCATCTGCGGGGATTGAATACGTTTCCTTGGGCAAACAAACAGGGGCTATGGCAGCAAAAATATTAAAAGGAGAAGCAACACCTGACGATATGCCATACGAAACCATTACAGATTACCAAAGATATATCAATACCGATGCATTGGCAGAATTTGGGATTGCTGTTTCCGATGGTGTGGTGGCACAATCCATTGATGTGACAAAAGAAACCGCAGAATAATATAGGAAGGATTTTTGATATGAGTACCTTTTTGGATTTATGTATCAGCACATTGACACAAGGCTTTATCTATGCCTTGTTGTCCTATGGTGTCTATATTACATATAAAATATTGGATTTTCCGGATTTGACCGTAGATGGCAGTTTTCCGCTTGGGGCAGCTGTGACAGCAGTTTTGTTGGTGCAGGGTGTCAATCCTTTTTTGACACTGTTGGTTGCAGTGCTGGTGGGGGCTTTGGCTGGTCTGGTGACGGGTGTCATTCATGTGAAACTGGGCGTGCGTGACCTTTTGGCTGGGATTATCACCATGACGGGATTGTTTTCTATCAATTTACAGATTGCAGGGTCTAATTTGGTTGTGGAACGTGGTATAGATACGATATTTAATATGCCGCTATTGGGCAATTTGTCTTTGATGTATAAAAAGTTTGTTGTGGCTTTGTTGTTGGCTGTGTTGGTAAAATTGGTATTGGATTGGTACTTGAAAACAAAAAATGGTTTACTTTTGCGTGCTGTGGGGGATAATGCGGCGTTGGTGACAACATTGGCAAAAGATAAGGGTGTTGTAAAAATACAGGGACTTGTAATTGCAAATGCTTTGGTGGCATTGTGTGGGGCAGTCGTATGTCAGGAGCAAAGAGCATTTTCCAGTACCATGGGCACAGGACAGGTGGTGTTTGGTTTGGCAACCGTTATCATTGGAACAACATTGTTCCGCAAACTCAGCTTTTTCAAAGCAACCACAGCTGTATTGATTGGCAGTGTGTTGTATAAGGCTTGTATACAGGTTGCCATCAGTATGGGGTTGCCCGCAAATTTATTGAAATTGATTACAGCAGTATTATTCCTTGTGGTATTGGTATTGGGGAATAGACAGAAAGGAGCTGCGGACCATGCTTGAATTACAACATATTCATAAAGTGTATAATCCGGGAACAGTTACAGAAATGTGTTTGTTTGATGACTTCAATTTGAGCGTAAAACAAGGCGAATTTGTGTCAATTGTTGGCAGTAACGGCAGTGGCAAGACTTCTATGCTCAACATCATTTGCGGCAGTATTCCCATAGAGGGTGGCAAAGTATTGATTGGCGGCAAAGATATTTCTAAAATGAAGGAGTTTCAAAGATACCGTACCATTGGCAGAGTGTATCAAAATCCATCTGTGGGAACTTGCCCCAATTTGACCATGCTGGAAAATATGTCATTGGCAGACCAAAAAGGCAAATTGTTTGGCTTGGGGAGAGGAATTAACAAAACAAGAGAAAATTTTTACAAAGAACAGCTTTCCATATTGGGCTTGGGGTTGGAAAATAAAATGCATATCAAGCTGGGGGCGTTGTCAGGCGGACAAAGACAAGCGGCGTCTTTGATTATGTCTACATTAACACCCATTGCATTTTTGATTTTAGATGAACATACCGCAGCATTAGACCCCAAAACAGCAGAAACCATTATGGAGTTGACACAAAAAGTTGTGACAGAAAAGAAATTGACAGCTATGATGGTGACACATAATTTACGTTATGCGGTGGAATATGGTACCCGATTGATTATGATGGACAAAGGTGGTATTGTGATGGACAAATCCGCAGAAGAAAAAGAAAAAACAGATATTCAAGATATTTTGGACGTATTTACAGCCATTAGTATCGAATGTGGAAATTGAATAACAATGAAAAAAACTACTGTTTTCATAAAAACCAGTAGTTTTTTTATAGTGAAATTTTTGAATTTTACATTTTTTGGTTTTTTTTGTACAAGAAAGGCAAATTGCCTTGACAGAAAAAAAGTGAAGTGGGATAATAAAAATGTAAAAAATTTGTCGTTTTATGCTAAAAATCAATGTAAATATGATTTTACAAAAAATAAAAAATCACATAATATTCATGATATAGAAGGGATTTTTGTGTAATATATGTGATTTTGGTTGACAGTGATGAAAGGACTTTTCAAGATATCCTTTTTATCATTATTTTTTTTCATAAAATTGAGTAAATCAATATTTTCCATAAGGGGGGAGGAAAACGGAAAATATGTAAAAAACGCTATTTGTGAACTGTATATGATAAAAGAGAGGAAAGTAATACAATTTACAAAAGAAAGTAAATTAGATGGAAACAAGAGATAAGGAGATGGGAATTTTGAAAAATTGGAAAGTAGCACAAAAACTGTTTTTTTCGTTTGGGATACTGCTGCTCATTATTTTAGCGATGGCTGGACAGTCTTATCTAAGTATCGGCAATATTGCAAACCAGTATGACAATTTTTATCAGGAAAATTATCAAGGGGAATCAAATTTATACAACCTACGCTTACAAATGAATATGATTGTCAAAAATGTAGGATTGGCAGTAAGTGCGAACACAGAAAGTGAAGAAAAACAATTTTTGAAAACTGCAAGTGACCATGCAAGCAATGTCAACGAGCTTTTGCAATGGTTTGAAACGGTATATACAGGAGATACCACCAAAGTAGAAGAATATAGAAAAATGATTACAGAGGCTGCACAATATCGTGGTGAAATCGAACGCTTGCTTTCACAAAAAACAGACGAAGCTTATAAAAAATCTTCTGATGTTTTGGAAGTATACAGCAAAAAAACTGACCAAGCAGATGCTTTACTGGAAGCAATGGCAACAGATTTGCAAGCAAACAGCTTACAAAGATATGAAGAAGCAATGCACTGGAAATCTGTATTTTATATCTTGATGGTTGTCTGTGTGCTCATTGGTGTTGTGATTGTGTGTATTATGAGAAAGAAAATCACAAAGGCAATTTTAGAACCATTACAGGAAATGGAAGCAACCGTGGTTTCTATGTCTGAGGGCAACATGGATGTCAATATGACATATGAATCCAAAGATGAATTTGGGGTTGTGGCAAATTCCATGAGAACATTTGTAACGAACGTGACAGAGTTGATACAAGACCAAATACATATTATGGAAGATATGTCAAAAGGTGATTTCCAAACAAAAAGCAAGAAAGAACATTTGTATGTCAATGATTTTTCTGTTTTGTTGAAAGCAATCGAAGAAATTAAATCAAAATTGGGGAATACATTCTCTCAAATTTATGAAGTGGCAGACCAAGTTGCTGCAAGCAGTGACCAAGTTTCCTGTGGCGCACAAAATCTGGCACAAGGTGCAACAGAACAGGCATCTTCTGTGGAAGAATTGGCTGCCTCTATGAATGAAGTGTCCAGACAAATTGAAAACACTGCACAAATATCAGAACGTTCCAACCGAGATACTTTACATATTCGAGAAGAAGCTGATGAAAGCAATCAGAATATGCAACAAATGTTGGCAGCGATGTCTGATATCAGTGAAAATTCCGTAGAAATCAGCAAAATTGTAAAAACAATCGAAGATATTGCATTCCAAACAAATATTTTGTCTTTGAATGCAGCAGTGGAAGCGGCAAGAGCAGGTGCAGCAGGGAAAGGATTTGCCGTTGTTGCAGATGAAGTGAGAAACTTGGCAAATAAATCTGCGGAGGCTTCCAAAAGCACTTCTGATTTGATTGAGCGTTCTTTGATTTCTGTGGAACGTGGGAAACAGATTACAGATAAAACTGCAAATTCCTTAAAAGAAGTGATTGAAAATATCCATGTGGTTGCAGAAAGTATCAATCGTATTGCAGAAGATGCATCTACACAAGCAAATTCTATTACACAAATCAATATTGGTATTGACCAGATTGCGGGTGTGGTACAAACAACATCTGCAACATCAGAAGAAAGTGCAGCTTCCAGTGAAGAATTGTCAGGTCAGGCACAGGTATTGAAAGAATTGTTGTCACAGTTCCAGTGGGAAAATTCTGATAAAAAAGTATCCTATGCAAAACCTCAATCTACACCCGTAGATGTTGCACCCATGCAGGAATATACACCAAGTGTCAATACATTTACACAAGGCGTAAATATGCAAAGTGATAAATATTAAGCGGATAAAAAAAGAGAATGCAAATAAGCATTCTCTTTTTTTATGGTGTCATACCATGTTGTTGCAAGATAGATAGGATTGTTTTTTCTAAATGCGGATATAAAAAAGCATATCCTTTTTTGCTCAGATGTAAGCCATCATATTGAAAACAATCCGCATATGTTTGCGGATTTGCAATGGATTGTAAGATAGAAAACAAATCAATACAAGGCAGATGATATGTTTCTGCCAGTCTTTTGATGATGTTCCCATATGCCTGTAAACGGTCGTTTGTGGTGTATGGGTAAAAATCAGTATCTACCATAGAAGGTGGTGTAAGTAATATGGGAATTGTTTTGCCACCTGCAAAGGTATGCGTGCCAGAAAGAGATAAAATACGTTCTATGATGGTGACCATATTTTGCTCATACTCTATGGGAGTACGATAATTTCCTTCTTGTAAGGCACTGTCATTAGAGCCAAACAATATTGTGACAATCTGTGGTTTTCGTTGTAATACACTGCCTTGTAGGCGAGAAAGTGCTTCTCTGGTTGTATGCCCGTTGATGCCGCTGTTGATGACATCAAACGATATTTGCATAAATTTCTCTTTTAAGTTTTCTGATAACAAATGACAAAACCCATCTGTTTCCAACACGCCATATCCATAAGTCAAACTATCACCAAAACAGACGATTTTAATTGCTTGTTTGTCCAAATAAAGCCCTCCTCTTTGGATTATTTTGTTGTTTTTGTATTTGGAGAAAGAAGTTCCAAAATTTGTTTTTTATAATTGCGACTAATGTATGCTTTTTTGTTTGTAGAAGCAAAAGAAACTTCCCACGGATTTTTGGTTTTGTCTAAATATGCAATATTATTCAAATTCACGATGAAAGAACGGTGTGTTTGAATAATATGGTCAGAATGCAGTTCTTTTTTGATTTTATACAGCGGTAAATTGCAAATCAATTCTTCTGATTTTGTATGGAAAATTGTTTTCTTTAATACAATTTCGATAAACAAAATTTCTTCATATGGTATAGGGTGTATCCTATGTGATGTATGTAATTGAAAGAAATCTTGCGAGATATCCGGATTATGCGAACATTGTTCGTGATAGTATGCCAAAAGATGTTGTAATGATTCTTGGCGTTCTTGGTTTAACGGATAATAAAAAAATTCACAACAATGCCATTGTGGAAATATTTGAAACGCATGGGCAAGTTGAGAAGAAAGCAATACGATTGGTGTATGTTTATATACAAACACTTTGCGTATGGTACTGATAAAATGTTTGGCTAACACAAAATCCATATCGGGAAAAAGAAAAATACAATCTATTCTAGTATGCTTGCAAAGAGCATAGGAATTGTCTAAGCAGGTGCTTTCATAAATTATGGTATCCTGCATTTTGTCACATAGCTCATAAACCGGTTCGATATCATATTTGTCGAGATATAACAACAAAAGATGGAACATAATAGTTAGCCTCCTAATTTGCTATAAGAAATACATACATTCTATCACAAACCATGAATTTATGAAAGTGTTATCATAATTTTATTTTTACATAATATAATACAATATAAGGGGGACAGGCAGATGGAGGGAAAAAATGGGATTTTTCGTGTGTTGCCATTACAAATTTTGGAAAGAATCAGTATGTGTCAGTTATTTGAAATCAGCCAAATAGAAGAAATCAGAATGCGGATTGGAAAACCGCTTTTGATACAGATTGGCAGGAAAAAATTTTTTGTGCCTGAAAAAAACACACAGCAAATTGTAACGAAATATGACATTCAGGCTTGTGTTTCCAGATGTAGTGCATATTCATTGTATGCATTTGAAGAAGAACTCAGACAGGGATATTTGACCATAGAAGGTGGGCATCGCATTGGATTTTGCGGAAAGGCTGTGACAGAAAACGGAAAAATCAAAACATTGCAGAATATCAGTTCACTGAATATTCGCATTGCCAAACAAATATTTGGTTGTGCAGATGCCATTTTGCCTTATCTATTGGAACAAGACCGATTTTGTCATACAATGTTGATTTCACCACCGGCTTGTGGCAAAACAACATTATTGCGGGAATTGATACGAAAATTAAGTGAAAAAGGGTTTACAGTTGGACTTGCAGATGAAAGAGGAGAAATTTCCGGTATGTATCAAGGGGTGGCACAAATGGATTTGGGTGTTTGTACAGATGTCATTTGCGGTTGTGCAAAGGCTGAGGGCATGGAATTGTTATTGCGTAGTATGTCGCCGGAAATTATTGCGGTGGACGAGCTGGGAAAAGAAGCGGATTTTGATGCTGTGGAGCAGATGTTGCATGGTGGTGTGAAATTGCTTTGTACAGTGCATGGAAACGATTTTGTGGATTTGGAAAAAAGACCGGTATTACAAAAAATATTACATACAAACACCATAGAGCGGTTTGTGTTTTTATCTGCAAAAAACGGAGCAGGCACAATAGAAAAAATACAAGATGGCAAAGGCAATATAGTATATCAAAGATAAAGGTGGTGTATGATGTTGTGGTTGCGAAGTTTGGGTATGGTATTGGTGGTAGGTGCAACGACATTGATGGGGATTGGATTTTATTTGAAAGAAAAGTATCGATTGCAAGATTTGAAACTGTTGGAGCAAGCCATGTTACAAATACAACAACAAATTGCATATATGGGTTCTCCGTTACCAGAAGTATTTGATTGTGTTGGTTTGCAAATGGGCGGGCAGATTGGCACTGTATTGCAGGAAATCGCCAATCAAATGCAACAGCATTCCCAAGAAACCGCAGAAGAAATCTGGGCGAATGTTTGGTTGCAACAAGCACAAAGTACATATTTTACAAACGAAGATTTGGATATGATGATACAGTTTGGAAAATTATGGGGCGGCTGGGACAAACAAAAACAACAAAACAATATGACATATTTTATGAAAGAATTGCAACAAAAACAAAAGCTATTGCAAAAAAAATTGGAAAAAAACGGGAAAATGTATTGTGGTATCGGGGTGCTGGGCGGTTTGATGCTGGTTGTGGTGTTGCTATAAATAAGGAGGGGTTTTGGTATGGACATTAGCATTATCTTTCGGATTGCGGCAGTGGGGATATTGGTTGCGGTGTTAAATCAGATTTTACAACGGGCAGGCAGAGAAGAACAAGCCATGTTGACCACATTGGCAGGCTTGGTTGTGGTATTGTTTTGGGTCATTCAATATATTGGGAAATTATTTGAAACGATGGAAACGATGTTTCGTTTTTAGGGGGGATTGTTTTGGATATGGGACAAACGGTGTTGCTGGGGCTTTTGGGTGCATTTTTGGCAATGCTTTTGAAAAAAGAAAATCCGCAATTTGCACTGCTGGTGGCACTGCTGACAGGCATTTTATTGTTTTTTGCAATTTTTACACCATTACATGAAATTTTGAATATGTTGCGGAATATGGCAAATACCGCAGGCGTTTCAGAGATGTATTTTGGCATTGTATTAAAAGTGATTGGAATTGCCTATTTGGCACAGTTTGGAACACAGCTTTGTTTAGATGCGGGAGAAAGTGCGATTGCCTCTAAAATTGAACTTGCCGGAAAAGTATTGATTATGGCAGTATCTGCCCCTGTTTTGAAAGGGTTGCTTGATGTGGTACTGTCATTGGTATAAAGGAGGCATATGATGAGAATATGCAAAGTGTTCGTATGTCTGCTGGTATGCTTGTTTGTGCCAAAGACCGTATATGCAACAGAAAATACCATGACAGCATATGTACAGGATTTGGATTTACAGGAAGTAGACAACATGACAGAAACCTATTTGGACGGGACAAGCTTTTCGGAGCTGTTGATGGGATTGTTTGATGGGGATACCGAATATTCCATACAGGATTGTTTGCAAAAGTGCAAGCAAATGGCGTTTGCTGAAATTATCAAACAAAAGCATTTGGTGATACAGCTGTTGATGGTCACCATATTGGCGGCAGTGTTGCGAACGGTCAGCCATTCGTTTCAGGGAAAAGAAGTCGGTGAGATGGGATTTTATGTTTGTTATATGGTGTTGGTTGTGATTATGATTACGACTTTTTTGGATATTACAAAAGCTGTGGTACAACGGGTAGGACAAACTGCTGATTTGTTCGGTGTGATGTTGCCTGTGTTTTTGGCGTTGGCGGCATCTTCCGGCAATTTGACACAAACGGCATTGATGGGCCCTGTGATGATGACGGGCTGTACATTGATTGCATTTTTGATGAAAGCGGTCATTGTACCGATTTTGTTGGCGGCAGTGGCTTTGGAGATGACAGACCGTTTGTCGGAAAAAGCAATGGTGCAACGGTTTGCAAAATTGCTCAAACAGGGGATTTCTTGGGGCATGAAAGGCTTGGCAGGCGGATTTATGCTGTTGCTGTCGTTGCAGAAAGTCGGTGCTGGTGTCATCAATGGGCTGGCAGTGCGAACGGCAAAAATTGCAGTCAATGCAGTGCCTGTGGTGGGCGATGTGATGGGTGGTGCTGTGGATACGGCGGCGGCTGTGGCAGGCACACTGCGAAATGGGACAATGGTGGTGGCTGTGATTGTATTGATATTGGTTTGTTTGCCGTTATTGATAAAATTGATTGTGATGACATTGATATTCAAATTGACAGCGGCTGTTGCAGAGTCTGTTTGTGAGGCAAGGCTGGTGGCGTGTATCGGCATTGCGGGAGATTACACAGCATTGTTGTTGGGTATGGTGTTTTTGGCAGAAGTGATGTTTTTGTTTTCGGCAATATTATTGCTTGGTGTTTTTTAGAGGGGGTGTAGGCATGACAGAGGCATTTACTGCATATATAAAGACTATAACCGCTTTGATTGTATTTTCTGCTACGGCAAGTTTGTTTTTACCAAATGGAAATTTTAGACAATATACAAAATGGGTGTTGGGGGTTTTGGTACTGACCGCAATGATAGAACCAATTTGGCGATTGTTTGATGTGGAGGATACTGAAATTTCTATACAGCATATGTTGGCGGAACAACCGCAATATGATACACAGTTACAACAAAAATGGGTGGAAAAAAGTGCAGAGCAGACGATATTATCCACATTGCAAAGCGAATATCCCGATATTGTGGATATCCAAATGCAGCCGGAAAACGGCATGGAGATTGTTGTAAAAGAAAAGACAGAAGGATTGGAACAACAAATTGCAAAAAAATATGGTTTGCAGGAAGAAAATATCACCATAAAAACACCATCATAAAAGCAATCAACAAGAAGTACGAGGGAGGCTTTCTACAATGAAACACGATTTTTTCAGAAAATTTTTTTTGAAAGAAAATAAAAAAGCAACAGGGCAGATGGTGATTGCGTTTTTGTTTGGCATATTGCTGTTGTTTGGCAGTGGTCACTTTTTGTCACCAAAAGAAACACAACCACAGCAAGATACAGCCGATACAATTACACAAACAGAACAACCCAAAGAAGGCAATCGCACAGAGCGAATATTGGAACAGCAAATGGAGAAGGTGTTGAGCCAAGTGGAGGGTGCGGGACAGGTGAAAGTGATGCTTACATATCGCACGACAAAAGAAAATGTATGGGAAAAAGAAGAAATCTCCGAACAAGTCAAAAAGGGGGAAGAACAAAGCAATCGTTTGGAGCAAAAAGTGGTATTGTCCGAAGATAGCAAAGGGGTACAATCGCCATTGATGGTGACAGAATATGCACCGCAGGTGGAGGGCGTTGTGATTGTGGCACAAGGCGGTGATAATCCAACGGTAAGCCAAGCCTTGCATTGTGCGGCAGAGGCATTGTTGGAAGTGCCTGCACATAAGATTGCAGTGTTGAAAATGAAATCATAAATCATATTATTTTGAGGGGGAAAAGCATATGTTTACAATGAAAAGAAATCAAGTGGTTGTGACGGCATTGGCGGTGATGATTGCGGCAGCAGGGTATTTGAATTTTCAAGAAAGCAAATCATCAGAAGCAACCAAAACGGCAATGCAACTGACGGAAGAAGGGGACACAACCGCAGTGTTGGAAAATGATTTTTCCGTATTGCCAGACGATGCGGAAGAACCGACACAATTAGACCCCATTACCGCAGAGGCATCTGCCACAACAGGAGATGGGGCGGCGGTTTTTGTGAATGCGGAAAGCAAAGGGGATATGTCCAATTATTTTGCAGAGGCAAAACTGGACAGGGAGCAATCCAGGGCCAAACAAAAAGATATTTTAACAGAAATGCTGAATAATGATAACATCAGTGAAACACAAAAATCTGCTTGCAGTGACAGTATGTTGGAGCTGCAACAAAGATTGGAAAAAGAAACAGCCGCAGAAGCCATGATTAAAGCAAAAGGATTTACCGATGCATATGTACGCATTGATGACGAAACGGTGGACGTGGTTGTGAGCAAAGATAATTTGACAGAAGCAGAAGTGGCACAAATTGAGGATATTGTAAAAAGAAAAACGGGATATCGTGCAGACCAAATTCGTATTTCCACTTGGAAACAGACAAAATAAAACACAGATATCATAGAAAAAAGCACATCATGTTTATGTGCTTTTTTATTTTGTAAAAAAATAAAATAAACTGGATAAAATTCACAGTATTTTTCCATTTCTTAATAAATTTTTTAGAATTTCTTAGAACAGATTTCAAATTATTTTGCTATGATTTTATGTATAAATATAATATAATATATCATATAAACAAAGAAAACAGAGAAAGCAAGAACGTAGGAAAGTAAGAAAGGAAGAACATAAATGAAGCTGATTACATTTGCAGTGCCTAGTTATAATTCACAAGATTACATAAATCGCTGTATTGATACATTATTGACCGGCGGAGAACGTGTGGAAATTGTGATTGTCAATGATGGTTCCTCAGACCGTACAGGAGAAATTGCGGATATGTATGCACAAAAATATCCTACGATTGTCAAGGCGGTACATCAGCAAAACCAAGGGCATGGACAAGGCGTAAATGTGGGACTGGAAGAAGCCACAGGACTATACTACAAAGTGGTGGACTCTGACGATTGGCTGGATACCGATGCATTGCAAAAGGTATTGGATTGTATCGAACATTGGCAGCAACAGGGAACAAATGTGGACATGATTGTATGCAATTATATTTATGACCATTTATTTGAAGGAAAGCAACAGCAAATACAGTATAAAAATGTATTTGAGCAAAATAAAATATGTGGTTGGCATGAAATGGGCAAATTTTTACCGACACAATATTTGATTATGCACGCTTTGATATTCAAAACAGAGGTATTGCGAAAATGTGGTGTCAAATTGCCGAAACACACGTTTTATGTGGATAATATTTTTGCGTATCAACCATTGCCTTATGTGCAAAAAATCTGTTATTTAGATGTGGATTTGTACCATTATTTTATCGGCAGAGAGGACCAATCGGTGAATGAAAAGGTATTGATGAAACGCATTGACCAACAAATATTGGTGACAAAATTGGTTTCTGAATGTACGGATATTTCTCAGGTGCATGAACCCAAATTGGCAACGTATATGACAAGAAATATTTCCGTAATGATGGCAATTTCTTCCATTCATTTGCTTTTGATTGGGGATAGCGACGCAAGGGAAAAACGCAGAGAGTTATGGGAACATATGCGTCAGTTGGATAAGGGGCTATACAAAACATTGCGTTATAAAAGATTGAGCGGATTGACATATTTACCGGGCAGATTGGGTGCTTTTGCGACAGTGACAGGGTATCGCTTAGCCAAAAAACTGGTAAAATTTCAATAAAAAATATGGGGATATAGAGGGGTGCAACAAGAGGGAAGTTGGTGAAAGTATGGAAAAACTGTATTTTGCATTGGTGGATACACCCGGATTTTTTGCAGAAATTATCCGAAAAGTAACAAAAATCAATTACTGTCATGTGTCTATGTCATTTGATGCAAATTTTGAACAAGCATATAGCGTGGGACGGCGTAATCCGGCAGTACCGTTTTTTGCAGGTTTTATCAAAGAGGATACCCAAAAAATTGCAAAGGTATTTCCGACAGCAAAATATAAAATCGTTGCAATTTCATGCACAGCAGAACAAAAACAATTATTGCAATTAATCATGCAGGCGTGTTATCCAAATCGTTTCCGATATCATTATTGTATCATTGGGCTGCCGTTTATATTGTTTCAAAAACCGTTTTATCAAAAAAATCATTACACTTGCTCCTCTTTTTTGGCAAAGGCGTTGCAGGAAGTGGGATTGGATTTGTTTCATAAACATTTTTCTGTGGTAACACCCAGAGATTTTTATGAGTTGGAACATACGCAATTTTTATATGAGGGCTTGTTGACGACATTTTTGAATTATAAAAATCCCGTTTTTGTTAAAGGAGAAGTGTATGGAACGTAAGTATTTTGGCAGTGTGATGCTTTTAATTCTGCTGATGGGTGTGACTGCGTTTGTCATTGTACGAAACAATGATATGTATGCGGTGTATGAAGCCATTGCACATACAGATAAATGGTTTGTGTTTGCAGGGGTATTGGCAGCTTTGTTTTTTGTGGCAGCAGAGGGCAGCATTATTTGGTATTTGTTGCAAGCGTTACATTTGAAAATATCGTTATTGCAATGTATAGGTTGGTCGTTTATTGGGTTTTTCTTTTCCGGCATTACACCATCGGCGACAGGTGGGCAACCTGCACAGTTGTATTATATGAATAAAGCGGGTATTCGTTTGGCAGACAGCACACCGGTTTTGATGGTGGTTGCAATTTTGTATAAATTTATATTGGCAATTATCGGAATTTTCATTACAATAGTATGGGGGGAACATATTCAGACATATTTTGCAGAATATACCGGGTTATTCTATTTGGGTATTATTCTGAATGCAATATTGGTTGCAATATTGGTATGGGTGATGGTGACACCTCGCTGTGCAATGGCTGTGGCATTGTTTTCGGAAAGAATGTTGGTCAAATGCAAAATTTTGAAACCGACACAATTTCGTGTGGAAAAAATACAAGAAGCCGTCGCACATTATGGAGAGGTGGTGCAATTTTTCCGCAAACATACCATAAAAATTGTTGTGGCAACAGGTATGACGTTATTGCAAAGAAGCAGCCTATTCTTTTTGACATGGTTGGTTTATCGTGGTATGGGTTTGACACAGGAAAGTATATGGACGATTATGCTGTTGCAGGCAGCTGTGTATATTGCGGTGGATATGTTACCGTTACCGGGTTCGGCAGGCATATCGGAATTGGTGTATGTAACTGTTTTTGCATCTGTATTTACAGGAGATTTATTGACAGCATCATTATGTCTTTCCAGAAGCATTGGTTTTTATTTTGTATTGATTTTTAGTGCAGGGATATGGGGCATCAGCCATGTATACTATCGCAAAAAAAATCAAAGATATCAAAAGAAAGAGGTTATATAATATGCATAGTTGGTCAAAAATAATGCCAGATGCTATTGTAGTTGGCACAGGTTTTGCAGGTACAGTGGTGGCAAGAGAACTGGCAGAAGCAGGAAAACGAGTACTGGTATTGGAAAAAAGAGACCATATTGGTGGGAATATGTATGATAAGCAAGATGAAAACGGGATTTTGATTCATCAATACGGGCCGCATATTTTTCATACCAACAATGAAGAAGTGGCAGAATATTTGGCAAAATTTGGCGAGTGGAAACCGTATCAACATCGTGTAAAAGGTATGATAAAGGGAATAGAAGTGCCAATTCCATTCAATTTTTATTCTATGGAGAATTTGTTTTCCACACAGGAATGTAAAATACTGCAAACATATTTGCAGGAAAATTTTGCAAACAGACAAAGAGTATCTGTCTGGGAATTGATGGAAAGCGAAGAAAAGGTTATCAAAACTTTGGGGCATTATGTGTATGCAAATGTGTTCGAAGGGTATACATCGAAACAATGGGGTGTTTCCAAGGCGGATAAAGTAGACCGCTCTGTGTTGGAACGTGTGCCTGTGGTGTTGGGCTATGATAACCGCTATTTTCATGACAAAATTCAGCAGATGCCTGCACATGGATATACGACCATATTTGAAAATATGTTAAACCATAAAAATATAGAGTGTTTGCTCAATGTGGACATGAAAGATATGGTTACATTTGAATATGATGGCACTATTCGATTGGAGGACGAAGCCTTCCATGGTGTTTTTGTGTATACTGGTATGCCAGACCGGTTGTTGCAAAACTGTTATGGAAATTTACCCTACCGTTCTTTGGATTTGCAATTTGAAACATTGCAACAGGATAGTTTTCAGTCTGTGTCTGTGATGAATTATCCGACAAGTGAAGTGTTTACCAGAATTACAGAATTCAAAAAATTGACAGGTCAACAAAAAACCGGTGTTACAACCATTTTGAGAGAATATCCGGAAGCATTTGAAGGCAGAGAAGGACAGGAAGCCTATTATCCGATTGAAAATGAAACAAATCGTGCATTATATGAAAAATATAAAACAACATTGACAAGTTGTTGGAGCAATTTGTATTTATGCGGCAGATTGGCAGAATATAAGTATTATAATATGGACGCTGTGGTGGCAAGAGCTTTGGAATTGTCAAAAGAGATTTTGGAAAAAGAAGGGAAATAAATATACCAAAGCATGAAAAATAAACAATATTTATACATATTTTCATGCATATTTATTTGCATTGTGATGGTTTTTCTGATATACTGAAACTAGAAAATTTGATGATAATACAATTAGGAAACAGGATATTATATTTCTGATATTGTATGCTGTATCAAGAATGGGAGGTCATCATATGACTGAAACAAAAACAACAAACGGTCAAATACAGATTGCAGATGAAGTCATTGGCGTTATCGCAGTGACAGCTGCTTTGGAAGTAGAAGGCGTCACAGAAGGTGCCGGCAGCGGCAAAGGTTTTGTGGAGTTTTTTGGGAAAAGAAATCAGACAAAATGTGTCAAAATATTAAAAGAAGATGACGAAGTGATGTTGGATATTGAAATTATTGTCAACTTTGGCACAAAAGTCCAAGTGGCAGCAGAAGAAGTGCAGAAAAAAGTGAAAACTGCTGTGGAAACCATGACCGGTATTTCTGTACCGGTTGTCAATGTAGCGGTTGCTGGTATTGTAAAAGAAAAAACAGTCAAAGCAGAAGAAGAATAAGCACAAAAAAGATACCACTCCTCTACGAGGGGTGGTTTTTGTCCGAATGGAAGAAAAGGAAAAGCGGAGGATAGCAATATGAGTCGTAGAAGTGCAAGACAAAATGCGTTTAAGTTATTATTTCAAATGGATTTTCATGAGAGTGTAGAGCATGAAGATATCCAAACTGTGTTTTTGGCAGAGCAGGAAGCACCTGTTTCCCCAAAAGACAAGGCATACATTTTGGAAACTGTGGAGGGTACAAAAGCAAATATCACAGAAATTGATGCAAAAATTGATGCATTTGCAAAAAATTGGGACACCAAAAGAATGAACCGTGTGGATTTGGCAATTTTGCGTTTGGCAGTGTATGAAATGCTGTTTGCAAAAGAAGCACCTGTGGCGGTGGTTATCAATGAAGCAGTGGAATTGGCAAAAGAATTCAGCTCTGATGAAGCACCAAGTTTTATCAATGGGGTGTTGGGTAAAATTGCAAAAGCACAGACAGAATAAAAGGATACATCTATGATAGAGCCGAAAATATTTACGGTAGGGCAAATTAACCGTTATATCAAAAATTTATTGGAAAACGATTGTATCTTAAACAGTTTGCTCATTCGAGGCGAAATTTCAAACTTTAAGGCACATGGTTCGGGACATCTGTATTTTACACTGAAAGATGCAGTGGGTGCTGTGCAGTGTGTGATGTTTCGCCAGTATGCCGAGCAGTTGCCGTTTGTGGTGGAAAATGGTATGCAGGTGGTATTGTATGGGAGTGTATCACTATATGAAAAAACAGGGCAATACCAACTGTATGCAGAGTTTTTGGAACCTGTGGGCGTGGGTGTGTTGCAGACAGCGTTTGAACAGCTAAAAAAAGAATTGGAAGCCGAAGGGCTTTTTGATGTAGATTACAAAAGAGAACTTCCAAAAAATCCGTCCTGTATTGCTGTGGTAACATCACCAAGCGGTGCCGCAGTGCAAGATATCATTCAAGTGGCAACACGCAGAAATCCTGCGGTGAAGATTGCAGTATTTCCGACATTGGTGCAGGGTGCAAATGCCGCACAGGATATTGTACGCTCCATCAAGGCGGTGAACCAATGGGGAAAAGCCGATGTGATGATTGTGGGGCGTGGCGGTGGCTCGATAGAAGATTTGTGGTGTTTCAATGAAGAAAGTGTGGCAAGGGCGATTTTTGCATCGGAAATACCGGTGATTTCGGCAGTGGGACATGAAACCGATTTTACGATTGCGGATTTTGTGGCAGATTTGCGGGCGGCAACACCTTCCGCAGCCGCAGAATTGGCAACAGAATCGCTACAACCCAAAATAGAACGATTGGAAAAAATGACTTTGCGTTTGCAAAGAGATATACAGGCGGTTTTGACAAGTGCAGACAGACGGTTTTTGTTTTTGATGAAACATTCTGTTTTGGCAAAGCCTTTGGCATATATAGATGCACAAAAACAAAGATATTTACAAAAACAACAAATGTTGACAAAACAAGTGCAACAGCAAATATCACAGAAAAAAAATAAATTGGAACAGCTTTCTTACCGATTGCAGGCAGTTTCTCCGTATGCAGTGATGCAAAGAGGATATAGCATGGTGACAACCGAAAAAGGAAAATTGCTGACATCGGTAGAATATGTAACCATTGGGGATATGGTGACCATATGCTTGCAAGACGGTACTTTGCAGGCACAAATCAATCAAAAGGCGGTGAAATCTCATGGCGAAAAAGAAAGTGACATTTGAAGACGCAATCATGCGTTTGGAAGAAATTGTGGAGCAGTTGGAGGCAAAAGAAGTGCCTTTGGAAGATGCGGTGAAATTATACCAAGAGGGGATTTCTTTATCCGCTGTTTGTAAAGAAAAATTGGCAATGGCAGAAGGTAGTGTGGTATTGCTGCAAAAAGAAGCAGGCATATGGGAAGAAAAGCCTTTTCAGAAAGAAGGGGAAAAATATGGACTTTGAAAAACAGTTGAAACAAAATATTGCAGAAATCGAAACCATGCTGGGAAGATATGTCCCAAAGCAAACAGCATTTCCACCTGTTATTTTTGAGGCAATGCGATATAGTTTGTTTGCAGGTGGCAAAAGATTGCGTCCGATGATGGTTTTGGAGGCGTGCAAAGCAGTGGGCGGTGATGCGAAACTGGCTGAGCCTTTTGCTTGTGCATTGGAAATGATACACACATATTCCTTAATTCATGACGATTTGCCGGCGATGGACGATGATGATTTGAGAAGGGGCAAACCGACCAATCATAAACAATTCGGAGAGGCAATGGCAATTTTGGCAGGTGATGGTTTGTTGCATCAGGCAATGGAAGTGATGGCAAATGCTTGTTATCAAAATCCATGCAAACAAACAACGGGTGCGATGTTGGCAGTTGCAAAAGGTGCGGGTTTACACGGTATGCTGACCGGTCAAGTGGTAGATGTGTACTTCGAAGGAAAACCATTGGACGAAAAAACATTGGAATTTATACATTTACATAAAACAGCGGCAATGATAAAAGGTGCATTACAGGCAGGTGCTTGTGCAGGTGGTGCAGACGAGGAAACGATTGTCCAGTTTGGTGTTGCCGGTGAAAAAATCGGTGTGGCATTTCAAATATTAGACGATATTTTAGACGTGACACAAACCACAGAGGCATTGGGTAAGCCTGCACACAGTGATGAAAAAAATGAAAAGAATACATTTGTAACAATGTATGGCATTGAAAAATCAAAGGAATTTGCACAAAAACTGACCGCAGAAGCACTCGAAATATGGGAACGTATGGGAGAGCAGGGGGCATTTTTGAAAGCATTGACACAATATTTATTGCAACGGACATATTGACACAAACAAGCAGAAAGAAGATGGTAGTATGGGATTTGAAATGATATTGTCAAACAGACCGTTTTGGGCAGCGATTATTTCATGGGCGATTGCACAGGGATTTAAGACCATTCGTCCGATTGTGACACAGAGAAAATTTGATGCAACACGCATTGTCGGGACAGGTGGTATGCCCAGCTCCCATTCTTCTTTGGTGATGGCGTTGACAACCAGCGTGGGAAAATATTATGGCTTTGATTCTGCTTTCTTCGCCATTGCATTGATATTTTCATTTGTGGTGATGTATGATGCGGCAGGGATTCGCCGTGCGGCAGGCAAACAGGCAGAAATACTGAATTATTTGATTGTGCATCATGAATTGCCCAATTTTAGCAAAGTAAAAGAATTGTTGGGCCATACCCCATTGGAAGTGTTTGTTGGTGCAATATTGGGGATTGTAGTTGGTCTGTTATTTTAATAGAAGAAGATGGTGGTTAAATTGAAAAGATTGCTGAATGATATAAATAGTCCGGAAGATTTGAAAAAATTGGATATCAAAGAAATGGAACAGTTGTGCAAAGAATTGCGAAGATTTTTGTTGCGTTCGGTTTCCAAAACAGGTGGACATTTGGCATCAAATTTGGGTGTGGTAGAGTTGACGGTGGCTTTGGAATACTGTTTTTGTGTGCCACAGGACAAAATTGTGTGGGACGTAGGACATCAAGCTTATATACACAAAATTTTGACGGGCAGAAAAGATGGGTTTCCGTCATTAAGACAGATGGACGGATTGAGCGGGTTTCCAAAACCGAATGAAAGCCCTTGTGACGCATTTGCCGCAGGGCATAGCTCTACCTCTATTTCCGCAGCATTGGGGATTGCAAAAGCAAGAGATTTGCAAGGCAGAAAAAACAATGTGATTGCAGTGATTGGGGACGGTTCCATGACCGGCGGACTGGCATATGAAGCACTCAACAATGCCGGAAAAGAAAATACAAATTTGATTGTGATATTAAATGATAATGAAATGTCGATTGATACCAATGTTGGGGCAATCAGCAATCATTTTCATACATTGCGTACAAGCAACCGATATCAAAATTTGAAAGACCATCTCAGACAATTTCGTGACCAAGTCCCTGCTTTGGGCAGACCTGCATATGCAGTGTTGGAAAAAGTGCGTGATGGTGCAAAGTTGTTGTTGTTACAGGGTGCGGTGTTTGAACATATGGGCTTTAAGTATATTGGCCCTGTGGACGGACATGATTTGCCGGAGTTGATAGAGTTATTCCAAAATGTGAAACAGATGCATGGACCTTTGTTTATCCATGTGAAAACAGTCAAAGGCAAAGGGTATCCTTATGCCGAAGAAAAACCTTGGGCATACCATGGCGTGAGTGCGTTTGATTTGAAAACAGGACAGGCAGTATCAAAAAGCAGTGGAAAAAGTTGGTCAAGCGTATTCGGTGATAAAATTGTAGAAATTGCAAGACATAATCCAAAAGTTGTGGGGATTACAGCGGCAATGTGCAGCGGTACGGGATTTGAAAAGTTCCAAAAAGAATTCCCAAAACGGTTTTTTGATGTTGCGATTGCAGAACAGCACGGCACAACATTTGCCGCAGGTTTGGCAAGTCAAAAACAAATTCCTGTGTTTGCGGTATATTCCTCTTTTTTACAAAGAGCATACGACCAAGTCATTCATGACGTTTGTATGGAGAATTTGCACGTGGTATTTGCCATTGACCGTGCAGGGATTGTCGGAGCAGACGGAGAAACACATCAAGGGGTGTTTGATGTATCCTTTTTAAGACATATTCCAAACATGACAGTGCTTTCACCCAAAAATGCTTGGGAGTTGGAAGAAATGTTGGAATATGCAGTCAATGTTTGTCCGGGGCCGGTGGCGATACGATATCCACGAGGAACTGCTATCACAAAATTTGAACAGTATCAAACACCAATCGAAACCGGCAAAGCAGAATGGATTGCAAAAGGAGAAGAAATTGCCATACTGGCAGAAGGACATATGTTGGAAGCGGCATATGAAGCGGCAGAAAAATTGCGTGCAGAAGGGAAAAGTCCTGCCTTGCTGAATATGCGATTTATAACGCCATTAGATGCAGAGGCATTGCAAGAGATTGCACAGCAATATACCTATATTTTTACGGTGGAAGATAATGTCAGAAAAGGCGGTTTCGGTTCTGCGGTGTTGGAACATTACAGCGATTGCGGCATACAGGCGAATGTCAGAAATTTGGCATTTCCCAATGTATTTATTGAACAAGGGACACAAGCACAGTTGTTTGAAAAATACGGCTTAGACGGACAGGGGATTTATCAGAGCATAAAACAAACCATAGGAGAATAAATATTATGGCGGAAAAAGTAAGCAAAGAGCGTCTGGATACACTGCTGGTGCAACGTGGGCTTGCCAGTGGCAGAGACCGAGCAAAAGCCTATATTATGGCAGGCGTGGTGTATGTGGACGGCGTGAAAGAAGATAAAGCGGGAACAAAAGTGGCGATAGATGCAGAGATTGCAGTCAAAGAAGTTGGCATGAAATATGTCAGCCGTGGCGGATACAAATTGGAAAAAGCGATGGAAGTGTTCCCTATTACATTGGAAAATAAAATTTGTATGGACATTGGTGCATCTACGGGCGGTTTTACGGATTGTATGTTGCAAAATGGTGCAAGCAAAGTATATGCCGTTGATGTGGGATATGGAGAACTGGCTTGGAAATTACGCAACGATGCAAGAGTGGTTTGCCTGGAAAAAACAAATGCAAGATATTTGTCCACAGAACAAGTGCCGGAACCCCCATCTTTTACGTCCATTGATGTGGCGTTTATATCCTTGACAAAAATATTGCCTGCTGTGACCGGTGTGATGGCAGAAGATGGGCAGTTGGTTTGTTTGATTAAACCCCAATTTGAAGCAGGCAGAGAAAAAGTCGGTAAAAACGGCGTGGTACGGGATATTGCGGTACACAAAGAAGTCATTGATATGATTACCAATTATGTGACGGCGAATGGTTTGGGCATATTGGGTTTGGATTTTTCTCCGATTAAAGGCCCAAAAGGCAATATTGAGTATTTGATTTATTTGGACAAAAAAAACAGCGGCTTACAGGCAGAAGCATTGGAAGAATTGAAACAGTATGTGGTTTCAAAATCCCATGAGATGCTCTAAACAGATGATGCAACAGGAGGTGCTTTCGTGGTTAAAGTGGGAATACTGCCCAATATAGAAAAAGATAAGGATTTGGCTGTGACAAAAAGGTTGTTGCGCCATTTATTGGACAGAGGGTGTATGCCACAGTTGACAGAAGATGTGGCACAGTTGGCAGACTTGGAAATGTATGCAAGAAAAGAAGAAGAATTGTTCCAGTATTCTGATTTTTTGATTTCATTGGGCGGTGATGGCACATTGCTTGGCGTTGGCAGAAAATCCGCTCGTTACGATACACCGATTTTGGGCATCAATTTGGGTACACTTGGGTTTTTGACGGCAGAAGAAAAAAACAAAGCGGAATTTGCGATTGATAAGGTGTTAGCAGGCAAATATACCACGGAAAAAAGAATGTTGTTGGAAACCACTTTCCAAACGGCACAGCAAACACAGGAGCATATATTGGCATTGAACGATATTTGTGTGACAAGAGGACTGCTGTATAAAATATTGGAATTTCGCATTTATATCAATGGTGAATACGTGGACACATTACGGGCTGATGGGGTGGTGGTATGTACACCAACCGGTTCTACCGCATACAATTTATCCGCAGGCGGCCCTGTTTTGAAAGCAGATGCACAGATTATTGCAATTACACCGATTGCGGCACATACATTGACAAGTCGTTCGATTGTGGTTTCTGCTGATGATGTTGTGACATTGGAAATCAATCCCAGAGAAGAAACGGCATTTACTGTCAGTGCAGATGGGCAAGAAGGCTGGTCGTTGAGTGGCAAAACAACCATACATATTGAAAAAGCAAGGGTATTTGCGTCAATTATGAAAACAAATACGCAAAGTTTTTATGATGTATTGCGTCATAAATTAGTAAGATAAAGAAAGGTTGTGTATAAAAATGAAAATTGCCAGACACGCAAAAATATTAGAATTGATTGAAACATATGATATTGAAACACAGGACGAATTGGCACAAAGGTTATGTGATGAGGGTTTTTCTGTGACACAGGCAACCGTTTCCCGTGATATTCGGGAAATGAAATTGACAAAAATTGCAACGGAAAGGGGCAAACAAAAATATTCTGTCATTACCGGAAATGATATAGAAATTACAGAACGCTTGACAAGAGTGTTCCGAGAGGCTGTTATAAAAATGGATTATGCCCAGAACATCATTGTGGTCAAAACATTGGAGGGTATGGGTATGGCGGTGGCAGTGGCTTTGGATAATATGAAAAATCCTGAAATGATTGGCACGATTGCCGGCGATGATACCGTATTTTGTGTGGTGCGTACCCACAACCAAGCCGTTGCTATTATTGAAAAATTATATCGCATTATCCACAGTGCGTAAGAAATGAGGTATTTGCCATGCTGGAACATTTGCACATCAAAAATGTTGCTTTGATTGCAGAAAGTGAACTGTATTTTCAAAAAGGATTGAATATATTGACCGGAGAAACCGGTGCAGGGAAGTCTATGGTGATTGATTCTTTGCATTTTGCATTGGGCGGCAGAGTGAACAAGGATTTTTTGCGAAAAGAAGCAAACACCGCCATTGTGGAAGCCTTGTTTCGGACAGATAATCCAAAGGTTGCACAATTTTTGGAGGAAAATGGGATTTCACAGGAAGATGATGGCTCTGTTTTGATTTCCCGTATCATGCAAAACAACGGGAAAACCATTGCAAGAGTGAATGGAAGTACAGTGACTGCCGGTATGTTGCGGGATTTGTCAACAGAATTGCTGGATATTTACGGGCAACATGACCATCAATCGTTATTAAATCCGAGCAAACATATTTTATTACTCGACCGTTTTTGTGGTGCGGATTTGGCTGTGCAATTAGAAGATTACAGACAATGGAGCAGAAAATTGAAAGATGTCAGAAAACAGTTGGCAATGCTTTGCAAAGATGAAAGCAGTTTGGCACAAAGAATGGATATTTTACAATTTCAGATAGAAGAAATCGCACAGGCAAATATCACCATAGATGAAGAAGAAAGTTTGTTGGAACAAAAAAAACGTCTGCAAGGTATGGACAAATTGATTAGGCATTCGATGCAGGGCATGAAATTATTATATGATGGAGAATATGGCTCGGTGTGTGATAATTTCGGTGAGGTGATACATTGTTTGCAAGAAGCGGCAATGCTGGATTCCTCCCTTTCCGATTTGGCAGAACGTATGGAAACGACATACGCACAGTTGGAAGATGGTGCGAGAGAATGGAAACGATATACCGAACAGTTGGAAATCAATCCAGAAGGATTGGAAGAAATCGAAGAGCGATTGCAACTATTATATCGCTTGAAACGAAAATATGGCGGCAGTATGGCAGCAGTATTGGATTTCTATGAAAAAGCAACGGAAGAATTGGAGTTTTTGAAAAACAGCGAAGAAAAAACAATGGAATTGGAAAAAGAGTGCCATCAAATGGAGAAGCATATGCAAGAAATTGCCGCAAAGATGACACAAATTCGTACCAATACGGCAAAACAAGTGCAGGTGCAGGTGGAAGAAGCATTACATGATATGCAAATGGTACAGGCAAAATTTGAAATTTCGATACAACCACAACCACAGTTTACCTCTGACGGTGTGGATAAGGTGGAATTTTTGATTGCGGCAAATGCAGGGGCGGATTTGCGTCCTTTGGCAAAGATTGCTTCCGGTGGTGAAATGTCCCGTGTGATGCTGGCATTGAAAACGGTTTTGGTAGATGCGGATAAAATCGGTACATTTATATTTGATGAGATTGATACAGGTGTAAGTGGGAAAACAGCAAGGAAAGTTGGCGAAAAACTCCACTTTTTGGCACAAAAAAGACAAATATTGTGTATTACACATTTACCACAGATTGCGGCAATGGCAGACAGTCATTATTTGATTGAGAAAAAAGAAACACAGGGGGACACGACAACAACGGTGTGTGCATTGAACCAAGAGGCTTCTTATTTGGAAGTGGCTCGTTTGATTGGTGGCGAGGAGATTACACAAACAGCTTTGGCGGCTGCAAAAGAATTGTGTGATGAGAAAAACAGAATATCATCTTAAAAAGTGCCAAAGTGTTTGCTTTGGCACTTTTTATATGTCATTTACAAGATATGCAAAAAAATTGCAAAAAAAATGAAAAAAGATGTTGACAGATAGTATTTGATGTGATATTATAAATCTCGCCGCTGAACAAGGCGGTAAAAAAAGAAAAGAAAATGAAAAAAGTGTTGGCAAAAGAAAGATGACGTGATAAAATATAATACGTTGTCGCAAGAAGTAAAAACTTCGGTCAACAAAAAGTACTGAAAAAAGTACTTGACAAAAAGAAAACGGTTTGATAAAATAATCGAGCTGGTTTCG
>JAHHTU010000066.1 GCA_020024455.1 Anaerotignum sp. | reverse complement strand
TGCTGCGGAATTTAAGTTCAATGCCATCGAAGGTCTTGTAAAAGGCGAAATGAGAGACTTTGAACTGAATTTCAAAAAAGCAGATGGTACAGATGGCACAGTGCAATTCTCCATCAAAGGCGGCAGAACCGATAAAGAAACCGTTGAAAATATACAAAAAGCATTGAAAGAAGCATTGAATGGCAATGCAGATTTCAAAGCTGCAATCGGTGAAGTAGATGTTGCGGTGAATGAAACAAGCGGTGAAATCACAGTGACAGCGAAAGAAAAAGGTAGAAACGGAACTGCAACCATAGACGGACGTATTACAGCTGCAGCAAATCCGGCAGCCGGCAAAGATTTTAGCAAAACACAATCCGCAGATGGCAATGACACCCATTTGAACCTGAAAGATGCATTTGACAAAAACGGTAAAAATGATTTTGCAGATGGCGATACTGTAACCATTGGCAAAAATACATATACTTTCAAAACAGGTGCAGACGGTGCAGACGGCAAAACATTTGGCGATTTGTCTTCTTTGCAGGACGCAGCAAAACAAAACGGTGTGAACTTGGTGGATACAAGCGGCTGGGACGATGGCAGCAGCTTGATTGCAAAATCTGCAGCAACATTCACATTTGATTTTGACGGCAGAATTGGTTCTGACGTATTGGGTGCAAGCATTGACTTTGCAGGTTCTGTATTCAAATTTGTAGAAGCAGGCAGCAATCCAAAAGTAGAAGAAGGTGTTATCAACATCGAAATCGAAAAAAATGCAGAAGCAGAACAGATTGCAGAAGCATTGCAAAAAGCACTTGACGGCGTAAAATCTGCAAAAAGTGAAGAAAAACCCGAAGATGGTCAAGTAGCATGGACCAGCGAAACAGTAGAAAACAAAGCTGGCAAAAAGACAATCGTAACTTTGACAGCTGATGATATGGGCAAAATTGATATGCCTAAAACAAAATTCAAAGATTTTGGTATCAACTTGCAGGTTGGTGATACAAACGATGATTTCCAAAAAGTAAGAGTTTCCGTAGACAGCATGGATGCAGCTTCTTTGGGTATCGACAAAGTGGATATCACAAGCCAAAACAAAGCAGGCGATTCCATCAAAATGATTAAAGATGCAATCAACACAGTATCTTCTCAGAGAGGTAAACTGGGTGCTGTACAAAACAGATTGGAACACACAATCAACAACTTGGGTGTAACAACAGAAAATATCACAGCAGCAGAAAGCCGTATCAGAGATACAGACATGGCAAAAGAAATGATGGCTTACACCAAAAACAACATTTTGGTACAGTCCGCACAGGCTATGTTGGCACAAGCAAACACATTGCCTCAGGGCGTATTGCAGTTGTTGGGTTAATCCGCATATCATTGATAAAAAACAATATTTATGCTC
>JAHHTU010000065.1 GCA_020024455.1 Anaerotignum sp. | reverse complement strand
GTATTCCTCTCCTTTTACAAATCTTTCCCCATCATAATCATCAAAATAAACCTGTGTAATGTTCTGCACAAAATAGACGGCATACAGTCTTTTGATATCCTCTTTTGTTGCCAGCCTGTATGAAAAACCGGAATCCTTCAATAGTTTTGTGATACGGCTGATGCCTGTCTGCACATCATTGGACTCCGGATTGTAGTTTTGAAATCGAACAATAAACAAAAACTCTCTTGCAGATGCTGTCTGTATCTGCACTCTGTCCAGCTGTATCAAATCATTTTTCAGAATCTCTTGCACCTTTATGCTTTCTTCCTGCTCTATTCTGTTTTTGTAAAACATTTTGTTTCTGTCAAAGTTTTCTCTTGCGTTGATGCAGGAAAACGCAATACAGTCAAAACCTTTGATGACGCCGGATAATGCCATTACTTTTGCTTTCACTGCTGTTTCTGACAATACGGCAATGTTATCCGGCTGCACCAAAAAGTAAACCAGATAATCATTACGATATGTTTCCACACCAATGGCATCTATGTTTTTTGCCTCGATTTTTTCCTGTGTGGATTTCTTTTTTCCGATTTTCCATTTATTCATCTCTCATCTTCCAATAAAAAGTCTGTTGTGTGGTAATAAAAAAGCGAAAAGCAAAGCGGATATAGTCTGCAATGTTCAGCTCATTGTCAATCCGCATTGTCAAAAATGCGTATACACCAATACACACACCGGGAAGTATGAAGTCAAAAACCGCAGCAAACACAGCGGAAATAACTGCTCCAATAATGATGATCAACATACTTCGCAACGTCCAAAGAAACATGGTACTTTTTCCTTTCAGATTTTCCGGATAGATATACATTTTTCTCACCTTCTTTTACATTCCCATATCCATTCCGAAATCCATATCTTCATCTTGCTTTTGTTCCTCCATGACTTCCTCCGGTGTAAGTTTTCTGAAGCTGTCTTCTCCATACACAACACCAAGACCACTGCCATTATCCCAATCAGGAAAGATTGTTCCTATATCGTCCACAAACTTCACTGTACCCCTCATACCTTTCGGAATCGAACTGTATGGATCATCCATATGCATCATTTCAATTCTTGTTCCGGGAGGAAACATACGCTTTGCTCTTTCTGCCATTCTTCTTTCTTGTTCTGCCCAATGCATCATACTGCATGCTCCTTTCATCTTCCTGCAATTCTTCCTACATTTCTTGCCATATTTACTACAGAGTTTACAGAGTAAACTGTACGCATCACATTGAAACGCATACTGGTATCCAGCCCAAAGTTCTGTGCAATTCTTGGAACCTCCGTACTGGAAAGCATCAAGCCTATGCCCAAAAGCATATTTGTGTTGTAAGTAACAAGCCCTGCAACCAGTACAATGGTTTGCAAAAATGCTGTCAG
>JAHHTU010000064.1 GCA_020024455.1 Anaerotignum sp. | reverse complement strand
TTATATATATTCTTTGTCATTTTCTGTCTGATTTAAGAAATAGACAAATATGGAATCATATAAAAAAGATTGTATTTTCTACATTGTATATTTTTTGTATATCGAAAATATTGACAAAAAAACAAGAAGATATATTTTTTATCTTTTCAATATGCGGAAACACATAGATTTCTAATTTGACTTTCAATTCCTTTTTTGTTATTTTAAGTAAGCGAGAAAAGGAGGGAATGACATGGAAGGAAATACATATTTATTGGCATTGGCAATTATTTTGCTTTCTACAAAAATATTTGGATTGGCAACAGAATTGGTAAATATGCCACAAATTGTAGGGGCATTATTGGCAGGGCTATTTTTGGGACCGGCAGGATTTGGTATTGTGGATAATACGGATTTGTTAGACCAATTAGCATCGGTAGGTGTCATTTTTTTGATGTTTCATGCAGGGCTGGAAACGGATATCAAAGAGTTGAAGAAAATGGGATTTGCCTCTTTCGTTGTCGCAGTATTGGGGGTTGTATTGCCTTTGATTGGCGGTACGATTGTATATACCATATTCTTTGACGTGGAAAATCATATAGAGATGCTCAAAGCAATCTTTACAGGCGTTGTTTTGACAGCAACATCTGTAAGTATTACCGTAGAAGCTTTGCGGGAAATGGGAAAACTCAATTCTCCTGTGGGTTCTGTGATTTTAGGGGCAGCATTGATTGATGATATTTTGGGGATTATTATTTTGACGATTGTTTCCGGTGTGGCAACGCCGAATGCAGAAATTTCGTCCGTATTTATTAAAATCGGGTTATATGTGGTATTCTTATTTATGATATCTGTGGTTGCAAAAAGATTTTTCGAGTGGATGAATCACAAAAGAGCTTACTCCAAACGTACCGCAGTGTTTTTGATATCTTTTTGTTTGTTGATGGCTTATGTGACAGAAACATACTTTGGTGTTGCAGATATTACGGGGGCATATTTTGCCGGTATGATGGTTTGCCATATCGAAAAAACAAGGAATACTATGTGTGAAAAAGTGGATATTGCATCATATTTATTCTTTTCACCCGTATTTTTTGCAAGTATCGGTTTGCAAACGGATTTGAGTAATTTCTCGGGGTATTTGGCATTGTTCTGTATCGCTTTGATGATTGTGGCGGTTTTGTCCAAAATGTTGGGGTGTGGTCTTGGTGCAAAATTGATGGGATTTTCAGGAAAAGAAGCTTTATGTGTCGGAATTGGCATGGTTTCTCGTGGTGAAGTTGCATTGATTGTTGCCAGAAAGGGACAAGAGGCAAATATTTTAAATCCATATATCTTTCCGGCAATCGTTTTGATGGTAATTGTGACAACATTGTTGACACCGATTTTATTGCGTATTGCTTTTGGAAAAGAAACAAAGGAGAATAGACCTGCACTGAATTAAAATATAAAAATCTGCTTGTTTTGGAAACGGGCAGATTTTTTTGTTTTATCAAAAAACAAATAGGTAGGAATT
>JAHHTU010000063.1 GCA_020024455.1 Anaerotignum sp. | reverse complement strand
ATGTGAAAAAAAACAGGAATTTTGCAAAAAAGTGTTGTAAACAGGGAAAAGCATGGTATAATATAATTGTAGCGTATGGAAAATATTGAAAAAATATTGAAAAATTTAGGTATTTTCCTTTGCTTTTGGCAAAGGTGAAAATATAAACACACATTTATGAAAATGTGTCTGCCGAAATGGCACAGCATATGGCTTGGATAAAGGATATATTGCGACCATATGCAAACGGTTGTTTTTTGTGATGCAAAATACAGCCATATTTTTTATTATTTCACTATTATTATTTTATATGGAGGTAATGAATTATGAGAATTCAACACAACATCGCAGCATTGAACTCTTACAGACAATTAGGCGGCAACAACAATGCTGTAGCAAAAAACTTGGAAAAACTGTCTTCCGGTTACAAAATCAACAGAGCCGGTGACGACGCTGCCGGTTTGGCAATTTCCGAAAAAATGAGAGCACAAATCACAGGTTTGGAAACAGCTCAGAAAAACGCACAAGACGGTATCTCTTTGGTACAGACAGCAGAAGGTGCTTTGACAGAAGTACACAGCATGCTGAACAGAATGGTAGAATTGGCTACACAATCTTCCAATGGTACATACTCCGATACCATCGACCGTGAAAACCTGCAGGCAGAAGTGGACTCTTTGAGAGACGAAATCAACAGAATTTCCGAATCCACAAACTTCAACGGCATCAACCTGTTGGACGGTTCTTTGGGCGGTCCCAAAACAACAAAAACTCCCGGTGACGTTATGATAACATCTGCTGTAATTGGTGGCAATGCAACAGCAGCAACAGCTGCAACCGGAAATCAGTTTACAGTGGAAACAGCTGACCTTGCAGGAGCTGCAGGCAATGGCTATGTAACTGTTTCTTACAAAGATGAAACCGGTGCTGACAGAACCAAAGATGTAAAATTTAAAATGGACCCAGACAGCCAAAAAAATGCAGCAAATTTGGCTGATGCAATCAATGCGGACAAAGATTTGAAAACAGTATTCAAAGCAAGCGTTGATGATGCAACAGGCAAATTGACCATCGAAGGCAAACAGACCGGTGCTGATGCAAAAAGCAAAATCACAGGTATCAAAGCTGCTGTAATGGCACCTGCCGGTGGTGGGAAAGATGTTGCTGCATCTGCAGAAGGTGCAAATGCAGTATTTAATGAAGTTACTTTGCAAGCTACTGAGAAGTTGAAAATTACTTTGGCAGATGGCAGTGATTTCGAAGTGGAATATGCTGCAACTACAACTGCTGGTAAGTTTAAAGATTTGAATGAGTTAAATACTTTGTTAGATGCAAAAGGTTTGAAAGCATCTGTTAAAACAGGTACTGATAATTTTACAGGTGGTAAAATTGAAGATTTGACCATTATAGATACAGCTACCGGTTTTGATGCCGGCGTTTCCATTGAACATGTAGCTGGTGCTACCACTACTAAGGTTGACGAAAAAACCAAAGTATCTGCTGCAGAATTTAAATTTGATGCCATTGACGGTGTGAAAGAAGGTCAGGAAAACAGCTTTGCACTGAGCTTCAAAAAAGCAGATGGCAATGCAGCAACAGTGAAATTCTCATTCGTAGGCGGCAAAAATGATGCAGAAACCAGAAAAAATATGGAAGATGCATTGGAAAAAGCATTGAACGAAAATGCAGATTTCAAAAAAGCAATCGGTGAAGTACAGGTTGTGGTAAATGAAGCAGATGGCAAAATCACAATCACATCTCAAGAACAAGGTAAAAACGGACAAGCAACCATTGATGGTAATATCACATCTTTGACAGGTACAAAGTCTGCAACCACAGAAGGTGTAA
>JAHHTU010000062.1 GCA_020024455.1 Anaerotignum sp. | reverse complement strand
TGTTGTAAGTAACAAGCCCTGCAACCAGTACAATGGTTTGCAAAAATGCTGTCAGGCAGAGTGCAGCCACCTGCTTGCACCAAGTGATAAAACCATCTGTATATCCTCTTGGTACGCTAAACATATATAAACTGCCTGTTGCCATCATCACAAGCAATATGCCGCCACGTTTTAAGTTTGCAAAAAATACTTTGATCACTGCATACCCAATCAGTATCACCAACACAATGGATACCACCACGCTGGCACCGGGTGTTGCAAAACTACCCAGCACCATAGTGGCAATAGCTCCCAGCTTTCCAGGAGAATCTGTCATACCTGTGATTGCACCCATAAGGTCATTGGACAGATTGATACAGAAAATATACAAGTCAATGGGAAGAACCGTAAATAAGCTGACTGCAAAAAATCCTTTGATGATGTTAAGTGCCACATCTTGAAAGTTTCCCTTGCCTCTTTGTGCTTCTATTGCTGTATCAAACACCGCAACCACAATGCCGACAACAAATAATGCCCAAGCGAAGTAATAAAAAAAGAGCAGGATTGCTTTGATCCAATCCAGCTCAAAAAGTTCTGCTCCCATCATATTCATCATACTGAAAAAGTCACCAAAAAATGAGATGAGCTTGCCATATATCCAATCACAGAACTGATCCAGTACACTGTCTACGGCTAAATCAATGCCAAACATTTTCTCATCACCTTCTTTCAATGTCTAAAAACCCATTTTGAAACCTTCTTCCATCAGTTCCTGCTGTTCTGTCATTTTGTTTTCTGCGTGCTGTATCAACTCCATTTCAGGGATATTTTGCTGCAAAATATCTGAAAGCCTTTCCACTAAGTTTTTCATATGTATCTGCCAAGCTGACCAGTCTTCTTCTTGAAACCAGCCATTCCACTGTATCCCATTTTCTGCATTTGCCTTTGCTTGTTCCAGCGTATCAAAAAGATACGATTTCATCCATACAACAGATGCATAGTCTGCAGTAAAAGAAACTATTTTTTCAAATGGTTTTTGTGGTATAAACTCCATTTCTTGTATTGTTCCATCTTGAAATTTCACCATCAATTCTGCAAGCATCATCACACCTGTATGTGATTCTCCTGCTTCTGTGACAGGTGGTTTATTCCATTCATCTTCGTTTATGATTTTCAAAAGTTCTTTTACTTTCATCCGCCCATCTTTTGGCAGGTTCTTTCTGATTAGCTCCAATGCATCCAGTCCTGCATCCGATTCCAAAGCTGTAATACCCCAGCATCCCATAATGACCGCCTCCTAAACACTTTTATTTTATCAAATTCCAAGAATATTCCAAATATATGATGGGGCTGTAATTGCGAAAACCAATCCAAAAAATAATATGGCAACCGGTGCAAAATCAAATTCACCATGTTTCTTATAATCAAAATAGCACATGGCCAGTTTCACAAAAAGCAGTATTGCCAACACACAGTCTACCACCGGAAAAATAACATTGTTGGTCACAGTCTTAATCTGCCCTGCTGCTGTTTTCCATGTACTTTCAATCGCTGAAGAAACCTGTCCCGAATCCGGTGCCGCCAATACCGGTGCTGAAAAAATTATAATTACTGCCATTGTGACAACTACTATGAAAAACACTCTTTTCCATCTTACTGTCATTATTTTTCTCTCCCTTCAAAATAAGGGACAGCCTAATGACTGTCCCTCTCATCACAAAAAGTCTTTCTTATTTCATCATCAATATCCTGTCTTTGGAAGCCTTACTGTTGGTGTTTCTACTCTCCATACAGTTGTGTTCCAGCTTGTTTTTGCACTTTCCCATTCATTGCCGTATCTTCCACCCACATCAGCTCTGTTTGTAATGCGGTAATCCTTTGGCACGTTGGGCATTACCTGACAAAATACAGACATGTTTTTCATCATTTTGAATCCGGGACTTGCTTTCGGGAATTCCAAACGAACGTCTGTCACATATTCCCCATTTGCCAATCCAAGTACATTGGGATGAAGACTGTATTCATAGCTGTTCTTTGTCAAAAGGTTATCCGCAAGCACACGATAATCTCTGTAGTTTGTCTTATAAGTAATTTTATAGTACATTCTTTCGGAATATGTTCCTGTCACAATCTTCAATGCTCTTGTGGCATCGGTTGGAATTCTGTCATGGATGTAGAAGTTTTCCAGTCTGCCGGAAGAACCATTCTGCACTTCATAAATATCATACTGCATCGTTTGTCCGGGTGTTGCTCCACTTGGGCCTTTCTTTTGGATTGTCAGATTCAAAGAAATACTGCTGTTTAACACTTCAAATCTGACAATATCGCCATTGTGTCTGATTTCTGCAATGAGTGTTCTATCATTCAAAGCATAGTATCTTGGGGCAGATACTTCTTTGATGGTATATACACCCACAGGCAAGCCTTTTGAGGCAGCAATGCCGTTTCTGTCAGAAGAAATCTTATCTACCAAGTTTCCTGTGATATTATAAATTTCAAACACTGCACCGGACAATGGTGAGCCTGCCAGAAGACCTGTCAGTTCATTGAACTCCGATGAGCGTTTTGTAATCACAATCTGACCGACTTGTGGTGTGTTTTTCCACTCAATTTCTGTTGTTTTTCCTTTTTTCACATAAATTGTTTTTACGCTGTCATCAGAAATATAACCTTTGGCAGGCTCCAATTCACGCAGTTTGTATTTCCCTTCCGGCAGTTCTTTTCTGATCCACACATAACCCTCATTATCGCTTTCAAACTGACCAATTGGCTCGTTGTTTTCGTTATATAACAAGAATTTTACGCCTGAAATGCCTTTGCCTGTTACAGAATCGATTTTGTGAATCAAGATAGAGGACAACGGATCATTTTCTACTTTCAAAGTGGTTCTCTTTCCATCTTTGATTTCCACTTTCTTGGCTTCGTTATCAATTTGATAGCCTTTTGCTTCTTTTGTTTCTTTGACAAGATATGTTCCTGCTTCCAAGCCTTCAATGACAATCAAACCACTTTTATCTGTTGTATATG
>JAHHTU010000061.1 GCA_020024455.1 Anaerotignum sp. | reverse complement strand
CTTTTTTCTGTTTTTCAAAAAAATACTTGCAAATGTCAATTTTTGCGGATACAATGGAAAAGATAAACCGATAGAATGAGATGTTCCTTGCGAAGGACGAAAGTCCCACCATCTCGAAAATAAAAAACAGGGGGTTTTTTTTATGCAGAAAACAAGATTTTTGGCATACACTGCTATGACGGCTGCTGTGTATGTCGTGATGACGTTAGGGGTTGCACCATTGAGTTTTGGTGCTGTGCAAATTCGTTTTTCAGAAGCGTTGATGTTATTGGCGTTTTTGGACAAGCGATATTTTGCAGGATTGATTTTGGGCTGCTTGATTGCAAACTGTTTCAGTCCTTTGGGTATGATGGACGTGATATTCGGTACCACTTGCACAGCGGCGGCTTTGTATGGTATGACACATTTTAGCAAGACATTGTTCACTTCCAGTTTGTGGCCGGTATTTTGCAATATGTTCTTAGCGATTGAGTTTTATTTGTTGGAAGGTGCACCGATTGTATTTTCAGCAGTAACCGTGGCTTTGGGCGAATTTTTGGCAGTATCTTGTGTTGGGTATGTTATCTTCCGTCAAATCTTGAAGAATAAAACATTGATGGCACAATTAAAGTTTAGTTAAGCGGTAAAAGCATGGTCTTTGTGATATGCACCCCAAAAGTAAGACACTTTTGGAGGTGCATATTTTTTATGAAAAAAATATTGCATGGAACGCATTTTCAAAATTGTAAATATGTAATTTGTCTGAATTTTTGGGTTCACTTCATGGCACTTGTGCCTTTTTTATATATTTTTATAGATGGAAAAGCACACAAATATTTGTATTGCCATAAAATAAGCATAACAAAACAACAGGGGGCGGTAGTATGGGATATTACGAAGTAGAGGGTGGTTATGCGATTGATGGGGAATTTGCGGTGCGAGGGAGTAAAAATGCGGTATTACCGATTTTGGCAGCAACGGTTTTGGTAGATGATGAAGTGGTATTGGAAAATTGCCCGCAGATTGCTGATTTTTTTGTTTCATTGGAGATTTTGCAAGAGTTGGGGTGCAGCGTGAAACAGGAAGAACGCACAGTCACCATCAACAGCAAAGGATTGTTTCGGAATGAAATACAAGAAGATATGGTTTCCAAAATGCGTTCTTCTGTATTGTTTTTGGGGGCATTGTTGGGCAGAACAAAAAAAGCGGTAATGGGACACCCCGGTGGTTGTACGATTGGCAGACGACCCATTGATTTACATTTGCGTGCATTTGAAAAAATGGGTGTACGAATGGAAGAAAAAGAAGGGATTTTTTATTGCCATGCACCGTTGTTGTTGGGCTACCACTTGTATTTGGATTATCCCAGTGTGGGAGCAACGGAAAATATATTGCTTTTGGCAGTCAAAGCAGAGGGTACAACGGTCATACACAATGCGGCAAGAGAACCGGAAATCACTGCTTTGGTACGATTTTTGAGAAGTTGTGGAGCGGAAATTTATGGAGAGGGTACGCCAACCATTATGATTGAAGGTGTGACGCAATTACATGGTACAGTGTTTACCATACCATTTGACCGCATCGAGGCAGGGACACTTTTATGTGCGGCAGCAATGACAGGCGGAAAATTGCACTTGAAAAATGCAGAGCGGCAATATATGGAGCAGACATTGGAAGTGTTGGAGCAAACAGGCTGTGGCTTGCGATACGAAGAAGAAGCCATTTATTTGCAAGCCCCCACCAGATTGTTGTCGGATTTTACGATTGCAACAGGGCCATATCCCGCTTTTCCGACAGATATGCAGCCGATTATGATGAGTCTATTGACATTGGCAAAGGGAACTTGTATGATTAGTGAAACGGTGTTTGAAGCCAGATTTCGCCACGCAGAAGAACTTTGTCGCATGGGAGCGAATATACAAATGCATCGACGAAATGCAGCAGTATTCGGCGTGGAAAAATTGTATGGAACGAAGGTGGAAGCGTCGGATTTGCGAGGCGGTGCGGCATTGTTGCTTGCAGCATTGGCGGCGGAAGGCACAAGTCAGGTCTATGGAAATATATATATAGAACGAGGATATGAAAAAATAGAAGATGTGCTGACATTTTTAGGTGGTCGTGTGCATCTTCATGTATAAGGACGGGAAAGTAGTATGCAAAAGCAAAAAGAGGAGCTATACACAACAGAAGCAGGATATCAAGAGCCATATCCAAAAACAAAAAACAGAAGCAGTAAACAAAAACAGAATATGCAAAAATATACCATTGCGGCACTGTTACTTGTGTTGGCAGGAGCGGCTTTTTTATTTTCTCCTGTTTTTTCCATTCAGAACATTCGTGCAGAAAATGCAACACAGTTTTCCACAACACAATTATGTGAAAAAATTGGACTTTCCCAAGGAGATAATGCCGTTTTGTTTTCTCGTACAAAGGCAGAGCATATCTTGGAGCAAGAACCTTATATTGAAAAAGCAAGAATTGTCTGGGAATTTCCGAATACGTATGTCATTTCATTGACAGAACGTAAGGTGAGAGCATATATCCCTTATATGGGCTCTTACCTATACATAGATGAAGCGGGGCGTGTGCTAGATGTCAAAAACACATATGTGGACGGTTTGCCATTGGTAAAAGGGTTGCTGTTTACGGAATTTGAAAAGGGCGATGTGCTGGAAGTGGACAACCAAGAGGCGTTGGAAGTGGTGTTGCATATTTCACAAATGATACAAAAATATGCATTGACAGAGATGGTTGTGGAAATAGATGTTTCCAATATAGCACAAATTGACGCAGAGGTCAATCATGTACGTGTGCATTTGGGCAAAATGGAAAATATGGACCAAAAAATAAGGAACATGGCAGAGATTATGAAAACCATTCCCAAAGAGGACAGAGGCATATTGGATTTGCGTGATTTATCCAAACCGATGATATTTCAATATCTGACATAATATATAAAACCATGACAAAAAGTAAGGAAGAGAACCCGCAAAATAGACTTGTTTTGGTTGGGTATTCTGATAGAAAAATGATACGAAGTACCGGAAGAAAAATAAAAAGTGTTGTCAATGAAAATAAATGTTATATTTTGTTATGATTTTTT
>JAHHTU010000060.1 GCA_020024455.1 Anaerotignum sp. | reverse complement strand
GAAGAAAAAACATTATCCAAGTGTTTTCAATATACCCAACAAAAGGTTTGCAAAGCATTAGAGGGCAAGAATGGTTGGTTGGACGATCAGCAAGTCTATGACTATGCAGAAACGTACTATATGACACCAAACGCACTATTAGATTGGAATATACCTTCTGCAATTACGGAAAAATCAACAAAAAGTCAAAAAAGCAAAGAGAAAAAAACAACTGCCACACAAAATAAAGAAACAAAAGTACAACAGAAAACCAAGCAAGCAGAACAACAACAGTTATCTTTTTAAGATTTCAGAGGAGTGTTTGATATGAAAAAAAGAGAATTAAAAAAATTACCGATAAAAACAGTGACTGCACATATGATAGAACAAGCAAAACGCATTACAAACGTTTCCTATTGGCTTGATGCGGAAAGCAAAATTATTGCACATAAAAGAACATTGGTTATCTCTGTATATGCACAAGAAAATATCTTGGACAATCAAAAGCAACCGATATATCGTGTTTTTCAACAAAAACATGACTATATCACACAGGATTTTACAAATGGAAGTACATGGAAAACAGGCGGTATTTACTATCTGTTGTCTAATTTCTATCCCAGAAAGTCCATCTGTTGTGTCAATGCTCGTACAGAAAAAGCCATGCAGCAATTTTTTCGGTATTTACAAAAACCGGAAAAAAGCGGATATGATTCGTTGTGTCTAGCACAAGCACAAATTCGTGCAGAACGACTGAAAAAACGCCATCAAACAATCATGCAAGCCATTGATACCAAAATGAAAGAAATCAAACCATTACCCAAAGATTTTGATGATTGGATTGACAAAACAGCAATGGCACATAGTCGTTATATTTATTATAAATACAGCAGAAAAAAACAAATGGACGGCTATTGTACCTACTGCCAAACAGATGTAAAGGTCAGTGGTGCAAAGCACAGAGACACCGGTATTTGCCCAAATTGTGGAAAAAAGGTGATATTTTTGGCAGAAGGGAAAGCCAGACATATTGCAGACAAAGGTACTGCTGCATTCCTGCAAAAAACACCAGCCGGATTTGTCATACGCTATTTCTCCATATATAAAACGTATGGGGAAAATTACAGAACACCTGACATTTATATGTATGAATGTAAAAGAGATTTTTATGAAAAAGATAACGTGTATTTCTATGAGTGGAGAGATTTTAAGCTGACAAGAAAAACAAGGTGGTGCGATGGGTGGCAGATATTCTTTTCATCTGCTAGTGCTATATATACAAAAAATTTAGACAAGGTTCTTGTAGGTACTGCATTCCGGTATTGTGCATTAAAACAATTTGCAACACGTTATGAGGGTGCAGGGGTATATGTATATGGTTATTTATATACATATTTGAAAAATCCATATTTAGAATACTTTGTAAAAGCAAGGCTGTATCACATGACAGACTATATGAGCAAATATCATATGGCTTCTTACAGTAGATATTTGGACGATACAGCAAAATCACTGCCGGCAATGTTGCAGATACCAAAACAACATTTTTCGGTGGTGCAAGAGCTGGATATGTCATTCTCACAAGTGTCGCTGTTCCAAAAGCTCATGCAACACAACATGATATACGATGCAAAATCTTTCTTGTTGTTTGAAGAAAAATATGGAGCATACACACCATATATGTTTGATATTTTGCAATATACCACACTGCACAAAATCGAACGATATGCTGCACAACAAACCCAATTTGACATAAAAACCATGTTGATGTTATGGTGTGATTACTTAAAATTTGTTGCAGAATTAGGATATGACATGAAAAACACTTTTGTGTTATTTCCAAAACATCTGAAAGAAGCACATGACACAGCATATCAAGATGTAGAGAAACAAAGAGAAGCACAACGACTGCATAAATGATTGGAGGATAATCAGAAGTTTCAGGATTTATATGCCCAATATCAACAACAATATGCTTGGGCCGATAAAAATTTCTTGGTTGTTGTTCCAAAAGATTTGTTTGCAATCAAAGAAGAAGGACATCACCTCCATCATTGTGTAGGTACATATACACACCTTGTGGCAGCCGGTGAAACCTTCATATTATTTTTACGCAGCCAGCAAGAAGCAGAAAAAGCATTGTATACCTTGGAAGTAAAACAAGGTCGTATCATACAATGCAAAGGCTTTGACAATGCACCGCCGGACGATGATGTACGAAAATTTTTAAAAAAATATATCAATGTACTAAATAAGCGTCAAGAACAGGAAGATATGCAAGCAGTATGTTAGAAAGTAGGGATACGATATGAAAACAGCATACGAACAAATCAAGAAAATGTACGGTTATTATAAAAACCGTTATGAAAAAGGAGAAAGCTTGGGAATTACAGCTCACTCTCGATATTATGCCGTATTTCAAGAGATTGAACTACGCTATCTGGGATTGGGTTTATGTATGGAATTTGCACAAAAATTTCCAAAAAATAAAACCAAACAGAATTTTTGGGGGTATTATAAAACAATCAGTGGCATATTGGTATCTTTTGAAACCATAAAAGATGAAGATGGAACAGACATATATATGCAAAAATATGTGTCCATATCCGAACAGGATATCGTCAGTCAAGTGCTACATCAAAAAGGCAAAGAGGCTTTGAAAAGACTCGTCACAATGATGCATAACAACTTCCAATGTTCTGTGGAGGAGATTATAGAGAATTTTTTTCAGGTTGTACAATGGCAGCTCAGAGTCAGAGAACTACAAATGCCTGTCATCAGATAACACACGGATTTTATCTGAACGGAAAAATAGATAAAACCACGTTGTATCGGTTAAAAAAATATGTTAAAATTGAATAGAAGGTATAGAACTTTCAAAGGAAGTGATAAAAAATGAATGGAAGAGAAGAAACATTGCAATATATCAAAGAGTTGTGTCTTATGAATGATAAATTCATGTCTAAGTGCTTTGAAGATATTGCATGTACGGAATTGCTATTACATATCATATTAGAAAAAAATGATTTACAAGTACAAACAGTACTCACACAATACCAAATTAAAAATCTGCAAGGACGTTCTGTTACATTAGATATCTATGCAACAGATCGTACAGGAAAAAAATACAATATAGAAGTACAACGAACCAATGCAGGAGCAATCCCAAAAAGAGCAAGATACAATAGTAGTTTGCTAGATGCAAATATTACAAATGCAGGGGATATGTATGAAAATTTGGATACGACTTATATCATATTCATCACAGAAAATGATGTATTAGGTGGCGGATTACCAATCTATCATATTGAGCGTACTATTCAGGAAACAAAAACGGCATTTGGAGATGATACATATATCATTTATGTAAATGCTTCGTATGAAAGTGAAACCGCATTGGGTATGCTGATGCATGATTTCTTCTGTAAAAATCCAAGTGATATGTA
>JAHHTU010000006.1 GCA_020024455.1 Anaerotignum sp. | reverse complement strand
AAATAAAATAATGCATAAAATAAAATTTGATTATAGAAAAAGTAACCAAAAACAGATATCAAATATATTTTTATAAAAAAGGATAAAAAATTAACAATATCAAGTTGCAATGAAAAATCATATATGTTTTTTTGGAAAAAACATACTTTTTACTGTATCTGCATATAAATAAGCAAGAACAATCTAGGGGAGTGCTTTCCTTTGAAAAGCTATATTGAAGAGCGTGCCGTGGAAGTTGCAAAATTTATGATACACACCAATGCAACCGTCAGAGAAACCGCAAAAAAATTTGGTATCAGCAAATCCACCGTACATAAAGATATTACAGACCGTGTGGAAAAAATTGACCCGGAACTTGCCAAGTCTGTGCGTCATGTGTTGGAAGTCAATAAGGCAGAACGTCATATCAGAGGCGGTATGGCAACAAAAGAAAAATATTTACATTTGATGAAGTCTTAAATCAAAGAAAAAGAACCGATTTGTTTTCGGTTCTTTTTTTATGAAAGTAATTGTATTTGTTTACCCTGCATTTCTAAAATGCCATCTTCTTTCATATGTTTGATTTCTCTGGTCATGGCGGAACGGTCTACACAAAGATAATTTGCCAAAGAACTCATGGAAAATGGCAGTGTAAAACATTGCTTGCCACATTTGTTGCATTGCATACGGAAATAACAAAGCAGTTTTTCCCGTATGGAGCGATTGGATAGTATTTCCACTTTTTCGCTTAGACGCTGTACTTTTTCTGTCATTAAATTCAATAAATTTTCCACAACGATGCTATGATGTAGACAAGCGTTGCTGCAACGTTTTGTAATATGGTACGCATCAATGAATACAACACGGCATTTTTTTTCACAAAGTACCAATATTTCCCCGTTGTGTTGGAACAGATTGACAAAAGCACCAAATATGCCACCATCGTTCATGTATTCGAGCATATCCAAATTGCCGTCTTGGTTCAAACGATTCAAAGAGATGCTGCCTTCCAATAAAATACCAACTTTTCCTTCAATAGGAATTTCTTGCTTTTCTTGGAAACATTTTTCTTCCATATGAAAACAGATACGCATTTGTTCCAAAGAATCTTCTGATACCCCAAAAAATAGAGGATTTTCTAACATTTTCATAAAAAAACCCCTTTTCTGTTGCATTTGCAACATACCATTCTATATTCTTTATGGTATCATACAGTCAAACAAAAGTCAAAGTAAAACAACCCATATTGGGTATACTATAATAGCAATCAATTTTAAGGGTATTTTAAAAAAATATGAAGGAGGAATGAAACATGAGTGAAGTAAGATTTTTTATTTGTGAACACTGTAAAAACATCATTACCATGGTGGAAGACAAAGGTGTACCGGTAGTATGTTGTGGTCAGAAAATGACAGAATTGAAACCAAACACAACAGATGCGGCAGGTGAAAAACACGTGCCTGTGGTAAATGTAGAAGGCAGTAAAGTTGTTGTACACGTAGGCGAAGTGACACACCCTATGACAGAAGAACACCATATTGGATTTATTTGTCTGTTGACAAACCAAGGCTGTCAGCTCAAATATTTGAACCATACAGGAGAACCCGAAGCAGTCTTTGCATTGGCAGAGGGTGAAACTGTTGTTGCAGCATATGAATACTGTAATTTACACGGTTTGTGGAAAAAAGAAATTTGATGTTACAAAAACCGAGTATTTTATACTCGGTTTTTTTGCAAGAAATCAGTAATGGCAAACAGATGACAGAAATGAGATATAAGGGAGGAAATCTAGTTATGAAAGCTTTGCAGTTAAAACCTGATTTTTATTGGACAGGCGTATTGGATAAAGATTTGCGTGTATTTGACATCATCATGATGACAGAATTTGGCACCACATACAATTCTTATTTGTTGAAATGTGGGGACAAAACTGTTTTGTTTGAAACAGCAAAAGAAAAATTCTTTGATGATTATTTGGAAACATTATCTCAAATCACAGAAGTATCCAGCATTGATTACATTGTGGTAGACCATACAGAACCTGACCATGCCGGCAGCATCAAAAAAATATTGGATATCTGTCCCAGAGCAAAAGTGGTGGCAACACCAACTGCAATCGGATTTTTGAAACAAATCATCAATGGCGATTTTTACAGCATCGCAGTAGATGATGGCGATGAATTGAAAATCGGTAACAAAACATTACAATTCCGTGTATTCCCCAACTTGCACTGGCCTGATACCATGTATACTTACATTGTGGAAGATAAAGTGCTGGTAACTTGTGACTCTTTTGGTTCTCACTATGCACATGACGGCATTTTGCGTAGTACCGTAACAGATAAAGAAGGATATTTGAGAGCAACAAAATATTATTTTGATAACATTTTGGGACCTTTCAAACAACCTTACATGACAGATGCTTTGTCCGCAGTCAGAGAAATGGACATTGATATGATTTGCCCGGGACATGGCCCTGTTTTGGATAGCAATATCGAAGAATTGTACGATATTTATGAAGATTGGTGCAAAGTACCCACAAATGCACGTAAAAAAGTTGTCATTCCTTATGTAAGTGCGTATGGCTATACCGGTCAGTTGGCAGAAGAAATTGCAAAAGGGATTCGTGACAATGATGACATCGAAGTAAAACTGTATGATATGGTAACTTCCGATGCAAATGAAGTATTGGGCGAAATCGCTTCCGCAGACGGTATTTTGTTTGGTACACCAACCATATTGTGTGAAGCATTGAAACCAATCTGGGATTTGACAACATTGATGTTCCCTCCTATCCATGGCGGTAAATTGGCAAGTGCATTTGGCAGCTATGGTTGGAGTGGTGAAGGTGTAGAACACATCATCGAAAGATTGAAACAAATTCGTTTGCGTGTGGTAGACGGGTTCCGTGTACGTTTGAAACCTTCCGAAACCGATTTGGTAGATGCATATGAATACGGTTATCGTTTTGCAGATACATTGATGCAGAAATTGCAGAAAAAATCCGGCGGCAGAAGTGGCTTGGTAAAATGTTTGGTATGTGGTGAAATCTTTGACGCTTCTTTGGAAATTTGCCCTGTATGCGGCGTAGGCAAAGAAAACTTTGTAGATGTGGATTTGGAAGAAATCACATATCGTATGGACACATTGGAAAAATTTGTTGTATTGGGTGGCGGTACTGCCGCATTGAATGCAGCACAAGCAATTCGTGACAGAAACAAGACCGCAAGCATCATTATGATTTCCGAAGAAAATGAATTGCCTTATGACAGACCAATGTTGACCAAAAATATGTTTGGTGCAATCAGTGGCGGTGCGATTGCAAGCAAAGAAGCAGATTGGTATAAAGAACAAAATATTGATTTGCGTTTAGAAACTGTTGTAACAGATTTGGATACAGGCAAAAAAGAAATTCATTTGCAAGACGGTACCGTATTGCCTTATGACAAATGTGTGTATGCATTGGGTTCTCGCAGTTTTGTACCTCCAATCAAAGGTGCAGACCTGGAAGGTGTTACCGCAGTGCGTACCATTGCAGATGCAGAAAAAGTAACCCGTTGGACATTGTCTGCAAAACACGCAGTTGTGATTGGTGGCGGTGTGCTTGGTTTGGAAGCTGCTTGGGAATTGAGAAAAGAAAAATTGGAAGTAACTGTTTTGGAAGGTGCACCTTCTTTGCTGTATGGTAAATTAGACCAAACAGGTGCAGAAATGCTGACAAAAATTGCAGAGAAAAACGGTATCAACATTGTGGTTGGTGCAAAAATTGCAGAAATCACAGGTACAGATAAAGTAGATGGCGTATTGTTGGAAGATGGCACAAAAATTCCGGCAGAAGTGGTTATCATCTCTACCGGTGTACGTGCAAATAAAGAATTGGCAGAAGAAGCAGGCTTGTTGGCAAACCGTGCAATTATGGTAAATGATAATATGCAGACAAGCGACAGCAATGTATTTGCGGCAGGTGACTGTGCAGAATTCAATGGTGCAAATATTGCAATTTGGCCTGTGGCTATGGAAATGGGCCGTGTAGCAGGTGCAAACGCCGTAGGCGACAGCCAGCCTTATCTGCCACAAACACAAGGTATGACAATGGCAGCAATGCATACATCTGTATACTCCATCGGTGATGTTGGCATGAAAGAAAATGTATCTTATAAAGTAATGGAAATTCGTGATGATAAGAAATTGACATTGGAAAAATATTACTTTGTAAACAATGCATTGTGTGGCGTTATCTTGATTGGCGATATGTCTAAAATGAAAGATATGACAGAGGCTGTTTTGGAGAAAAAAGCATTTAACGAAATTTTTGGATAAAAATACCCTTATATCTTTTGTCCGCAGAAGGACAAAACAAAAAGAGCAAAAGGCAAAGCCTTTTGCTCTTTTTTGTTTATCTGTTCCAAAAATCAGATACTTGTATGCCATATGGTTGCAACATATTTTGTAATAATACCAAAGGCAGTCCCATAACGGTATAATAATCGCCTTGTATGTTTTCCACAAATAAAGCACCTTTGCCTTGTATACCGTAAGCCCCTGCTTTGTCCATAGGTTCTTTTGTGGCGATATAAGAGTGTATTTCACGTTTTGTCAATGTGCGAAATGTCACATCGGTGGCACTGACTTTTGTCAGTACGGTTTGTGTATGTGCCGTATTGGTCAATACCAACGATAATCCTGTATATACAGTGTGTGTATGACCGGATAGTTTGGATAATATTTGAAAAGCGTCGTTGGTATCTTTTGGTTTGTGTAAGATTTCATCATCTAATGCAACAATGGTATCTGCGGCAATGACAATGCTGTCTGCGGGAGCATTTTTGGCAACTGCCAATGCCTTTGCCTGTGCAAATATGGCTGCTTTTTGTGCGGGTGTATCTGTATGATGTTGTTGTTCCAATGCTCTTTCATCTACATCACTGACTTGCACCGTAAACGGAATAGAAAGCATCGTCAACAATTCTTTTCTGCGTGGGGAATTTGACGCCAATATCCATGTTTTCATGTTTTTGATATCCTTTCTGTTTGATTTGGCAAGATTATAAATCATTTTTGATGGTATTGCAATCTGCAAAAAAAAATGTATAATATTCATGAATGCATATTGTATAAATAGCGTTACAGCAGAATAAATATCTATGAATGTGCGACTGCAAAGTAATTGTAAAATAAAAAATATGAACAAAACAAATAAAAAATTGATTTGTTTGATAAATTTTATATGAATAAATAATCATCTATTTTATTGACTTTTTATGAATATTGTTTATAATAATACAAAAGGAACGAAATTTTAAAACAGAGAAAGGGTATGAGAATATGAAACATTTTTTGAAACTGTTGGACTGCTCCAAAGAAGAAATCATAGGCTTATTGGACTTGGCAGACCAATTAAAACAAGAACAAAAGGCAGGCATCACACATCATATGCTGAAAGGCAAAACATTGGGTATGATATTTGAAAAATCTTCCACAAGAACCAGAGTTTCTTTTGAAGTGGGTATGTATCAGTTGGGAGGACACGCATTGTTTATCAGCTCCAAAGATGCACAGATTGGCAGAGGAGAACCAACAGAAGATACTGCAAGAGTATTATCCCGATTTGTAGATGGGATTATGATTCGTACCTTTGCACAAGAAGAAGTGGAAAAATTGGCACAGTATGGTTCTGTACCTGTCATCAATGGTTTAACGGACTTTTGCCACCCTTGCCAAGTGATGGCAGATTTGCAAACCATACGGGAGAAAAAAGGAAAATTGGAAGGGTTGCATTTGGCTTACATTGGTGATGGCAATAATATGGCACATTCGTTGATTGTAGGGTGTTTGAAGGTTGGAATGTGTGTATCTGTGGCTTGCCCCAAAGGCTATGAGCCGAATAAAGAAATTTTGGCATTCGCAGAATGTTATGGTGATACATTTACATTGACAGAGGACCCGTCGGAAGCGGTAAAAAATGCAGATGTTGTTGTCACAGATGCTTGGGCATCTATGGGACAAGAAGAAGAACATCAAATCAGAATGAAAGCATTTGCCCATTTCCAAGTGAATGAAACACTCATGCAGCAAGCAAAACCGGATTGTATGGTACTGCATTGTTTGCCTGCATACAGAGGAGAAGAGATTACAGCAGAACTGTTGGAAGCACACGCAGATGAGATTTTTGAAGAAGCAGAAAATCGTTTGCACGCACAAAAAGCGATTTTGGTAAAATTGATGGGTGCATAAGTAAAAAACACGGTTACAAACCGTGTTTTTTACTGTAAAAGGAAAGTGTGTGATGAAACAAAAATCAGTAATTTTTTGCCATAATCTGGAAATATGATTGTGGGTGTTCACATACGGGACAGATTTTTGGTGCTTGTTTGCCAACATGAATATGTCCGCAGTTTGCACATTGCCAAATCATATCTCCGTCACGGGAGAATACCAAACCACCCTCAACGTTTTCCAATAATTTACGATATCTTTCTTCATGTTCTTTTTCAATTTTGCCAACTGCTTCAAACAAATAAGCAATATGGTCAAACCCTTCTTCTTTGGCTTCTTTTGCAAATGTTGCATACATATCGGTCCATTCGTAATTTTCACCGGTTGCGGCATCTAACAGATTTTCAGCTGTAGAAGGAATATCACTGCCATGCAATAACTTGAACCAAATTTTTGCGTGTTCTTTTTCATTGTTTGCAGTTTCTAAAAATAAAGATGCAATCTGTTCATACCCTTCTTTTTTCGCTTTGCTTGCATAGTAGGTGTATTTGTTTCTTGCCATGGATTCGCCTGCGAATGCAGATTGTAAGTTCGCTTCTGTTTTTGTACCTTTCAAATCATATTTTTGCATAATGTGTACCTCCTCCGTACTTGTTATTAAATAAGAATTATTATCATTTAGTATTAATTTTATTATAGCATAAATTTGTAAATTGTCAATCTATTTTTATCATTTTTTTTTGTATATGTAATTTTGGGAATATGATATAATAAAAAAAAGTAAAACTACGACCAGAAAGGGTGTATGAAGTATGAAGGTTGCTTTGGTGCAAATGTATGTATCACCAACACCAAAACAAAATATGATCACTGCATATGATAAAATCAGACAGGCAAAAGCCAATGGTGCAGATTTGGTGATATTACCCGAGATGTTTATATGTCCGTATGAAACATCAAATTTTCCGAGATTTGCAGAGCCGGAGGGTGGAGAAACCTATCAGGCATTGGCTGCAATGGCAAAAGAAACAGGGGTGTATTTGGTGGCAGGCTCTGTGCCGGAACAAGAAAATCGTGTTGTCTATAATACCTCTTATGTATTTCGTCCAGATGGTATGTGTATTGCAAAACATAGAAAAGTGCATTTATTCGATATCCATGTCAAAGGTGGACAGCATTTTCAAGAGTCTGAAACATTGTGTGCAGGCAGCCGATTTACGGTATTTGAAACTCCGTGGGGCAGAATAGGACTTTGTATTTGTTATGATGTGCGGTTTCCGGAATTGACACGTATGATGGCACTGGCAGGGGCAAAGGCGGTATGTGTGCCAGCAGCATTCAACCTCACCACAGGGCCTGCCCATTGGGAATTGACATTTCGTGCAAGAGCTTTGGACAATCAGGTGTATTTTATGGGTTGCTCTCCTGCAAGGGATACCCAAGCAAGTTATCATGCATACGGACATTCGATTGTTACAAATCCTTGGGGCGAAGTGGTGGCACAAGCAGATGAAAAAGAAACCATTGTGTTTGCAGAATTGGATTTTGAAAAAGAAGAAAAAATCAGACAGGAATTGCCATTGTTACGGCATCGTCGTACCGATGTTTATACATTGTATGGATTTGATAATATGAGGTGATAGCATATGCAAAAGGAAACCATTTATTTGGCAGGCGGCTGTTTTTGGGGAACAGAAAAATATATGGAAACCGTTACAGGCGTGATTGCCACAAGGGTGGGGTATATTTTGGGCAAAGAAGAACCCATGTGGCAAGAGAAAAAAGAAGAAGTCACATATGAGGAAGTTTGTCGTGGTATTGGATATGCTGAGGCGGTAGAGGTTGTTTTTGATACAGAAAAAACAAATTTGACAAATATTTTGGAAGAATTTTATTACACCATAGACCCCACCACATTGGGTAGGCAAGGTATGGATATCGGGGTGCAGTATCGCACAGGGATTTACACCACCACACAGGAACAAGTACAAATTGCAAAACAATCTTTGGCACAGTTGCAAACAAAGTATGATAAACCCATTCGTACAGAGCTTTTGCCTGTGTTTCATTTTGTGGAGGCAGAGGCATACCATCAGAAATATTTGACCAAAAATCCCCAAGGATATTGTCACATCAATTTTGCAAAAATTGAAAAGCAAAAACAAAGCATTGTCGATGCAAAGCAGTATCAAGTCATGTCCAAAGAGGATATGGAGCAACATTTGACGCAATTACAGTATTTGGTGACACAAAGAAATACCACAGAACCACCATTTCGCAACGCATATTGGCAACAGTCCGCAGCAGGGCTGTATGTGGACATCACTTCCGGTGAGCCTATGTTTTCTTCCAAAGACAAGTTTTTCTCTGCTTGCGGTTGGCCGGCATTTTCAAAACCCATAGACCCCAATGTTGTCAAAGAATATGATGATGTATCCCATAATATGATACGAACAGAAGTCAGAAGTCGTGTGGGTAACGCACATCTGGGACACGTGTTTGACGATGGCCCTGCGGAAACAGGTGGTTTACGGTATTGTATCAACAGTGCATCGTTACGCTTTATCCCAAAAGAGGATATGGAAGCACAAGGATACGGAAAATATCTGCCATATGTGGAGGATTGAAAAAAAGGTTGTGTTTTTCCCATAACAAGGCTAAAATAGTAAACAATGAGAATATGCAACAAAAAAGGAGAGATGGATTTTGGATTTGAATACCGTAAAATCAATATATCGTGATACTGCGATGTATGCAGACAAAGAAGTAACATTAGGCGGCTGGATACGTACCATGCGTGTATCCAAAAATTTTGGCTTTATTGAACTGAATGATGGTTCTTTTTTCAAAAATATACAGATTGTATTTGAAGCAGAGCAGTTGTCCAATTATCAGGAAATTACAAAACTGAATATCGGTGCTGCCATTATTGTCAAAGGGCTTTTGGTGGAAACACCAGATGCAAAACAACCTTTTGAAGTAAAAGCAACAGCCATTGATGTGGAAGGACAATCCACACCGGATTATCCTTTGCAGAAAAAACGTCATAGCGTGGAATTCTTGCGTCAGATTGCTTATTTAAGACCAAGAACCAATATGTTTTCTGCAACATTCCGTGTCAGAAGTTTGATTGCATATGCCATTCATAAATTTTTCCAAGAAAAAGGATTTGTATATGCACATACACCCATCATCACAGGCAGTGACTGCGAGGGTGCAGGTGAAATGTTCCGTGTGACGACATTGGATTTGAACAATTTGCCCAAAAATGAAGATGGTTCTGTGGACTTCTCCAAAGACTTCTTTGGGAAAGAAACAAACTTGACTGTGAGTGGTCAGCTTTCTGCGGAAACATTTGCAATGGCATTCCGTAATGTATATACATTTGGCCCTACATTCCGTGCGGAAAATTCCAACACTGCCCGCCATGCCGCAGAATTTTGGATGATTGAACCGGAAATGGCATTTGCTGATTTGCAGGATAATATGGAAATGGCAGAAGAAATGCTGAAATATATCATTCAATATGTATTAGAACAGGCACCGGAAGAAATGGCATTTTTCAATAGCTTTGTAGATAAAGGTCTGTTGGAACGACTGGATAATATTTTGAACAACGATTTTGGCCGTGTGACATATACAGAAGCGGTAGAATTGCTCAAAAAATCCGGAAAATCATTTGAATACCCTGTGGAATGGGGGATTGATTTACAAACAGAACATGAACGGTATTTGACAGAAGAAATTTTCAAAAAACCTGTGTTTGTCACAGATTATCCCAAAGATATCAAGGCATTTTATATGCGTATGAATGACGACAACAAAACCGTTGCGGCAATGGACTTGTTGGTTCCCGGCATTGGTGAAATCATTGGCGGCAGCCAAAGAGAAGAACGTCTGGACGTTTTGGAAGCACGTATGGACGAGCTGGGATTGGCAAAAGAAGATTACTGGTGGTATCTGGATTTGCGTAAATACGGCGGTACAAGACACGCAGGCTACGGCTTGGGCTTTGAACGTGCAGTCATGTATTTGACCGGTATGAGCAATATCCGTGATGTATTGCCTTATCCAAGAACTGTAAAAAATGCAGAATTTTAAGCAAAAAACCTTGGGGAGTTGCTCCAAGGTTTTTTTTGCAATAAAAATAAATAAAATATCGCATTTTGTAGTTGACAATAGACAAAAACCACGGTATAATAAACGGGCATGAAATGCGATATGCCCAGATAGCTCAGTCGGTAGAGCAGAGGACTGAAAATCCTCGTGTCACTGGTTCGATTCCGGTTCTGGGCATTTTTTATGTACTATAACAAATCCTACTACTACTAAAAAAGGAAGCTGGTGCTTCCTTTTTTCCATATATATAGCAATACATAGAAAAATCAAGAAAGCAGGTGTAATCATGAAACGTTGGGATATTGTGCTTGTGGTTTTGGTATTGGGCGTGGCAGCCGTATTGTATGGTGTGACAATGGGGAATGCAAAGCAAGGTGGCACAGTGGAAATCACTGTAGATGGTGCAGTCAAAAAAGAGTTGTCATTGACAGAAGATACCGTATATCGTTTGGAAACCGAACATGGGTATAATGTGGTGGAAATCAAAGACGGGAAGGCAAAAGTCATTGAGGCAGACTGCCGAGATGGTCTTTGCACAGAACAAAAAAGGATATCCAAAACAGGGGAAACGATTGTATGTTTGCCGCATAAAACAGTGGTGACTGTGTTGGAGGGACAAGCACAGGAAGTGGATATGGTGGTGAATTGATATGGAAAGTAGAAAAGTCGCACAATATGGACTGTTTGTAGCGTTGGCAATGTTGATGAGTTATGTGGAGGTACTCATTCCTTTGCCGCTTGTGGTACCCGGCATGAAACTGGGGCTTGCTAATGTGGTGATTGTGGTGGTGTTGTACCATATGGGAGCAAAACCTGCTTTTTTCATATCCTTGGTAAGGATTGTGCTTTCCGGATTGCTGTTTGCAGGCTTTGCAGGTTTGTTATACAGTTTGGCCGGTGCGATGTGCAGTCTGGGCGTGATGGTGTTGCTCAAAAAGACCGGAAAATGCAGCATGACAGGCGTTAGCATGATGGGTGGTGTGTTCCATAATGTGGGACAGATTATCGTAGCGGCATTGGTTGTGGAAAATATTAAAATTGCGTATTATTTGCCATTTTTGCTTGTGACAGGCGTTGTGACAGGGTTTTTGATTGGTATGGTTGCAAATTGGACATTGCCTTATTTGCATAGAAGATAAAAACAAGGCGTGTTTTGGCACAAAAAGTGACGAATTTTACAAAATATGAAAAATTTTTTTTTGCCCCCTTGAATAGGGGGCTTTTTAGTGTTAAAATCTTATGCAATACAAATATGTATAAAACAAAGAAAAAGATTTGGGAAAAGAACATACGCAAAATCAGCAACGTTGGGCTTTCCCTTTTTTATTTATTGCAGAAAAAAATATAGAATATTAGGATTGGAAAAGGAGAGAGACATATGGCAACTTATATCACAGAACCTTCCAGAACATTTAGTGAATATCTGTTAGTACCGGGATATTCCTCCAAAGATTGTATGGTGGACAACGTTAGCCTGCAAACACCGGTAGTCAAATTCAAAAAAGGAGAAAAACCTGCAATTCAGATGAACATTCCTTTGGTTTCTGCGGTGATGCAAGCAGTTTCTGATGATAAAATGGCAGTGGCATTGGCAAAAGAAGGCGGTATTTCTTTTATTTATGGTTCTCAAACCATCGAAAGTCAAGCAGCAATGGTTGCCAGAGCAAAGGCATATAAAGCAGGCTTTGTCATGAGTGATTCCAATATCAGTCCGGAAAGCACATTGCAAGATATTCTGAATTTGAAAAACAGAACCGGACATTCCACCGTGGCAGTGACCACAGATGGTACTGCACAGGGAAAATTGGTTGGTTTGGTAACAAGCAGAGATTATCGTGTGAGTCGTATGAACGCAAATACACAGGTGAAAGAATTTATGACACCGTTGAACCAGCTCATTTATGCACCGGCAGGCACAACACTGAAAGAAGCAAACGATATTATTTGGGATAACAAAATCAATCAGTTACCGATTTTGGACGAAGAAGGCAGATTGCAATATTTGGTATTTCGTAAAGACTATGACAGCCACAAAGAAAATACAAATGAATTGTTGGATAATCAAAAACGGTATGTGGTTGGTGCCGGTATTAACACCCGTGACTACAAAGAACGTGTGCCTGCATTGTTGGAAGCAGGGGTAGATATTTTGTGTATTGATTCCTCAGAAGGATATTCCGAATGGCAGAAAATGACACTGGATTGGATTAGGGAAACTTATGGAGATACTGTCAAAATCGGTGCAGGCAACGTGGTAGATGCAGAAGGATTCCGTTTCTTGGCAGAATGTGGTGCAGACTTTATCAAAGTTGGTATTGGCGGCGGCTCTATTTGTATCACAAGAGAACAAAAAGGCATTGGCAGAGGACAGGCATCTGCTGTCATTGAAGTAGCACAGGCAAGAGATGCATATTTCAAAGAAACCGGTATCTATATTCCCATTTGCTCTGATGGCGGCATTGTATATGATTATCACATGACATTGGCATTGGCAATGGGTGCTGACTTCATTATGTTGGGCAGATATTTTGCTCGTTTTGATGAAAGTCCTACCAACAAAGTCAACATCAACGGTAGCTATATGAAAGAATACTGGGGTGAAGGTTCTTCCCGTGCAAGAAACTGGCAAAGATATGATATGGGCGGTGATGCAAAACTTTCTTTTGAAGAAGGTGTGGATTCTTATGTGCCATATGCAGGTAGTTTGCATGATAATGTAAACTTGTCTTTGAAAAAAGTAAAATCTACCATGTGCAACTGTGGGGTATTGTCTATACCGCAATTGCAGCAAAAAGCGAAATTGACCGTGATTTCTACAACAAGCCTTGTAGAAGGCGGTGCACATGATGTATTGTTAAAAGACAGCACAAATTATAAATAAAAACAAGCCAAACAACAAGAAAGAAAACAGTTTTCTTTCTTGTTGTTTTTTTGATAGAAATACACTTGAATTTGATATGGAAATAGTGTAAAATTGTTAAAAAATGTTAAGTTTTTAAAAAAACTGTCGATAAATAGAGAGATGGTTTTTTTGACGTGTACCAAAATGAGGAGGGGTTTGTACATTATGAAGTTACAAGACATGAAAATTCGCAGGCGGTTGATATTTGGGTTTTTTACACCATATTTGATGTCAGCGGTAGTATTGGTAATGTGTATTTTTAGTATGCTGAATATGAAAGCAGATTATGAAAGGATTATTGAAAAAAACATAAAATTGGAAACGCAGGTATTAAATACACGTATTTATTTGAATACAGCTGCCAGATATGTACGAGATCTCACATTGGATAAAGATAAATTAAATTACAGCAACAACTTAAACACTTTGAATGATATGCTGGATACGCTGCACTCCAGTACAGAAATGATTCAGAAAGACTATAAAGAAGATATTTCAGATGGTTTGGGTGCGGAGTTTATTACAGGAATTCAAAATTGGGAAGCAATGATTCCTGAAATTTTGAGTGCCATTGAAAGAAATGATTTTGACCAAGCACAGAAATTATTGGTTGGTAGTTGTACGCCGGCATTGAATGCACAGGCACAGGTTGGTCGTGAATTTGCAAAAACAATCGACCAAGAAGTACAAAAAGTATTGGAAACACAGGATAGAATTTCTGCAATGGCGATTGGTATCGGTGTTATTCTTGTGATTGTTATCACAATTTTGACGATGATTATTTCCAGTCGTGTGATTAAATCTTTGATTTTACCTTTGCGTGAATTAAAAGAAGCCATTATTGCATTTAGTCAAGGGAAATTTGATGTGCCGGTTTTATATCAATCTAAAGACGAAGTATCTGAAATGGCAGAAGCGGTGCGTACCAGCCAAGAAGTATTGCAGACTGTCATTGCAGAAATTGACCGCACCACAAGTGCGATGGCAGCAGGTAATTTCAACATTAAAGTGGAAACAGAATTCCCTGGTACTTTGGAAGCAATTTCAAACAGTATCGACAGTGTGGTAAGCAATTTGAGTGGTACTATCAACGAAATAAAACATACCGTAGATAAAGTTTCTATGAGTGCAGAACAGGTAGCATCAGGTTCTCAATCTTTGGCACAGGGGGCAACACAACAGGCAAGTGCTGTACAGGAATTGTCTGCAACATTGACTGATATTTCCGAAATGTCCCGTGAAAATGCAGAGTCTGCAAAAACAGCAAAAGACAATACAGACAAAGCAAGTGAACAAAATGTCATCAATAAAGAAAAAATGCATGAAATGATTCAAGCGATGGATAATATTACATCTGCATCTCAGGAAATCCGTAAAATTATCAAAACGATTGAAGATATTGCATTCCAAACAAATATTTTGGCTTTGAATGCAGCCGTGGAAGCGGCAAGAGCCGGCAGTGCAGGCAAGGGATTTGCTGTGGTTGCGGACGAAGTGCGTAACTTGGCATCAAAATCCGCAGAAGCTGCAAAAAATACAACAAAATTGATTGCAGATTCCATTCAAGCCGTAGAACATGGCTCTGAAATTGCATATTCCGCAGCAGAATCCATTGAAAGCAGTGTTATCTTGACAGGACAGGCAGTGGAACAGATTACTTTGATTGCAACAGCAGTCGAAAGAGAAGCAGAGGCAATTCGTCAAATCACACAAGGCATTGACCAGATTGCAACTGTGGTACAAACAAACTCTGCAACCAGTGAAGAATCCGCAGCAGCCAGCCAAGAACTGTCTACACAAGCCAATATGATGCACGCAGTATTGAGCAACTTCAAGACGGAAGAAGATGGTGCATATGCAGGTGTGGATACGCAATATGCAAGACAAATGGGTGCGTCCGGTGTAGCAGGCTATGCACCACAACCAAGTATGTCCTATACAAATCAAAATACATATCAGACATATGATGATAAATATGCCCCGATGGTTGCAACACCCGCTCCTGTGATAAAAAATGCAAGCATAAAGCATTATGAAGTAACACCGGATATTGCAACAGGCAATACATTGATAGATACAGAACACGAACAGTTGTTTGATGTAATCAATGACTTGTTAGATGCTTGTACATCTGGCACAGGACGAAAACATATTGAACAAACTGTGACATTTTTAGCAAATTATGTGGATAAGCATTTTGGTGACGAAGAACAATTACAGAAACAATATGCATATCCGAATTATGAAGGACATAAAAAATTCCATACAGCATATAAGGCAGACATTCGTCAGATGGAAGCTGAAGTCAAACAAAATGGTGCAACATTGCAAACATTGAGCCATGTGACAGATTTGGCAAACAGATTGGTAGGCCATATCCGTCAAGAAGACAAACGTTTGGCAGCACATATCCATGCACAGGAACAACAGTAAACAAAAACAAGGCATATCACAACGTGATATGCCTTGTTTTTTGTTTGTTATTTGTTTTTGATGATGCGTACAAGCTGTATCAACAAAGTGGGAGCAAACGCCAATCCGATGATTTGTAGAATGTTTGTGATTTGCAAAGCAGAATCAATGTCAAACAATTCATGCAATGCAGGTATAAACAATACTGCCATCAGTAACAATGTACCTACCAAGAATGCACCCACGCTGTACATATTGGAGGGCAGACGGAATATGGAGCGAGTACCACGACAGTTAAAACCATGGAACAAACGAGCCAAACATAATGTTGCAAATGCCATGCTGCAAGCCATACCATCATTGATTTGCATACCAATCAAGAACGCAAACATGGTTGCTGCTGCAATCAATATGCCCTGAATACTCAATGTTTGCAGAAAATCCTTTGTCAAAATGCCTTCTTTGGGATTTCTGGGTTTTTGATTGAGCAAGTCACCGGTTGGTTGTTCCATATTGATTGCCAATGCAGGCAAACTGTCTGTCAAAAGGTTGATGAACAGAAGTTGTACGGCTGTAAAAGGCAACGGCAGTTGGAATAAGGAGGTGATGATAACCACCAATATGGCTGCTGCATTGCCGGACAACAGAAATTGTATAGAGTTTTTGATGTTGGTATATACATTTCTGCCATTTGCAACCGCTTTGACAATGGTTGCAAAGTTATCATCTGTCAGTATCATGGAGGCAGCATCTTTGGAAACTTCTGTGCCGGTGATACCCATGGCAATCCCGATATCTGCTTGTTTGAGTGCGGGAGCATCGTTGACACCGTCTCCCGTCATGGCTGCGACATGACCGTTTTCCTGCCAAGCACGCACAATACGGATTTTATGTTCCGGTGATACACGTGCATATACAGAAATGTGTGCTACGGCTTCTCGCAGTTGTGCATCTGTCATGTTTTCCAGTTCTGTACCCTCCACAGCACGGTCACCGTCTTGTAAAATACCAATTTGTTTTGCAATGGCAGAGGCTGTGATTTTGTGGTCACCGGTAATCATGACCGGTCGAATACCGGCTCTGCGACAATCTGCAACCGCAGCCGCAGATTCCACACGTGGAGGGTCCATCATGGCAATCAAGCCGGTGAATATCAAGTCTTGCTCATCTTCCAATGTCAAGGGTCTGTTTTCGGGCAATATCTTTTTTGCAAAAGCCAGTACACGCAAACCTTGTGCGGAAAATGCAGCATTTTGTTCAGAGATATCGGCTTGTATGCTTTCGGTAAAATCCAAGCACTCTCCGTTTTGTTCTATGGCAATACAACGGGATAACAGAATATCCGGTGCACCTTTGACAAACATTTCAAATTGTCCGTTTCTTTTGTGTAAGGTAGACATCAGTTTGCGGTCAGAGTCAAAAGGAATTTCCTGTAAACGGGGGAATTCGTTTCGGATATCTGTTTCGTTGCTGCCAATGGCACGGCAAAATGTCAAAAGTGCGGTTTCGGTTGGGTCACCGACTGCGGTATCCCCATTTAACACCCCATCGTTACACAGTACACTTTGTGTTGCCAATTCTTGGATTGCGATAGGGTTTTGTGTGGATTCTTCTATGGAGGATACGCTGCCATCTGTGTATACTTTTTGTACAGTCATACGGTTTTGTGTCAGCGTGCCTGTTTTGTCGGAGCAAATGACAGAAACACAACCCAAACCTTCCACAGCACGCAGATTTTTGATGATTGCATTTTGTTTTGCCATCTTTTGTGTACCAATCGCCAAACCAATGGTGACAATGGAGCTGAGTGCTTCCGGAATGGCTGCAACTGCCAAAGCGACCGCAAACATCAAAGAGTTTGCCAAGCCCATGCCACGCCATACACTCAAACCAAATACAATGGCACAGACAATCATAATGATGATGGAAAGTTTTTTGGAAAAGTCGTCCAGACTTCTTTGCAAAGGTGTTGCTTTTTCCTGTGCAGATTCCATCAAGTCAGCAATTTTACCGATTTCGGTTTGCATACCGGTGGCAGTGACCAAAACCACTGCACGCCCATAGGAAACCAAAGAACTGCTGTATACCATATTCAAACGGTCGCCCAAAGGTAAATCCTCTTTGTTGATGGGTGTATCTATTTTATTGACATTTTCGGACTCACCGGTCAAAGCACTTTCATTGACCTGCAAAGAATAGCTTTGCAAAATACGCCCATCGGCTGCCGCAACATCTCCCGCTTCCAAAAGCAATATGTCACCCGGTACCAATGCCGAGGCAGGCACTTCTGTTTTTTGTCCGTCACGCATGACATATGCATTGGGTGCTGCCATTGCTTTCAAGCTATCCAGTGATTTTTGTGCCTTGAAGTGTTGTACCGTACCTAATATGGCATTGAGTATCAACACTGCCAATATGACAATCGTCCCCTCGATACCGCCGGTTAATGCGGAAATGACGGCTGCCACAATCAATATAACAACCAACAAATCTGCAAATTGTTCTGCAAACACTTGTAAAATGCTTTTTCGTTTTCCCTCTTGCAATTTGTTGTACCCATACTGTGCGAAACGTTTTTCTACTTCCGCCTGTGTCAAGCCGTCCATAGAAGTTTGTAATGTTTCCAACGCTTCTTTTTGTGAAAACTTCCATTGTTTTTCCATAAAAAAACCCCTTTCTGTGTATAGATGCAAATAAAAAAAGACTTCTATTGCATCTATGCCATAAACATAAAATGATGCAATAAAAGTCTTGCTTCTCATAGAAAGAATACCATCAAAACAGTTTCTTTGTATTTGGATAACGCCCGAGTGTGAATACACTGAGATGACGAACGCTAACAATGCAGCCAATGCATAAGCTACTCCCTTTTATTCCCGTTTAGTCTAGCATATTGTGGCAGAAAAAGCAAATTAAAAATTTATAATATTATTTTTAGAGTGGTTGGTTGGGTATTGTTTTATACGCAAAATGACAGATGTAAAAGAAAGTTTGGATATCCCTTTTTTATATGGCGGATTTTTGGTATACTATCATCAAAACAGAAAAGGTGGTTGAGTGGTATGATACATGACACATATACATTTCAAGATTTGAGCGAAATTTGCTATCATTTGAGAAAATACAAAGATATGGAAGAAGATTGGCAGGCTGATTTTTGCAATGTTTACGGAGAATTGGTGGTCAGCTTTGATAATGATGCAGAAACCATGGAACGCATACAAGATGAAGACGAAAAATATGCTATGGTAACGGAATTGATGGATATTGCCATGCAGATGGGGAAATCTTGGTAAAAAGAAAAAGTGTCCGAATGTGAGGACACTTTTTTGATTTTCAAACCATTTCTTCGGTATAAAACAGCTCGAAAGAAGATATTGTGGTATATGCATATGGAAACCCGTTGGTAACAAAATGATAAATGTGTCCGGCTTGTACAGGTAGCACAATATCGCAAACGGTTGTACGTCCATGTGTGCTTTCATCATGCAAGGTTTGTTTATATACTGCGGAGTTTGTATCCAAATATAAGTGGGGTGGAACAGAGCTTTTATCTGCAAGCTCAAACAAAGCTGTATTTGCAAAATCCGCAATATAAAGATGCAGTGCTTTTTCCAAACCACTCATAGCCAGTTTTACATGAATACTGCCATCATATTTTGCATGGAAGGAATGTATTTTGAATTGGTAGTTGTCGCTATTCTCAAAAACGGTAATATCCCGATACTCCAATTTTTTTTCGGTTTTGCTGTAACGATAAAGTTTCCGTTGTGTTTGTAATGTTTTCAAAAGCCCAAACAATGTGTTTGTGGACTGGTCGGTGGCATTGCCGATTTTTCTGTCGGTGGTATCGGTTGCTTTTTTGTGTGTGGCGATTGCCCCAAATAATGTGGTATTGGTTTGGTCGGTATGATTGCCGATTTTTCTCTCAATGGCGGACAAGCTTTCGTTTTGTCCCATGCCGCTTTTGAGTTCTTCCAATTCCTCTTTTACTCTTGTCACCTCCTGCTCCGTCAGAGAAAGCTGCCCGTCGATTGCGTCCATATTTTCGTTGAAGTCCGCAATATCATAGTAGTCATCGTTTCCCGGTTTAATCAAATCATAGTTTGTTGTAAATGTAGCCATTTGCAAAGCTCCTTTCTGTTTGTTGTTTTGTGCTGTCAACGTAAACAGAAAAAAGTCCCATTGCGTACCAACATACAAAAAGCAAAAAAAATCCACAAATTCCACAAAAGTTATCCACAAGCTGTGGATAAGTCTGTGGAAAAGTGGGGAATGTTTCACCAAAATTACAAAAACACCCCCCAAAATTACAGTTATATTACAATTAAAAAAAATCTCTTGCCAATTATGACGTGGACTGTTATCATAATCATGCAAAGTAACTCCTGTGCGTCTTGTTGCAGCTTACAAGCGGGCGGTGCAAGACAGAAACGGCGATGGCAACTTCACAGAATGGGGAGAAGAAACCAACAATGTGGACGGAATGCCCAAACGGGCGAAAGATGCAGCGGAGGAACAGAGCGAAATGCTTTTCGTTGTATAATTATAAAACGAACGCAAAAAACGAATGAACAAAATAAAAGGAGGAATGAAACCCATGAAAAAATTAATTTCCATGGTAATGGCTGCGGCTATGGTGACATCTTTGGTGCCTGCAACTGCATTTGCTAAAGATGGTTTGGACCTGAAAACCACAGCCAAAGTAGTTGGTTCCAAAAACTACACAGTTGATGAAATCACCAACACTCACAATAAAGTAGTTAGCGGTCCAGAATTGAAATTGACAGTAAATACAGCAGATTTTACAACAAGTTATAATGATACAGTAAAATTTACTGTAACATTGGACAATGCTGATTTTACACAAAAACCCAATGTAACTGTAAAAGACTACTATGGCACAACAAAAGGTGTGACAACAAATGTTATCACAAACGTGACCGACAAAGAAGATGAAGTAGAAATCGAAGTAACAAACAACTATGCTAGTGGCGATTCCAACCAATACTTGTTACAAGATGACATCATTGTAGTTAATTTGAAATCTACAATGGACTCTACTTCCAAAGGCAAAAAAGCAACCGTATCCGTTTCTTCCGATGATTTCACAATCAACGGCGGCGACGACTTGGTATACGCAACAGTAGAAGGCAAAGGTTTGAGTGCTTCTACCAAAAAATTGAAAGACATCGCAGTTGAAGAAGCTGCTTCAATCGAAGATGTAAAATTGAAATCCACAGTTGGTAACATGGACAACGTATTCGATTTGAGCAATCCAAAAGGTGAAATCAAATTGAAACTGAACAGCGGTTTCGAATTTGTGGAAACCACAGATGGCACAACTTTTGCAAAATTGACAGATGGTACAAATCAATTGGTTTTGAACAAATCCAATGCTACATTTGATGAAGAAGAATTGATCATTGAATTTTCTGATTTGAGTGCTTTTGCATCTAACTTAAGCAATGTAGACACATGGACATTCGAAGGCTTGAATGTAGAAGCTACAAATGCAAAAGCTGATGCAACAGCTACAATGAAAATCTATGTAACAGGTAACGATACAGTATCTGTTGAAGTTGCAAAAGCAATCGACAATGCTGTAACAATGAGCGTAGATAAAGATGCTGACCTGCCTGTAATTTACAGCGGTGTAAACGTAGACAACGATGGTATCACAGACAGCAGCGACCACAAATCTTTGGAAGTAACAATCAAAGAATCTTTCCCCGGTGCTTGGGACGATAAAAAAGACTTCACATTGACATTGCCTGAAGGTGTTTATGTTACTGATGTAAACAATGCTAACTTTGAGAATGTAGCTATTGCAGGTGGTAGTAATGAGCAAACATTCTTTGAAGAAGCTTACAAAAAAGGCGATTACGAAACATTGACATTCGCAAAAAGAACATGGAAAGATACAGATGATACAAAAGACAAATCCGAATTGACATTCGAATTGGTATTGGTTGCTGACCCTAACTTCGAAGGCGATGTAACATTGAAATTGGAAGGCGATGCAGTAGAAACTCAAGAAGTGAAAATTGCAAAATTTGTAAAACCTTTCACAGTAAAAGCAGAACAAAACGACCTGAAAATCGATTACAGACAAACAAAAATCCCTACAAATGTAACAATCACAGAAGCAGAAGCTGGTTTGTGGGATAAAACAACAAAATTCGCAGTATCTTTGGACAAAATCAGCTTTGATGATGATGCAAAAGTAACTGCTGATGAAAAAAGCGGTTTGGAAGTGAAAAACGTAAAAACAACAAAAGGCGTTATCGAATTTGATGTAGATAAGAGATCCGATGACGAAGTTGCATCTGTAACAGTTTCTGACATGACATTGTTCATGAACAGAGCATTGCCTGCTGGTGCTTACGATTTGGAAGTATACTCTCCTACAATGCTGGGTGAAAAAGCTACTTATGATGATACAAATAACCGAGTAACAGGCGGTTCCGCTTACTTGGGTGAAAAAGTATTGGGTATGCTTTTGAGCAACAAACATGAAGTAAACTGCATCGAAGACATCAACGAAGATTTCTACAGCACAACAGCTAAAGCTGGTTTCGTAAACATCGTAACAGCTGGTAGAGAAGATGCTGATTCCTTCACAACAAAAGTTGTAGTACCTGTTGGCGAAAAATACTTGTTCTCCGGCGAAACAAAAGTAGAATTGGACGTTGCTGCTTACATCAGCGCTTCTAACTACACAATGTTGCCAGTAAGAGCAGTTGCAAAAGCTTTGGGTATCCCTAACGAAAACGTAATCTGGAATGGTGAAGCTAGAACAGCTACAGTTATGTACGGTAGCAAAGTAATCACTATGACAGTTGGTCAGAAAACAATGTACCTCAATGGTGCACCTGTTCCTACAAGCTCCGCTGTTGAAATCAAAGAAGAAAACGGCGTTGGCAGAGCATTCTTGCCTATGAGAGACTTGGGTGTTGCTTTGGGTGTTGCTGACATCACATGGGATGCAGCTACAAAAACAGCTACATTGAACGGTTCTAAATAATTTTATCGTTTTTCATAAAAACGAATACTTATGCTCAAACAATAAAGAGAGTCTTTACGGACTCTCTTTTTGTTTTGTATGAAAATTGTTTTAAGAAATGATTAAGTTGCTGTATTTTTATAAGGAATATGCTATAATTGGCAGTAATATAAGGGAGGTTGGAATGCATGAAAAGAAAAGTATACCAAGCATTGGCAACAATGTTGGCAGTATTGTTGCTCTCTACGACGGCTTTTGCGGCACAAACAGAAACAACCGTAAATACAGAAAAAACAACCGTCAATACAGAGGCATCAGACATCAAAAAACAAAAGGAATTGCCTGAAAATGCATTGACATTGGATATGGCTGTGGATATGGCGAAGAAAAACAGTATGGATTTGCGTGGCAGTAGCGACCAAGCAGAATATCTCCAAAAACTGAAAGAGGATATTTGGGATATTACAGGCTCTTTTAGTGTGCCGTCTGCCTCCTACCAACAATGGGTAGACCCACAAATTTATGGCATTTATTCTTCGATACAAAATATCAGCAGTAATATGACAAAAAATAAATATGCCGAAGAATTGACAAAATTGACATTGGAAGCCTCTGTCAAAAATCAGTTTACCTCCATATTGAGCGATGAAAGTGCATTGGCGTTGAAAAAGAAAGATACACAGTTAAAAAAGAAACTGTATGAACAAGGAATGTTGAAAAATAAATTGGGTATGCTCAGCAATTATGAATTGCAAAATTTACAGCATGAATATCAGCAATCAGAGTTTGACACCGTAAAGCTGGAATTGGCATTACAACAAGAATATGCGGCATTTTATCAACTGATTGGTGCAGAACAGCATGAAACATTCACATTGGTGTATGATGCGGAATATGTGCCATATACCATGACACAAACCATGGAGCAATATGTTTTCAATAAGCTCAATACCGATTACACCATCAAGTTGCAGGAACAAGCTGTGGAAGATGCAAAATTTGGGAAAAATTATCTCACTTGGACAACAAGCGGTGGCGAAAAAGCCGGCAAAGAATATAGTTTTTCTGAGGCACAAAGAAGTCTGAAAACGGCAAAACAGAATAAAGAAGTGGCAATCCGCAATGCATATACCACCATCACACAAATAGAGTCCCAATATGAAGCCATGCAGGAAACACTCAAACAGGCACAGGCAGCACATCGTGCGGCATCTGTGAATGTGCGTGCGGGAAATGCAATCCCCATCACGCTAGACCAAGCAGCTTTGGCAGTAGACCAAGCAGAAAATGGCTTGCGGCAGTTAGAATATGCACATGATATGCAGATATATCAATTTGAACATACAGAACTGTTGGCAGGTGGCGGGGCAGCCAATATGCCACAATAAATAAGCAAGAGAAATGATAGATTTTTTGGAAAATATCATTTCTCTTCTTTTTTTGATTATGATATAATAAAAGAAAGTGTTTTTGTAAAAAAACAAGAACGAAAGGAAGGAATGCCAATGATGACCATTCAACATTTGAACGAAGTATTTTCCATTATCCATGGAGCGCATACTGACCCGCACCACGTGTTGGGTATGCATGAAATAGAAACAAAAACAGGGAAAGCTTTGGCTGTGCGTGTATTTTTGCCAACGGCAGAACGTGTGACGGTGGTAGATGCCATTACAAAAAAGAAAAAATATCCCATGCAAAAAATACATGAAGATGGTTTTTTTGAAGTGTGCATCACAGAGCAAACAGAATGGTTTCGTTATCGTTTGGAATGTGAAGATGGACAAGGAAACAAATGGCGCACATATGACCCATATGCGTTTTCCCCTACCATTTCGGAGTATGACCGTTATTTGTTCAATCATGGTACACATTATAACATTTATCAAAAATTGGGTGCAAATATGCAGACATTTGAAGGGGCAAAAGGTGTTTCGTTCGGGGTTTGGGCACCCAATGCAAAAAGTGTCAGTGTGATTGGTAATTTCAATCAATGGGACAGCAGACGACACCCCATGCGTTTGTTGGGTAACTCCGGTATTTGGGAATTGTTTATTCCCGGTTTGGCAGCCGGTGACCAGTATAAATTTCATATTGTCAAAGCAGACGGCAGCAGTGTTGATAAATGTGACCCTTATGCATTTGCGGCACAATTACGTCCGAATACTGCCTCTGTGATTGCCAACATTGGGCGTTATGCTTGGAAGGACAGAAAGTGGCTGACTGCCCGCAAAAAAAGAAATATATTGCAATCCCCCATGAATATTTACGAAGTGCATTTGGGTTCTTTTATGCGTGTGACAGAAGAAGGCAATCGCTTTTTGACATATACGGAATTGGCAGACAAGCTCATTCCATATGTCAAAGAGATGGGGTTTACGCATATTGAATTGTTGCCTGTTGCAGAACACCCTTTTGATGGTAGTTGGGGATACCAAGTGACAGGGTATTATGCACCCACAAGCCGTTACGGCACACCGCAAATGTTTCGGGAATTCATAGACCGTTGTCATCAAAATGGTATTGGTGTGATTTTGGACTGGGTACCTGCACATTTTCCGAAAGATGGCTTTGCATTGGGACGTTTTGATGGTACTGCATTATATGAGCATCAAGACCCCAGACAAGGAGAACATAAACAATGGGGGACATATATCTTTAATTATGGCAGAAAAGAAGTCAGCAACTTCTTGATTGCAAATGCGTTGTTTTGGTTGAAAGAATATCATATAGACGGATTGCGTGTAGATGCGGTTGCTTCGATGTTATATTTGGATTTTTGCAAAAATGACGGCGAATGGTTGCCCAATGCATACGGTGGCAGAGAGAATGTGGAAGCGGTGGAATTTTTGAAACATCTCAATGCTGTGATTGCAAAAGAAGTGCCTGATGCTATGATGATTGCAGAGGAGTCTACCTGTTGGGAAGGGGTAACCAAACCGGTTTCTGCAAACGGATTGGGCTTTACCATGAAATGGAATATGGGTTGGATGAATGATTTTCTGTTTTATATGGAAAAAGAACCGATTTACAGAAAATACCATCATAACAATTTGACATTTGGTATGGCATATCAATATTCTGAGCAATTTGTATTGGTGTTGTCCCATGATGAGGTGGTGCATGAAAAAAGTGCCATGATTGGAAAAATGCCGGGGGATTTGTGGCAAAAATATGCAAATTTGCGATTGGCATATGGCTTTATGTATGGACACCCTGGGAAAAAGCTCTTGTTTATGGGTGGCGAATTTGCACAGTTTCAGGAATGGAGCGAGGCAAGGAGTTTGGATTGGCATTTGTTACAATACAAAGACCATCAACAAATGCAAAAATACTACAAAGATTTGAATAGATTGTATTTGGAAAATGCCGCAATGTGGGAATTGGACAGTGACCCGATGGGCTTTACATGGATTTCCTGTGATGACCAAGAGCGTTCTGTGGTATCCTTTGTACGAAAAGACAAAAAAGGGCAAGCACTCTATTTTGTATGTAACTTTACACCACAACCACATTTACAATTTGATTTGGGTGTGCAGACAGAAGGCAGTTACGAAGAAGTGTTCAACAGCGATGCACAAATATATGGCGGCAGTGGGGTGGTCAATCAAAAACCACTCAAAAGCCAGAAAAAACAATGGGATAATCAACCATATCGTATCTGTATCCAAGTACCGCCTTTGGGTATGGTTGTACTTCGACTAAAAACACAACCTGTTCAAAAAAGTACGAGAAAAAATACAAAAAAATGATTTTTGCAAAAAAAGTATAAATTTCTGATAGAATATCGGGATTGATATTGACGTTTTACATCTTTTTGTGTATAATTCTAAAATGTACGGTAAAAAAGGCAGTTCTGTAAAAGATGCATGAATTTTGTCTTTCCCGTACACGAATCTCGCATCTGGGAGGGAGGGAAATTCATGTCAGAGGTAAAAGTTAAAGAAAATGAATCCTTAGACAGCGCACTGCGTCGTTTCAAAAGAACTTGTGCAAGAGATGGTATCATGGGCGAAGTACGCAAAAGAGAGCATTATGACAAACCCAGCGTAAAACGCAAAAAGAAATCCGAAGCTGCCAGAAAACGTAAATTCAAATAAGTTTTTTGTGTAAAGGAATGATGGTTATGTCATTAAAAGAAAGACTTTTTGAGGATTTGAAAACTGCAATGAAAGAAAAGGACGCTATACGCAAAGATACTGTACAGTTAGTCCGTTCCGGTATATTGCAGATTGAAAAAGACCAAAAAATCGAATTAGACGACGAAGGTGTGATGGACGTTGTGTTCCAACAACTCAAAAGCCGTCGTGATTCTCTGCCTGATTTTGAAAAAAGCGGCAGACAGGATTTGATTGAAAAATTGAACAAAGAAATCGAAGTTTTATTGGGTTACCTTCCAGAACAGTTGAGTGAACAAGAAATTCAAACGATTGTTGCCGAGGCTGTTGCCGAAACAGGTGCTTCCACCATGAAAGACATGAAAAACGTCATGGCAATAGTGACACCCAAAGTCAAATGGCGTGCAGATAGCAAAGTCGTTGGCGATTTTGTAAAAAAACTGCTCCAAGGCAAATAAAATAAGAGTTCAACAAAGACCATCGCAAAAGCGGTGGTCTTTTGTAACGTTATAGCACATAAAAATTTCTGTGTATCAAAACGGCATTACCCATGCCATTTTTTTGATGGAAATAAAATGGATTTTAAGCCATTGAAATACAAAGACATGAGGGAAATTTGCTTTTCAAACATATGGTTTTATGGTATCATATTCATAATTTATGTGATTTGAAAAGTATGGTATAACAACAAAGGCAATATATCAAAATTTCGATAGTGATACAAAATAAAGGAGGAAAGGATAAAATATATATGAAAAAGTGGTTTTCCTCAAAAGAAAGTAAAAAAATTACAATGATTGTATTGATTTTGTGTGCTGTATTATTTGTGCAAACTTTGGGGTTTATACGCCTTGATAAAAATTTGTATTATATGTCGCTGGAACATTTAACAAATCAAGTAAATGAGTTATCTGTATATGTAGAAAAAAATTTCCAAGCGGAATTGGACCAGTATATCGATATTTTAGAAATAGCACAAGTGGAAGCGGAATTGGAAGCAGATACGTTTTCCAAAAATGTTTTGACAAAACTGCAAGACATACAAGCGTTTGCAAACTTTCAGATGACAGGTGTTTCAAATCTCAATGGGATTGGGATAGATGCCACAGGCAGTCCGCACAATATTTTATATAAAGATTTATATGAGAAGATAAAAAGAGGACAGGTGTATATTTCTAATATATTGAAAAGTGAAGGAGAAACAGTGATTTTTATTGCTGTTCCGTTGAAAATGGAAAATAAAGTTTCCGGTATTTTATGGGGAAAAGTTGTGTTGCAAGATATTGTGAATGGTATCAATTTGCCAGATGATTCGGATAGATATTTTCAAATTATTGATGATAAAGGGAATTATCTGTTGGCTTCTGAGAGTAAATTTTTATTACATAATAATTCGAAATTTCATGAGCAAAATATATGGAAGGAACTGGAAAATTATGAATATGCAGATGGTATGTCTGCACAAAAAGTTTATGACAGTGTGCAAAGAGGCGAAAAAGGAAATTTTTATTTTGAAGATAATGGGGAAGGGCATTATGTGAATTATCGTCCTTTGCAAGTCAATAATTGGTATTTGTTTTCGTTGCAAGCGGAAGATACATTGCATACCTATGTCAACCATACACGAAAAATCACCACAAATGTTTTTATACTGCTTTTCTTGGGGGTATTGGGAGTCCTTGTTGCGGTGTATCGCTTGATGTACACAATGTATAAAAATATCACAAAACAGCATTATGAAATACAGGCAATCAATGCCATGTTACAGGTAACACTGCAAAAAACAAATAATACTCCATTTATGATTGAGCGAAAAACAAAGCAGGTGATTTTGTATGGATGTCCCACAAAAGATGTTGTACAATATCGTTCGTTTGCAGATATGCATCCGGAATACCTGCTGGAAAAAGGCGTGATAGACGAAACGCAGTTGGATGCGTACAAAAAACTATACAATGCATTGATTATAAAAGGAAGGAAATGCGACCCCGTTATTTTGTACGCCTGTGTGAACAATCAAAAAGAATGGATTCGTGTGAGTATCATTTCTGATGTGGAAAATAATTTTGAGCCAATCATTGGGGTATTGGAAGGGTATAATGAACAAAAACAAAAAGATATACAAATTGAAAGCCATTTAGACGATATCAAAAAAATAGAAAAGAAATCGCAAACAGACTTTTTGACAAAATTATATAATCGAGAGACATTTATTGAAAAGTTGGAGATTGCACTCAAAGAAAATAGCATTCAACAACAAATGGGAGCATTTTTGATATTAGACTTAGATTATTTCAAAGAAGTCAACGATTGTCTGGGGCATAGTATGGGCGATATTGTTTTGCAGGAAACTGCACAAATATTACAAAATTTTTTCCGAAAAGAGGATATCGTCGGGCGACTGGGTGGCGATGAATTTATAATTTTTGCACAAAACATAAAAAATATATCTGCATTTGAACAACGGATTGCACAACTCAATACCCAACTGTGCAAAACGTATTGCAAGAACGGAAAAAGTATTCAAATCAGTGCATCTATTGGTATTTTATTGACCGATGCACAAGATATCACGTTTTATGCGGTTTATGAAAAGGCAGACCAAGCCCTTTATCAAGTAAAACAGGCAGGGCGTAATGGGTATCAATTTTATGTACCATAATGGATAGGCTATATGCAAAAGGCATACAAAATTTTATAAAATTTTGTATGCCTTTTTAATTGTAATCTTTTTGAAAATCAAGTATAATTACGTAAATATTGACAAAAAATACATATTATGAAAATTTTGTATTGCAGTTTTTAAAATCCAGTCTATGTATGCATAGCAAAGATATATATCATGCTTGTGATACAGACCGATGAAAAATTGGTCTGTTTTTCATTTATTTATATGATACATGATAAACATTTTATTTCAGTTGTATCAAAATAAAATCTAATCTGAATTATCAATCAAAAGGATAACAAATTTTATATGCAAACCCATAACGTTATTTTTTCAGAACGAAAAATCATAAACCAAAGTGAAAAAGTATATCGTTTCATAGAAAATATTTGAGACTGTCAAAATATGGGAAGGGTTTATATAAAATCTATTAGGGGGAAACCATATGCAACATTGTAAAAAAAATAAGCAAAAGGGATTTACCGTACAGGAGATGTTGTTTGTTGTATTGATTTCTATTGTACTTCTGGCAGTTTCCATTGTTGGGATTGTGACATATATGCATCGTTTGCAAATCACAACATTGGATAATGCAGCAAAAGAAATTTTTATGGCAGCACAAAATCGTGCGATTTTACTGCATAATGGAAACCGTTTGGAGCGCTATGTCATTCGCACAGATGGCAGCAACCGTATCGACCATGTAGATGTGGATACCGGTTCTGGCGAAACAACACAAATTACAGCATATTATATTCATTCCAGTGAACAAAATATCATGCAAAAATTATTGCCGCAAGAAACCATTGAATCCACTTTATGGCAGGGAGATTTTTATGTCATTTATGAACCGGAAAGCGGCAGTGTGGTAGATGTATTTTTTGGTGATGAAACACTGCCCATCGAAAGTGATTTCCCCAATTTTTACAAACAGTGGCGTGTAGCATCAAGAGATGTGCGTATGGAGCAGTCTCCGATGATTGGTTATTATGGCGGTGACCCATCTGAAAGTGCAACTGCAATTTCTTTGCGAACACCAATCATCAATATTTATAACGAAGATACTCTCAGAGCAGAAGTGACCTATTGGCTTCCCAGAACGTTAGTCATGATTCAAGAGGATAAAAATGTCAAATTAGATGTCACATTACAATATCAAGGGCAAGAAATCACATTGAAGCAAACAGATGCACAGGATACATTGGAACCAGGTGTGGCATATTTTGCGTATACATATACTTGGATATTGGACTCTTTGGAAGAAGATGAAGTACAATTCAAAGAACTGTTCCCACAATCCGCAGGTGCTTTGCAATACGGCAAAGATTTTACCATTTATGCAGATGTGAAATATAGCGGAGAGTTGCACATCAATGGTGCAAATAAAACAGCACAAGATAACAGTTTGTTTGCAACTGGTAGTGATGGGGAAACAGCATATATTGCCTATCTGCGTCATTTGCAGAATTTGGACAAAGCATATTCCAATGTAGACGAGAAAGTATATGCAGAACAAAAAGCAGATATTGCGGAAAAGGAAACATATAACTTTCAGCCGATACACAATGCACAACTGCAATCGTATGATGGGAAAGCATTTTCGATTTACGGATTACATATCAAAGAACAAAAAGAAAGTGCGGCAGGTTTGTTTGGTGTGTTGGAAGGTACGCAAAACCAGAACAAACAACTGCGTAATATCCGATTGGTAGATACCACGATATCTGCACAAAATGGTCCAACCGGTGTTTTGATGGGTATGGGACAATATGTAGATATCACAAATTGTCAGGTGTATTGGGAAAACCGTTCCGAACAAAGTACCAATTTGCGTGATATATTGGGCGACAGCGAAAATGGTATCAACTATCAAGTCATCAGCGATGGTGTCATCGGTGGTTTGGTTGGTAAATTGACAAATGCAAACGTGCAAGGCTGTTCTGCATCTACATTGATGCAAGGGAATGCGGCTGTGGGTGGTCTGATTGGACAATCCTCTGGTGTGACTGTGAAAAACGCCTATGCAGCATCTTATTTGAAAGGCAAAACGGTGGCAGGTCTGATTGGAAATGTACAGGGCAATACAAAAATTTCCGGCAGTTATGCCGTTGGCTTTATGGACAGCGATACACAGGTTGCTGCAAAAGCGGCAGGATTGAGTTTGGGTGCAGGCAACACACAGGTGGATAATTCTTACAGTGCGATGCTGTTTGGTGTAGGAAATCAATTAAAAAATTATCCGTTATGTGAAAAAGGTACATATCAAAATACATATTATGTGGCATCTGACCCCTTTAATTTGCAGCCGGGGAATGAAGCACTGGCAAAACCATACAGTGATTTGACAGACCCTGCCAAATGGGATACCCTTTTTGCACCCAAAACATTTGTGCCAAAGAGTACCGCAAAATCTCACCCGTATAATTTACAGACCACATTGGAATTGACAACATTTGTATATCCGGGGATAGCAAGTTTGGAACATTGGGGCGACTGGGGCGCACAATTCAGAGACAGCAGTCTTGTGTATTATGAACGCTATGCGGACAATACCTATGGATTTAGCGGCGGCGGTAAGAACTATTTGTCAAATGATAAAGTCATTATAGAAGATGGGTATGCAATGGCATATCAAAGCAAAAAATCTATTTCTGACATTCATGCAGTATTAGATGTAACATATTTGGCAGATGGAAAAACAAAAAAAGAACGTATTGCATACGGCAAAGACCAAAGCGGTGTAATTTATGAAGTTGCCAACGTACCAGAGGCGGCAAACGGAGGGCATTATTATCTTTTGACATTACCGGGCAGTGTGGTCAATACCAATTATGCGGCAAAGGATTTTTACCAAAAAATACAAATCAACAATGTGGAAGACCAGATAGAAGAAGTGTATTATTACAATCCGCATTTTGCAAATGCCATTTTGCCTTATGAAGAAGGCTTGGATTTGGAAAACCTCACAGAACAAAAACAGGTACAGGTGCGTACTCCACGTCATTTATATATGCTCAGCCGTTTGGATACCTATTACACCAGCAATCATCAATATCGTTTTTTGCAGGAACAAGATTTGGATTATGGTGTGTATATAGGGTATGACTTGTTTACAGGGCAATGGCAGCAAACACCCATTGGTATTGATGCAACAAACCCGTTCCGTGGCAGTTATTATGGAAACAGTTATCTTATCAAAGGGGTGAGAAGTACTGCAACAGATGAAAAAGGAAAAAATTATCAGTATATCGGCTTGTTTGGCTATAATACCGCTGTGTTGCGTGATATTGTGTATGAAATGTATCAAGAAGCAGCATATACAGTTACCCAAAGCGGTAGCAGTGCCAAAACATTGTATGCCGGTGGCTTGGTCGGATACAACGGTGGTACAGTCAGAAATTGTGCGATATTTGATGCAAAATTCCATGCCAACTGCTATATGTACAGTACAGTATATATGGGTGCTTTGGTAGCTTGTAACGAAGGGAATATTTTGAACAGCAGTGCAGAGGTGGCACACGTTTCTGCAAACACCAATTTGTCCAATGCTTATATTGGTGGATTTGTAGGACATAATATGGCAGGCGGCAGAATTGACCAATCCTATGCGGTTGGGAAAGTAACAGCTTCCCGTGCAAGATATGGTGATGTGTATGCTTGCGGTTTTGCCGGTCAAAATGATGCCACCATTCAACGCAGTTATGCAGCAGTATCCCTTTTGGTAGAAGGGGAAGGGGAACGCTATGGTTTCAGTCCTGATACGTCTACAAATTGTGTATATTTGAATGAAGGTAACTTTACATATCGCAACCAACATTATGCAGCACAGTATCCGGACCCCGCAGCAAAACCTGTGACATGGGCACAGTTGCGTGGACAGGAAGAAAACGATGCAGTATATGGGCTGGGTATGGCAGGAGATACCATTGCATTCCAATCCACAAAAAAATATCCTTATCCCGGTACAGTCAAAAATCGGGAAAATAACCCCATGCATTATGGACAATGGCCTGACCATATGGATTTGGGGACAATGGGTGTATATTATTGGGAAAAACTGAGCAATGCGAATGCAGAGCCATCTTATCATTTCAGTGTGCTTTCCACAGATGGAGAACAAATTTTGGAAAGAAGCACACTCTCTACGGTGCATGGAGATGGTGCAACCGTTACAGAATACGGATATGGATATTTCCATCGTGCAGATACACAAAAACCTGCGTTGCTGAGCAAAGATATGTATTGGGACAATGGTTTGTTTACGCCAAAAGAGGAATGGAGCAATACAGAAATCAATCAAGCACTTTCCGATTTGATGAGCGGACAGTATCACTATTACAGTTATAACACTTGGCAAGCGGAGAAAAATCAAGGGTTGCATTTGATTATGGCAGAACAAAATCAAGCCAAAATGGAGCCACCTGTGGCAACTTGGACATTGATGCAAGGCACATCTCGTATGGAAGTCAAGCTCAATCCATTCTTTGCAGATGCGATGTCATATGAAACCGAGCACTTACCGGGTACAGAAGAAAATTTTTATCAGGTACGTTCTATTGAACAGTTGCAATTTATCAACTGGAACAGTGCTACGAAAAATACACAGACGGTTCTGGTAAAAGAAAACGCCGTGCAATTCCCTTTCCTTTCCTATGGAATTGACAGAAATCTGGTTCAGCGTGATTACCATTGGAAACAAACCCATGATTTGGACGGAAAGAAAAAGATTTATACACCGATTGCTGAATTTTATGACCCTGATTGGGGCGTGAATGGGGGCATTCTATCGGGTTGGTTTGGGGGAAATTATGATGGAAATGATTATATCATTGCCGATGTCAATATTCATGGGCAGACATCTTCCTGTGTTGGATTGTTTGGTGCAGTCTTTAACGGCACACTGAAAAATATTGTGCTGCATTCCACCGATGGGACAGCAACTGTGATGGGCAGTGACAGTGGCACAAGCCAATGGTATGCAATCGGCGGGCTGGCAGGGCTGACAGGCTCAACAGAAGGAAGTGCAGTAACAAACTGTGCAGTCACAGGCTATACGGTGCAGGATACCCACCAAGCAACCAAAAAAGGTGGGTGGGGCGGTACCGGATTGGGCGGTTTGATTGGTGTATGTGATATGGATATGAAAGGCTGTACCGCAGTCACCAATATTAAGCTGGATTCCCGTGATAATGATAATGTCCGTATGGGCGGCTTGGTAGGAAGTTGTCAGGGAAGTATCAGCAGCTCTTATGCCGGTGGCAGCATCACTGTTGCAAAAACATCTTCGGTATTCCCGAAACGAGGGATTTATGGCGGTGGTATTGTAGGTGGAATTTACATGAAACCCTTGAAGGTGGGAAATCGGTCGGATATTACAGTGGGTCGTCCGGGGCAGAAATTACAGAACACATTGAATAACTGTTATTCTTATGTTGTGCTTCCGAATGCTGCAAGCAACCAATACATCAAAGGTCTGTATGTGGTGGGGGGCAGTGGTGAACTGAACCAAGACAGAGAACACGATGACCCAGGACATTACAACTCTGACCATGGTTGGTCCAACTACAACAACAATTTCTATCTTGCTGCGGAAGTGCTGAAAAATAACGGTGGTACAATCAGCCGAATCAAAACAGATATTGATAAAGAAGAAGTGGTTGGTATGACTTACAGTCAAATGTCAGACAGTACCGACTCTCAAGGCTTGCTGCATAGATTGAATGCAAACGGTGGCGGCTTTGCCACCGTTACCACCCAAACAGTGGAGGGAGAATCCATTGACGGACGATACAGCTTTGGTAGTGATAGCAGTCTGTTGGGTAAAAACTATCCTTTCCCCACAATTCTCACCCAAAGCAGTGACTTGGCACCAAATGGCAGAGCCAATGTGCATTATGGCGATTGGCCATTGGCAGGTATTCGCCGTACATATGGTGCGTTGCCTGTCAATCTCGATGTGTTTGCAGATTACAAAGAGGCAGAACACCATGCAGTATGGGAAGAAACACTGACATTGTCTATGGTTGAGGCGGGTGGTCAGTGGAACGTATCCAGTCAAAATGCAGAAGTTGCTGATGCAGTATTGCTTGCAGGGGATACAGAAAACAATCGTATTTTGAAAGTGACTGCAAAATCCGCAGGCAGTACCATCATTCTGGTATCTTATGAAATCAATGGCAAAGTGTATGAATTGCCAATCGAAGTCAATGTGACAGCATACTTGCGTTTGGTAGCAAAAGGCAGTTCGCCGATTTTGGTATTTACAGACGAATTGATGCCGACCATACAGACATCTGCCGTGCCAAGTGCAAACATTCCTTTGGAATTGCATGATAAAAACGATAAAAAGTTGCCGGAAGGTTTGCAAGTGCAGTTGTTAAATTGCAATGTTGAATTTGACCCGACATACTTCTCACAAGCAACCATTCAGCAAGAAAATGGCTTGATGTTGCAGGCGACGAGCAAAACAAAAACAGGTGCAACGCAGATGACAGCACAATTTGATTTTACCTATTTGGGTAAAGAATATCACACAACCAGTGCATTGTTGTTCCAGATAGCAAAACCGGAAGTCACATTGCCCAAAATGGAATTTATTTTTGAAAAAGATGTAAAACAAGAACAGACCAAACAGTATGATGGCAAAGACGATTTCGTGCTGCAAGTCAATGGACAACCACAGCCCATCAGCGATGTACGCATGGTTGGCTTTGAGGAAGTTGTTCCGGAATTCAAAGAAACCATTTGGGTAGAATGGGCGAAAAATGCAGACGGCACAGCAAAAACCGATACGGTTGCAATCACTGCATATCCACAGAAATTGTATCCTGCCTCTGCGATGGTCAAGTTGCAATTTCGGTTTGTATGTGATGGCAATACATATACCACATGGCAGAACTTGCCGATTGAAGTGAAACAGAAAGCAGAGGAGGCTCAATCATGATTCGTGCGACAAAACGCAAATTAAAAAGTCAACGTGGAGCCTCTTTGCTCCTTGCACTATTATTTTTTCTGATTTGTACGATGGTATCCAGTTCCATTTTGATGGCGGCTGTATCCAATGCAGGCAGACATAAAAGCAATTTAGATGAGCATCAGATTTATTTGGCACTTTCTTCTTCTGTGCGTGTGTTGTGCGATGAGTTAAACCGTACAGAATACAAAGGGCAGTATCAATATCGGGAGGAAGTGCTGGAAAATGCCGATATCAGACGGCATTTTCAGCAGCTGGACGGTGCATATACGCATACAAACACAGAAAAACAGGGTTATTTGTCTACCATATTGTTGTCTGATTTTGACGCTTTGTTTGCAAAGGAAATACAAGAAAAATTAAATCCATCAGACTTTCAAACATTAGAAGTCAAGTCGGGAGCGGTTGTTTCTCACCATTTGACAGTACACCCCAAAACAGGCACACCATTAGATGACGATGATGAAGTGAAAATACAGTTGCAGGTGGTGGCAGAGTCTTATGCCATAGAAGTGACAGCAACATTGGAGCATTATCAAATCAAGGCGGAATTGACACCAACCACAAACAAGCCAACATTGCCAGTCACATTGGTAGAGGGAAATTTGCAAAAAACAGAACCTTTACAATGGAAAATCGGTTGGGTGACAACCGGTGTAGAGGAGGTGCAGCCATGAAGCACATACGAAAAAAGCTATGCAATCAGCGTGGCGAAACATTGGTGGAGCTGATGGTATCTATTCTGATTGCTACACTTTCGGTTGGTTTGTTGTTGGGGGGTGTAGCGGTGTCTGCAAATATCAATCAGCAGGCAGAAAAAGCAGATGTATATTTCTATGAAACATTATCAGCGGCAGAAAGTCAAAAAGAGCCTTTGTCAGACGGCATTGCCGCAAAGCCGACGATTGACTTGGAAGAAAGTGCAAAGACAATCCGTATTCCTGTGCAAGTGTTTGGGGGAAAAGGTTTGTATACATATGCCTTAGATACAGCGGGGGGTGAATTGCCATGAAACGGTTTCTCAAAAAGTTACGCAATCGTCGGGGTGTGACATTGGTAGAAATGACAGTGGCAACAGGCGTGCTGGCATTGTTGGGGCTTGTGTTGCATACGGGATTATTTATGGCACAAGACAGTTACACGACCATGGTTGCAGAGTCGGAAAGCCGTCTTTTGTTATCCACAGTAAGCAATTTGCTTTCCGATGAGTTACGCTACGCAAGAGAAGTGGTTACAGACGATGCCGGTGTTTTGCAGCGTTATACCAGTATCAACCATGGCAGAAACACCACATTGGGGATTGGTCAAGAGGGGCAGTTGGAAGCCAATAACCGCCGTATGTTATCTTCGGGGGCATATGGGAATGGTGCATATAAAATTGAGGATTTGACAGTGGTTTATGGCACAGACCATGTGTTTGAGGTTACCGTAAAGGTGAAAAGCGGACACACTATGACAAAAGAAACACATTTTTCCGTTCGATGTCTGAATGCGGACTGATGACGAAGGAGGAAGTATATGAAATATACAAGATTGGGTGACTTGTTGGTTGGCAATGGCAGTATTACGCAAAGCCAATTGGAAGAAGCCTTGGCAATGCAAAAACAAAATGGCAAACGTTTGGGTGACGTTTTGCGTGATTATAACATTATCACCGAAGAACAGGTGATTGAAGCACTGATGACACAGTTGGGGCTGGAATATATTGACCTGAATGCATATACCATATCATCAGAAATGGCACAATTATTGCCACGCAGTATTGCAAAAAAATATCGTGTTGTGCCTGTGCGTGCGACAAGAACAGAAATTTATTTGGGTATGTCTGACCCATTGAACTTTGCTGCCATTGAAGAAGTGGGGGCAGCAACACACAGACAGGTGATTCCGATGATTGCCAATTATGAGGCACTCGAAAGAGCATTACAAAACTTGTACAGCAATCAGGGAACCATGCGTGCCATTGAAGATATGCGTAGGGATTTGGATACCACGCAATATGGGGCAACCATTCGTCTGGGCGAAGAATTTCGTTTGGCGGCAGATGAGGAAGATGAAAATGCAGCACCTACCATTCGTTTGGTAAACTCCATCATTCAAAGAGCCTATACAGAAAATGCCAGTGATATTCATATAGAGCCAATGGGTTCGAAATTGCTCATTCGTATGAGGATTGACGGTGCTTTGCGTAATATCGTAACAGTGCCTTGGGAATTGCAGATGTCTGTGATATCCCGTATCAAAATTATGGCAAAAATGGATATTTCCAAAAAGAATATTCCGCAAGATGGTCGTATCAATATGACCATACATCAGGAAACATTGGATTTGCGTGTTTCCACATTGCCTACCATTCATGGGGAAAAAATCGTTATTCGTCTTTTGCGAAAAGATACCCGTATGATTAGCGTAGACGGGATTGGTTTACAGGGGGAGAACAAAAGGAAATTTATGGAACTGTTGGCTGCCAATACAGATGGCGTGTTGTTGGTGGTAGGGCCGACAGGTTCCGGGAAAACCTCTACATTGTATACCATGATTGACTACAAAAAAAGTGAGGAAGTCAACTTGATTTCTTTGGAGGACCCTGTGGAGTATCACATGGACGGGGTGTGTCAAGTGCAAATCAATGATTTGACGGATTTGACATTTGCCAATGCTTTGCGGGCGGTTCTGCGTCAAGACCCGGATATTGTGGCAATCGGGGAAATCCGTGACAGAGAAACCGCAGAAATTGCCATGCGTGCTGCGATGACGGGGCATTTGGTTTTGACAACCATTCATACAAACGATGCCATTGCCTCCATTGACCGTTTGCTGGACATTGGAGTAGAGCCATATTTGATTGCGGGTGCAGTGCGTGGCATTGTTTCACAAAGATTGGTGCGTAAAATTTGCCCAAAATGCAGACAAGCCTACACACCAACAGAGGAAGAAGTGGAATTGTTGGGACTGCCAACCGGTCAGCCTTATACGTTTTATCATGGGACTGGTTGCTCCGAGTGTTTCCAAACCGGTTATCGTGGCAGAACGGCAGTGTTTGAAATTTTGGCAATGACACCACATATCCGTCAAGCCATTCATCAGCAAGATTTGAAAACACTGGAAGAAGCTGTGCATCAATCCACATTCCAACCCATTTTGGAGAATGGGATACAACTGGTGATGGACGGTGTCACAACGACAGATGAAGTGGTAAGAATGATAAGGAGGCAGGTAGAATGAATATCAATCATTATATAGAACAAGCAAGAATACATAGAGCGTCTGACCTGCACTTGGTGTGCGATTTGCCGCCGAAATTTCGTGTGGACGGGGAAATCCAAGACTTAGAGCCTATTGCTTTGACTGCACAACAATGTTATGATTTGGCACGTGATTTGGCAGGAGAGCATTTTCACGACTTGGAACGGGTTGGAGAATTGGATTTGGCACTGACCATATCCGATGTCAGATGCAGATTGAATATTTTTCGCCAACAGGGAAAGTATTCCATGGCAATTCGTTTGCTCAATGACCATATTCCGGAATTGGAAGAATTGGGCTTGCCCAAAGTGGTGCAGGAATTTTGTGCATATAATCAAGGGTTGGTGCTGATTACCGGCGAAACGGGTTCCGGAAAATCCACCACATTGGCGGCGATTTTGAACCGTATCAATCATACAAAACGATTGCATATCCTGACATTGGAGGACCCTGTGGAATATGTGTACACACCGGATTTATGCTTAATCAATCAACGTGAAATCGGGAAAGATACCATGAATTTTGCTGCGGGATTGCGTGCGGCACTGCGTGAGGACCCTGATGTCATTCTGGTGGGGGAAATGCGTGATTTGGATACCATACAAACCGCTTTGACGGCTGCCGAAACAGGGCATTTGGTGTTTGGTACGGTGCATACCAATTCTGCGGCAGATTCTATCGACCGTATTGTAGACGTATTTCCGGCGGAACGTCAGCAGCAAATCCGTTTGCAGTTGTCTATGACATTGAAAGCAGTGCTTTCACAGCAATTATTGCCAAAAGCAAGAGAAGAAGGGCGTGTTTTGGCTTGTGAAGTGATGAAAACAGACGATGCCATTCGCAATCTCATTCGAGAAGGTAAAACACCGCAAATACAAAATGCCATTCAGACCAGTGGTGCGGTTGGTAATATTTTGATGGACAGAGCGTTGCAAAATCTGTATCGTGGCGGGGTGATTTCACAAGAAACCATGGACAGTGCATTGCGTGGCAGCGGTGTGACCGGTATGACCGGTATGTCCTCTGCTTCTGCCGGTATGCCCATGGGCATGAACAGATACAGAAATTTTGTACATGATGAGAGGAGGATAAGCCGTGCCGACCTATCGTTATGAAGCCGTAGGAGGAAATGGACAGCAAGTGGAAGGTGTTGTGGAAGCCGTAGACACTACACAGGCAGTGGCACAAATTCGTCAGAATTATGATGTGGTTTTGCATTTGGAAGAAGTCGGCATGGAAAAGGCAGATGTTTTTGAGCGGTTTCAAAAACTCAATCTCAAAGTGTTTGCGATGATGTGTAAACAGTTTTCCATTATTCTGAAAGCGGGTTTGCCCTTGGTACAAACTGTGGATATGGTTAGCACGCAGGTTGCAGACAAAAAACTGAAAAAGTTGTTGGGACAGGTATCCGAGGATATCGCAAACGGTTGGAGTTTGTCATACAGCTTTGAAAAAAGAGGTACACAGCACTTGCCCGCAACATTTATTGAAACCATACGGGCAGGTGAGGAATCCGGTGACTTGATTCGTGCGTTTGCGCGTATGAGTGCATACTATGACCGTATGACAAAGACAAGGGCGAAAGCAACCAGTGCTTTGATTTATCCTGCATTTCTGACGTTTGTGGCAGTGGCGGTTATCATTGTCATTATGACCTATGCCGTACCCATTTTTGCCAGCACATTCACCTCTTTGGAAATGGAATTGCCTTTGGCAACCCGTATTGTGATTGCGTTATCCAATTTTTTCAGCCAATATCTTTGGGTGATGTTGGGCTTGATTGCAGGGGGATTGCTTTTATTGCGTATTTACAGCAATACCGAAAATGGTCGTATCAAAATGGCGAAGTGGTGGCTGACAATGCCTGTTTTGGGCAAATTGAGCGTCATGACTTCCGCAAGCCAATTTGCACATACCATGTCCGCAATGCTTGCATCGGGTATGCCTATCTTGAAGGCATTGGATACTTCCTCCCGTTCCATGAGCAATACCCATTTGTCGGAACAGGTGCGAAATGTTATCCCGGGCGTGGAAAGCGGTCGGCCTTTGGGTGAATGTATGCTTGCCTGTGAAGATTTGCCACAAATGTTGGTGCAGATGACTGCCATGGGTGAGGCAACCGGTTCTTTGGAGTCTACCATGGGGATTCAGGCAGAATATTATGACAATGAGGTGGACACATTGGCGGCAAGGGCATTGTCCCTGTTGGAGCCTATCATTATTTGTGTGATGGCAGTATTTGTCATCATCATACTGTTATCTATTTATTTGCCCATGTTCAGTATGTACGGGGCGATTGTATAAGCACATGAAGGAGTGCCACCCCCTCTCTTTCATACATATATTTCAAATTCGTTCACCACAATGGTGGTGTGTAACATATAAGGAGGAAAACAGATGAAGTTGAAAAAAGATGCTTTGAAAAAATTGAAAAAAACAGGTGGTTTTACACTGATTGAAATGTTGATTGTTGTGGCAATTATTGCAATTTTGGTGGCTGTGTCCATTCCGATGGTAGCAAACAGCTTGGATAAAGCAAAAGAAGCAACCGATACCGCAAATGAACGTTCCGCAAAATCTGCTGCATTGGTTACATATATGACTGGGGAAGACCAGACAACAGGTGAAACGATGGATCAGACAACAGGTAATTTTTATTACGATGCGGTTGAAGGAAAATTAAAATCGGGTTCTGCACCAACAAATAAAAAAGGTTATGGTCAATGTAAAGACCATAAAGGTGCTTATTTGAATGTAAATATTAGTGAAAATGGTGAAGTTACATTAACATGGAGTGGTGATAAATCTGATCCTCATTCTAAGCCCAAACAAGATTAATCTTTTATATGAAACTTGGAACAACCGTCGGGGTGGGGTGGCCCCGACGAGATTCCAACAACAAACCGTTTTGGGACAGTGCCAGAACGCTCTGACATTGTCCCAAAGCCGTTTGGAAAAAAACAAAGGAGATTGCAATATGGATAGCACACAGATATTACAACTGTATATGACAATATGGCTTGCCCTTTTGGGGGCGGTGATGGGTAGTTTTTTGGACTGTGCGGCAATGCGTGGCGGTTTACCAAAGGGGCGTTCCCATTGCGATGCTTGCCATCATGTGCTAAACCCGATGGATTTACTGCCCATATTGGGCTATCTGTTGCACAAAGGACATTGTCGCTATTGCGGGGCAAAAATTCCTATACGGTGTCTTGTGACGGAGGTCATAGGGGCGGTGTTGTTTGCAAGCTTGGGGCTGAAATTTGGTATGCATTTGGAATTGGTGATGCAACTGATATTGGGCAGTTTGTTGTTATTGCTTGCCTGCATTGATTGGGACAGTCATATATTGCCTGACCGCTTGCTTTTGGTGGCAGGTATCAATCGCTTGGTATTTGTGTTTTTGCTGGGGCAACCTTTGCCAAAAACATTGCTTTCCATGCTGATGGGTGGATTGAGTGTATCATTGCCTTTGCTGATTTTGTCATTGGTGATGGACCATGTACTGCAAAAAGAAAGCATGGGTGGTGGCGATATCAAGTTATTGTTTGTACTGGGATTGTATCTGCATTGGTTGGAAATGCTGTTGTTGCTGTTTGTGGGGTGTGTGCTGGCTTTGGCATGGGCTTTGCGGGCAAAAAAGAACGGTACTGTTGCAGAAATTCCCTTTGGGCCGTTTTTATCAGCGGCATGGTGGATTGTCATTTTGTTTGGAACATCGTGGATTCGGTGGTATCAAGGACTGCTGATGTGAGAAGGAGCGTATATATGTCAAAAAAGATAAAAATTGGATTTGATTTGGGTAATGATAGTTTGAAGATTATGGCTTTGAAAAACGGAAAATGGGAGTTTTATGAATTGCCGTTGCCGGAACATATTATGGAGGACGATGTCATAACCATGCCAAATGCATTTTCTGCATTTTTGAAAAAAATAAAAAAAGAATTGCATTTGCCAAAAGGCCCTGCGGCATTGCTTTTGCCTGCAAGCCAAGTGATTTGCAGATTGGTTTCCATGCCATATATGTCAGAGGAGCAGTTGATGCTCAATTTGCCATATGAATTTAATGACTTTATTCATGGAGAACCACACCAATATCATTGTGATTATGCGTTATGTGATACTGTGATGGAGGAAGGACAGGAAACACCGACAGAATTGACCATGATGGCGGCGGCTGTGGAAAAACAACAGGTGTCCGCATATGTCAATATGTTTGCTTCGGGTGGATTCTCCATTCAAAAAATGCTCCCGCAAGAAATGGGATTGATACAGTTGGTACAGGCATATCGTATGCGAAACGAACATACACCAGATGAATATTGTTTTATGGATTTGGGATATTTGTCTACCCGTGTTTTTGTGGTGCAAAATGACAAAATGCAAATAACCAGACGTATCCCTGTGGGTGGGAAAGATTTGGATGCCATTGTGGCAGATATTTTGCACGTAGACCAATTTGTTGCCGGCTCGTATAAGCGTGGCAACCACCAAGGTATCTTGGAACACAATCATTGTATGGAATTGTACGAACATCTTGCCGTGGAAGTGTTGAAGTTGATTAACTTCTATCACTTTACATATCGACAAAGCCAATTACAGGGGATATATCTTATCGGCGGTGGGGCAGGTATCGCATCGGTATGCAGTATTTTGGAAAGCAGTTTGGGATTGCCAATCCTTCCTGTGGAGGAGCTTATGCCCAATCTCAATGTAAGCGATAAAACACAGCCAAAACATAACTTTGCTTGTGTCATGGGGCTGCTTGCAGACCTTGAAGAGGAGGAATAAGGCATGAAATTAAATACGGACATCATGAGCCATTTGAAAAAGAATAAAAAAACAGTCTATCCAACAAAACGTACCATGAACTTATATTTTAAGATAGACCGCACAACAGCACCTGCAACGATTGCATTATATAGCCTGTTTGTGTTGGTTGTGGTGTTTGCGTTGTCAAAAGTGATGATTTATGACCCATTGCAGGAAGTCAAACAGATGGAAAATCATATTTCTGCATTGGAAACACAGGCGGTTTCCAAATTGGAACAGCTCAAAAAGTATGATACCGTACTGGAAAAATATGTGCGTGCAACACCGACAGAGGAACAGCTATCAGAAGTAGACCGTATTAAAATTTTGGATTTGATTGATACGACCATTCGTCCATCTGCACAAGTTGCCAAAATTGATATTGCAGAAGGGAAGGTGTTGTTGACATTTTATGGTGTGACATTGGAGAAAGCCGGCGATTTGGTGGCACGTTTAGATGCTTCCCAAATGGTGACAAATATGAGTGTAGATACCGCAATTTCCAAAAAGGACGGCAGAAGTCTTGTGGAAACCAATGTGTATTTTGAAGTGGTGAGAGAAGAGGAGGCTCGTTCATGAGAAAATTATCCGTAAGAGAGCGTGGAATGTTGGCTTGTCTGGCTGTGGTGGCAATCATCAGCGGATATATTTTGTTTTTTCATATGCCAATCACTCAAAAAATAGAAAGTTTACAACTGGAAGTGGAACAGGCAGAAGCATTGGACGCACAGTTGGACGCAAGATTGCTTAAACAGCAAAAAATGGAACAAGAATTGGCAGTATTGGCACAGAAAGGAAATACAATACATCAGATGCCAAAATATGATAATGTACAAATGGTTATGATAGAACTGCATCGTATTTTGACAAACGCCTACGAATATGCATTGACATTTCAAACGCAACAGGGAGAGGACAATATCCTGCGCCGTTATGTGACAATCCCTTTTACTTGTGGTAATTATCAGCAAGCAAAGGATATTTTGTTACAACTGCATAACAGCCCTTTGCGTAATTTCTTGGCAGATTTGCAGGTGGTACAAAATGAAGATGGCAGCGTCCATACCACCGTTGTGATGGCATTTTTTGAATACAACAAAAGTCCTGTCAAAGATGTGGAAGAAACAGAAACAACAGAATAAAAGAAACATAGCTCTCATTTGTGGTATTTTGGCAGATGGGGGTTATTTTTTTGCGGCAAAGAGCGGTTGCATGAAGTGCTGTCGTTTTGCATAAAGATAGAAATAGAACCACAAAAGGGAGGGAATGACATTGGCATTGGGCAGACAGGTTGCCGAGACATTGCATTTGCCAAAAGAAGTGGTGCTACATTTGCCTTTGATTTCCATGGTGGGGCAGGAAGAATTGACAATCGAAAATCACAAAGGGTTGATGGAATACAGTACCGAAATGATACGCATTGCCACAGGCATTGGCAGTTTGAAAATTTGTGGGAATGGATTGGAATTGAAGCAAATGTCCGCCGATTGTATTGTCATCAAAGGGCGTGTGGACAGTTTGGAATTTTTGCGATAGAAGGCTGGGTGAAGTATTTTGTTGCCTGTATTCTGGTATTATTTACGTGGATATGTTATGATAAAGATAACCGGTTTTTCTATGGAGCGCTTTATGAATATGGCGTCATATCGGCAAATTTTGTTTTGGGACGCCAAAGCCAGCGGTACCAGTATGGTGATGAAAACATCATGGCAGGGTGTGCAGGCTTTGGAATATTGTGCGGAAAAAACGGGGTGCCAGTTGGAGGTTATGGCATATGGCGGATTGCCTGCAAAGTGGCGAAAATATAAAGGCAGACAATTTTTGATGGTGGGATTGCTGTTTTTTATTGTGGGATTGTATGTGTTATCCTCTTTTGTATGGACGGTGGAAGTACAAGGCAACGAGCGTCTGGCAAAAGAAGAAGTGCTTTCTGCCTGTGCCGATTTGGGACTGCGTCCCGGTGCATGGAAATCACAGGTGGATACGGAACATATCACAAAACAACTGTTGACCACATTTGCAGATATTTCTTGGGTGAGTGTTGCCATACAAGGCACAGATGCAACCATACAATTGGCAGAAACCATTGAAAAAACAGAAATGATTGATAAAGAAACCCCACAGGATATTGTGGCAGAAAAAGATGGCGTGATATTGCAAATCACAGCCGAACGAGGAACACCTTTGGTGCAGGCGGGTGATGTGGTGAAAGCCGGTGATGTGCTGATTTCTTCGGAAATACAAGTCGGTGTGGAGGGCGAAGAAATGCACAGCGCATATGTGGCGGCAGAAGGCTCTGTGATGGCAAGAACTTGGCAGAATATGACCGAACAATTACCATTGCAGGATAGCGAGCAGGTGTTGCAAGGGGAACCGAAAACAAATCGGATATTGGTATGGCAGGATAAAAAATTGGATATTGTAAAACCAAATATCACAGGGACATTTCAAACCCAAATTTTATCGCAAAAACAAATGGGATTGGGTGATTTTCGATTGCCAATCTTATTGCAAACAGAACAATATCAGCCATATATCACAAAGCCGAAAACAAGAACCGTCGAAGAGGCAAAACAAGAATTGGAGCAAATTTGTCATGAAAAAGCAAATAAAGATTTACAACAAAATGAAACCATAGAGCAATTGGAATTGCAATATGAAGTATATACAGACTGTATTCGTGCCGTAGGCAAAGCCACATTGTCGGAACAAATCGGAAAGATACAAAGAAAGGGGCAAGATGCCATATATGAACCAAGTGGAACAGACATTACAGTTGGAGAATGAAATATTATTGCCGGTATTTGGGCAATTTGATTGTCATATCAAAAAAATAGAAAAAAATTGCGATGTGCGTGTGGTCAATCGTGGAGATGATGTCAAAATTGTGGGAGAACAACAAAATGTGCAAAAAGCATACCATGTACTGCAATCTTTGGCGACGGTGGCAAGAAAAGGGGAAGAAATCACAGACCAAAATCTTTCCTATTTTCTGGCATCTGTGGAAGAAGAAAATTTGCAGGAATTGGGCAAGATATACGACAATTTGATTTGTTTGACTGCAAACGGCAGACCACTCAAACCAAAAACATTGGGACAGAAAAAATATATTGATTTGATAAAAAACAATACCATTGTATTTGGTATTGGGCCGGCAGGTACAGGCAAAACATATCTGGCAATGGCAATGGCAATTACCGCATTCAAAAACAATGAAGTCAACCGTATTATATTGACAAGACCTGCCATAGAGGCAGGGGAAAAACTTGGATTTTTGCCGGGGGATTTACAGCAAAAAGTAGACCCCTATTTAAGACCGTTATACGATGCATTGTATGAAATTATGGGGGCAGAAACATTTTTGAAAAATATGGAGCGTGGCTTGATTGAGGTCGCTCCTTTGGCATACATGAGAGGGCGTACATTGGACAATGCATTCATTGTGCTGGACGAGGCACAAAATACAACACCGGAACAGATGAAAATGTTTTTGACAAGAATTGGTTACGGCTCAAAAGCCGTTGTGACAGGGGATTTGACACAAATTGACTTAGCAGATGACAAACGTTCCGGTTTGATGGAGTCTGTAAAAATATTGCAAGGGGTAGAAGATATTGGTATGATTACATTAACCAACAAAGACGTTGTCCGTCACCCTTTGGTGCAAAAGATTATTGCCGCATATGAAAAGTTTGAAGCAAAGAAGCGGAGTGGTTCCAATGACAAGAAAGAAAAATATCACAAAAAATAAAGCCATTTTTCAAAATTCACTGTTTGTATTGGCTTTGATTTTAACGGTGATTGTCATAGGCACAGGCTCGATACAACAAAGAAATACCGTGCAGGTGGGTTCTGTGGCAACAAAGCGATATGTTGCTACAGAAGATACCGTTGATGAGGCTGCAACAGAAAAATTGCGGGCAGCCGCAGCAAACAGTGTTGGCCCGATTTACAAAACAGATGTGTCTGTGGCAGAAAAATGTACCTTGCAGGTGGAGGGCGTTTTTGAGGAATTGGAAACGGTGCTTGCCCATTTGGGGGAGGACGAAAGCTATTACGATGCTGTGCAGAAAACGGCATTGGAATTGCCTGTGGTGTTATTGCATAAGCAGTTGACGGCATATCAGGCGTTGACACCACAACAAAGAAAAGATTTTATGCATGATTGTGTTTCGGTATTGCATACCGTGTATGAAAAAGGTGTGACTGCCGATGGCATAGAGCAGGCAAAAGAAACATTGCAAAATGCATTGACCAAATCGGATTGGCATATAGATTTGAAAGAGATGGCAATGGTGCTTTTGACTGCAGCCATTGAGCCGAATTTGATTGTGGACGATGCGGCTGTGGAAGCAGCCAAAGAAGAAAAACGGGCAGAAGTTGCCGACGTATTGATTCGAAAAAATCAAAAAATTGTAGATGAGGGCGAAATCATCACCCAAGAAATTTATGACAGACTGGTGACATTGCGTTTGGTGGACGAAAGCGGTATTGAGGGGAATTTGATGCCGTTGTTGGGTAGTTTATTGATGACCAGTATGGTGTTTGCAGCAATGTATTTGTTTTTTATATGGGGCAGAAGTGCAAAGGTATTGAAACAAAATGAAGTGCGTATGTTATTTACCATATACATCATCATGATATTATTGATTGCATTGTTATCCGATTTGGAAATGTTTACACTCATTCCGGCAGGGTTGTTTGCGATGCTGGTCAGCTTATTGATTGGCAGAAGAACGGCGTTATGGCTCAATGCATTGTTTTGTATTGTGGGGTGTTTTATTTATCATGGTGACGTACAGTTTTTGATGTATGCCTTATTGAGTGGTACATTTGCGGCGTTGATTATACAAAAAACGGACAAGCGTGCCTATTTGTTTCCTGCAACATTGGGTATGGCGTTTGTCAATTTCACGGCGATGATGGCTTTGGGCTTTTTCTTTGGAGAAGGATATTCCATGACGTTGTTAGTACAAAGCGGTATCGGTGCGGCAACGGGCTTGGTTTCCATGATTGTGGCTGTGGGCAGTTTGCCGTTTTGGGAAACGGTGTTTCAGGCAAATACAGCTTTGCGGTTGATGGAATTTACAAATCCAAACAATGAACTGTTGCGTAAGTTGATGATTGAAGCTCCCGGTACATATCACCACAGCTTGATTGTGGCAAATCTGGCAGAAACGGCTGTGTATGACATTGGCGGCAATACGGCATTGGCAAGGGCAGGGGCGTATTATCATGATGTGGGAAAATTGAAATATCCGTTATATTTTGCGGAAAATCAAACAGGACACAACCCGCATGATGATTTACCACCCGAAAAAAGTGCAAAAATCATCACCAATCACACAAAAGACGGTTTGGAATTGGCACAAAGATATAAGTTGCCATCTGTGATACAGGACATGATTGTGGAGCATCATGGGACAGGCTTGGTAAAATATTTTTATTTTCAGGCACTCAAACAATATGGTGCAGAGCAGGTGGACGAAAGCAACTATCGGTATCATGGGAAAATACCATCTAGCAGAGAAGCGGCGGTGGTGATGTTGGCAGATACGGTGGAGGCGGCTGTGCGTTCTATGTTGGGACAAGGCAAGACATTGGACGAAGCCGCAGAGGCAATGAAAGGTTTGATGAAAGACAAATTGGACGATGGGCAGCTGAACAACAGCGGATTGACCATCAATGAATTGGAAATGATTCGAACCTCTTTTTTGAAAGTATTTCATGGTATGTATCATGAGCGTGTTGCGTATCCCAAACAAACAGACATTCAAGCGGCAGAACACAAAGAAGTACAAACCACACAGGAGGAACAAACCAATGACAGCACTGATTGATATTCGTACAGAGGATTTTCCAAAAGCATTGGAACAAGCCATAGAAACCATTGTTTTGGACAGTTTGCGATATGAGGGATTTGATGAAAATTGCGAGGTAAGCATTTCCATTGTGGATAATGCGGAAATACAGCAAATCAACAAACAATTTCGTAATATTGACCGCCCGACAGATGTATTGAGCTTTCCAATGTTGACATTTGCAGAAAATGAAATCATAGAAAGAAATGAAAACGGGGAAATTGTATTGGGGGATATTATCATTTCTTTGGAGAAAGCCAAGGAGCAAGCGGAGGAATACGGACATTCTCTCAAAAGAGAAATTGCATTTTTGACCGCACACAGTATGTTGCACTTGCTGGGCTATGACCATATAGAGCCGGAAGAAGAAAAAGAAATGTTTGCCAAACAAAAAGAAATATTGGAGACGGCAGGTATTCCAAGAGCATAAAGAAAAGGACGTGACAGATATGGATAACAAAACATTGATTGAAAAAGCAAAACAGGCAATGACATATGCATATGCACCATATTCTCATTTTCAGGTGGGAGCGGCATTGCTGGCAAAAGATGGTCGTGTGTTTACAGGTTGTAATGTGGAAAATGCAACATACGGAGCGACCATCTGTGCCGAACGGACAGCTGTGACAAAAGCAGTTTCCGAAGGTGTACAGGAATTTGAAAAAATTGCTATCGTGGCAAGCAGTGGCGATTATGCAGCACCTTGTGGTATTTGCAGACAGATTTTGTTTGAATTTATGCCCGAAGGTGAAGTGGTGCTTTGGAGTGATACCGCAGGCGAAAAAGCATTTTCTGTATCCGATTTGTTGCCGTTTGGTTTTCGAGGGGAAGATATTAAATAAAATCAAGTATTTGCAAGCAGACAGAAAGGGGTAATGTGATGCAAAACGAAGATTGGAAGGTATCGTTATCACCCAAAGAGACCATAGATATTTTAGAAAAGGAACTGGACAAATTTACCTGTGCAAAATGTTTAGACCGCTATGCAATCCAGACACAACAAGGGGCAGAGGTAGAGATGGCAGTGTTTGAGCAGTATTATATGCGTACCGGCAATCGTGCGACATTGACGGTTTTGGTAAATGCAGTCGATGGGGTTACAAATGTGCATTTTGTGGCAGGTGGCAGCAGCAACGGTATCTTTTTTCGCTTTGATTGGGGGGCTAGTGAGCATTTTGTGAATTGGGCGAAAGAGGCACTGAAAGCATATCGTTTGGAGTGAAAGATATGGAAAAAACATGGGAAATTTTAGAAGGGGCTTGTTATCATTGCAAAAAATGCAGGTTGTCGGAAATGCGGACAAATGTTGTCATCGGCAAAGGCAACAAACAGGCAGATATTATGTTTATCGGAGAGGGCCCCGGACAACAGGAGGATTTGCAGGGACAGCCTTTTGTTGGCCCTGCGGGACAATTATTGGATAAAATGTTGTCTGCTGTGCATTTACGCATGGAAGATGTCTATATTGCCAATGTGGTCAAATGCAGACCACCCGGTAACCGTGACCCGCATGACGATGAAAAACAGGCTTGCATCAATTATCTACGATATCAATTTGCACTCATACAACCCAAAATCATTGTATGTTTGGGCAGAATTGCAGCAACAACCATCATTGATGAAAATTTTAAAATTACAAAACAAAGAGGACAATGGTATGAACGCAAAGGCTGTCATATCATTGCTACATATCACCCATCTGCATTGTTGCGAGATGAAACGAAAAAGCGGCCTGCTTGGGAAGATATGCAGGCAATCCGAAAAAAATTAGATGAACTGAAAGGAATAGAAGAATCATGAGCCAAGACAGAATGGAAGCATTAAAAGCACGTTTTGCAGACGTGCAAATTCAGCCAAATGCAAAAACAATGGAAGAAATTGTGGAATACATTGAAACCAAGTGGCAGGCGAAGCGTGTGAAAATCAAAGAAAGTGAATATATTGTGCATTATAAAAATGCCATGGAGTTTATGCAGCGTTTGGGAAAATCCACACAAGGCGTACAAGATGAAATCCGCCGTTATATGCTGCCCAATCGCATTGCGGTGATATTGGGTATGCAGTCGGAATATATCACAGCGGAAAACGGTATTCGCTATTATCAGGCATTGACCATGCTCAAAGGATTGACAAAAGAAGATATTGAAACAAAAAATGACAGATGGCTGCAATATATGTTGCTGTTGGAAATGCAAGCGGATTGGGACGCAAAAGAGGCAGAAATGAAAGCGGCAATGGAGGCAGAACGCCAAGCATTGGAACAAGAATAAGCAGGAGGCAATCTATGGGAAAATTTTATTCAGGGTTTGTATCATTGGTAGGTAGACCAAATGTAGGAAAATCCACATTGATGAATTGTTTGATTGGGGAAAAAATTGCGATTACGTCCAACAAACCACAAACAACCAGAAACAAAATTACAAGCATTTTGACAAAAGAGGATTTTCAATGTGTATTTTTGGATACACCGGGGATTCATAAGCCAAAACACAAATTGGGAGAATTTATGGTGCGTTCTGCGGAAAATACATTCAAAGAGGTGGACGTGGTGTTGTTTTTGGTAGAACCCACAGAGAAAGTGTTGGAAGCAGATAAATACGTTTTGGAAAAATTACAAAATGTAAAAACACCTGTAGTACTGGTCATCAACAAAGTGGATACTGTACTGGACAAAGAAAAATTGCTGGCAGTGATTGACACATACAGCAGATTATATCCGTTTCGGGAAGTCGTGCCCATTTCTGCGGCAACCGGCAACAATACAGACCGACTGTTACAAGTCATTCGCAAATTTTTACCCGAAGGCCCACAGTATTTCCCAGCCGATATGGTGACAGACCAACCGGAACGTCAAATTGCATCGGAAATCATCAGAGAAAAAGCATTGTATCTGTTACAAGATGAAATTCCGCATGGAATTGCAGTGGAAATTATGTCCATGAAAAAACGCCCCGAACAAAATATTGTTGATGTGCAAGCATTGATATACTGTGAAAAGGACTCGCATAAAGGCATCATCATCGGCAAACATGGCAGTATGCTCAAAAAAATCGGCACATACGCAAGACAGGATATGGAGCGTTTGCTGGGTTCTTCTATCTTTTTGCAAATTTGGGTAAAAGTGAAAAAAGATTGGCGTGACAGCGATTTCTTGTTGCGTAACTTCGGTTATGACAAAAAAAATCTGTAAGAAAGCAAATATGGCAAGAATTGTGTCGTATGGGTTTTGTTTTTCTGTCATATGTTAACCTTGAAAGGGGACGATGACCGTATGAAAACAGAACAGGAATTATGGCAAATATTTTTGCAGACAGGACAAGTACGGGATTATCTGCAATACAGAAAGTCACAGCAGACACCCAATCCCAAAAGGCGGATTGCGGAAAGTTCCCGTTACAAAACATTCGATTGATGGACAACAGGCTTTGGAAATACTCCAAAGCCTGTGTATGTCATGGGGGGAACAACATGAGCAAAACGGTAAAACGAGGCTATGTCCCAAGTGATGCAAAAGAATTTTATGGGGCAAGTGTATCAAAATTATATGAGGCGGCAAAAGATTTGCAATATCTGTTGGACAGAGGGTATCGCATCAAAGCAGCATCGGTGATGATTGGCAATCATTATATGTTTTCCGAACGGCAAAGATTGGCTTTGGTGCGGGCAGTTTCCACGTTGGCACAGACCAAAGAAAGAAAACAAAAGGAAATCACAGGCAGTTTGGCAGGAAAAACGGTACATATTGACGGCTTAAACAGCATCATTACCACAGAAGTGGCATTGTCGGATACGGTGCTGTGCAAAGGCATGGACGGCAGTATTAGAGATTTGGCAGCATTGCGTGGCTCTTATCGTGTGATTGACAAAACAGAGCAGGCAGTGCGTTTGATAGGTGGATATTTGACGGAAAAACACGCAGAAAAAGCCATCTTTTATTTAGATGCTCCCGTTTCCAATTCGGGTAGGCTCAAAGGATTGATTTTGGAGTGGCTTTCTGATTTGCCTGTTACCATTGAGGCAGAAGTCATTCATGATGTGGATACGACATTGGAGATGCTGGATTGTGTGATGACAGCAGATGCCATCATATTGGATAAGTGCAAAAGTTGGGTGAATGCAAATGCATGGATTTTAGAAAAATTAGGAAAATTACCAACATTGGATTTTACATTTTTGTATCCGAAAGAGAACATGGAGGCATGATATGGGCGTAAACCAAATCAGAGGCATTGTGATACAGGAACAGCCGCAAGGCGAAAACAATAAATATCTTGTGGTGCTGGCAAAGGGCGTCGGCAAAGTACGCTTATGTGCAAAAGGTGCAAAAAAAACAAAAAGCCCTCTTTTGGCAGGGACACAGTTGTTTTGTTATGCTGATTTTACATTGTTTGAAGGGCGAGGGTTTGCCTCTGTGACACAGGCAGATTTGATTGAAAGTTTTTATGAATTGCGTACAGATATGGATATGCTTTCGCAGGCGGTGTATTTGGCAGAATTGGCAGACCGCATTTGTCCCGACCATATGGAGCATGATGCGGTGTTGCGATACTTTTTGCTGGGGTTGCAGAAAATGGCAAAAGGTGATATTTCTGCACAGTTGGTGGGACGTATTCTGGAAATCAAATGGCTGCAAGTGACAGGGTTTTTGGCATCTGTGGAATGTATGGAGTGTCAGAAGGGCGAGCGGCTGTTCTTTGCGGAACAGGAGGCACTCTTTTTATGTGAACGACACAGAACAACGGGGGCAAAACCACTGTCGGCTGGTGTTGTGCAAGCGATGCAATATGTGCTATACGAAACGGAAAAGAAAATTTTTTCGTTTTCGATTTCTGATGCCGTGTTGCAGGAATTAGACCATGTGTTACGTCGTTATATACAGGTACATTTGGGCTTGGATTTGAAAAGCAGACGTTTTACGGCGGACATTTGATTTTCAGAAAAAGAAAAAACCGCTTGACAATGACAAAAAACTGTGATAGATTGATAAACAAGTTCATAACTGCGTAGAAAAAGAGGAGTATTTGCGGCGGATTTTTCAGAGAGTCATCGGTGGGTGCAAGATGACAATACAATGCAAAGAACGGCACTTTGGAGCAGCATGATTTTTCACAAGAGTGGGTTTGCATAAACCAATGCAAATCAATGAGGGTGGAACCGCGGAAGACTTGTTTGCCTTTCGTCCCTTGCTTCTGATAGGCGAGGGGTGGAAGGCTTTTTTGATACAAAAAACTTTGTATTCCTCGATAAAAACACACAAATCAAAGGAGGTTTTTTGTATGGAAAAAACAATGGAAAAAGTGGTTGCTTTGGCAAAGAACAGAGGTTTTGTATATCCCGGTTCTGAAATTTACGGTGGTTTGGCAAATACTTGGGATTATGGCCCCATCGGTGTGGAATTGAAAAACAATGTCAAAAAAGCATGGTGGAAAAAATTTATTCAAGAAAGCCCTTACAATGTTGGGGTGGACTGTGCAATCCTGATGAACCCACAAACATGGGTAGCGTCCGGTCATGTGGGCGGTTTCAGTGACCCTTTGATGGATTGTAAAGAATGTAAAGAAAGATTCCGTGCTGACAAAATGATTGAAGAATTTATACAGGACAACAATATGCCGGAAATGATTGTAGACGGTTGGAGCAACGACCAGATGAAAAATTTTGTGGACGAACACAATATCTGTTGCCCTTCCTGTGGTGCACACAACTTTACAGAAATCCGTCAATTCAATTTGATGTTCAAAACATTCCAAGGCGTGACAGAAGATGCCAAAAACGTAGTGTATCTGCGTCCAGAAACGGCACAGGGTATTTTTGTAAACTTCAAAAACGTACAAAGAAGCAGCCGTAAAAAATTACCATTCGGGATTGGTCAGATTGGGAAATCTTTCCGTAACGAAATTACACCCGGTAACTTCACATTCCGTACCAGAGAATTTGAACAGATGGAATTGGAATTCTTCTGTGAACCGGATACCGATATGGAATGGTTCCAGTATTGGAGAAATTACTGCAAACAATGGTTGTTGGATTTGCATATGCCCGAAACCAGCATTCGTTTGAGAGACCACTCCAAAGAAGAATTATCCCATTACAGCAAAGGTACGACGGATATTGAATATCGTTTCCCATTTGGTTGGGGCGAATTGTGGGGCATTGCAGACAGAACCGATTACGATTTGAAATGTCACCAAGAAACAAGCGGTCAGGATATGACATACTTTGACCAAGAAAAAGACAAAAAATATATCCCTTATTGTATCGAACCTTCTTTGGGTGCAGACAGAATGACATTGGCGTTCTTGTGTGAAGCATATGATGAGGAAGAAGTGGGTGAAGGCGATATCAGAACCGTATTGCATTTCCACCCTGCATTAGCACCTGTGAAAGCAGCCGTATTGCCTTTGTCCAAAAAATTGGGTGAAAAAGCAACCGAAGTATATCAAATGCTGGCAAAAGAATTTAACTGCGAATATGACGAAACCGGTTCTATCGGCAAACGTTACAGAAGACAGGACGAAATTGGTACACCATTCTGTATCACATACGATTTTGAAAGTGTGGAAGATGGTTGTGTGACTGTACGTGACAGAGATACCATGGAACAGGAAAGAATGCCGATTTCTGAATTGATAACATATTTGAAACAGAAAATGGAATTTTAACAGAAAAAAGCGAGGGGAACATTCCCCTCGTTTTTTATATAAATACTGTGAGTAAGTCCTGTGGTGTTTGCACAATGGCATCTGCACCGCAAGCAGTCAATTCTTGTTGATTGCCGTAGCCGTATAATACGCCGATGGCAGGAATATGCATGGTATGTGCACCCTCGATGTCAAATTTACGGTCCCCTACCATGATGATGTCGGTGGTATCGGCTTGCAGTTGTTCCATGACATAGGCAATCACTTTTGCTTTGGTGTTGCGTGCAGATGCTTGGTCATCACCACCAATGATTTCAAAATATTCTGTCAAACCAAAATGCTCCAAAATACGAATGGCTGTGCTTTGGTGTTTCGATGTGGCAACGGCAAGGCGTTTGCCCATGGCACGCAGTTGTTGCAATGTTTCCGGTATACCGGTGTAGACGATGTTTTCAAACAATCCTACGGAAAAATAACGCTCTCTGAAATGTAAAATTCCTTGTTCGATTTGTGTTTCGTCCATATGAAATGCATCTCGAAAACTCTCTCGCAAGGGCGGCCCAATCATAAAATGCAAATCTTCGGATTGCCATATGGGCATACCCATTTTTTCCTGCATATATTGTGCAGAGCGAATGATGCCTTCTGCGGAGTCTGTCAATGTACCATCTAAATCAAACAATATGATGTTTTGTGTAAACTTTGCCATGTGATGTTCCTACTTTCTTTTTATGGCTATTTTACACTGCTTTTTATGAATTTGTAAAGTTTTCAAAAAAATAAAAAATCGTTGCAACTTTTTGTATGGCTCTATCATCTAATAGATAGCAATACAAAAGAAAACAGTAATTGGGAGGCAAAACCATGATATCCAAAAGGCAAAAACAAGTGGAACAATGCCTGCTTGAACAATATGATAAGTTTTATCGCTTGGCATATGGATATGTACGAAATGAGCAAGACGCATTGGATATTGTGCAGGAAAGTGCATATCGTGCCGTGAAAGATTGTGACCATTTGAAAAATGAAGTGTATTTATCCACATGGTTGTATCGTATTGTCATCAATACATCATTGGAATTTCTAAGAAAATATAAATGGGAAACAACTATGGAAGAAGATATCTTGGAACAGGTTGGCGGTGTCTGCGAAGATGTTGTTTCGTTACATACGGAATGGGAATTGCAAGATATATTGGAGCAGCTTTCCCCAAAAGATAAGACAGTTGTCATGTTGCGATATTTTGAAGATTATAAGCTGGAAGATATTGCACAAATTACAAAAGAAAATATCAATACGGTAAAGGCAAGGCTTTATCGTACCTTACAAAAAATGCGTAAAAAGTTACAGTAGGAGGAATGAAAAGTGTCTACACAAAAAAATAACAATCCATTATCTGAACAAAAAGAGGCATATATGCAAATTCCTGTGCCAAAAGAAGCAAAACAACGGGCAGCAGATGGCATTGCAAGGGCAAGAGCAGAAAGAGGACGGCGTTTTTTCATGGGGAATATGAAAAAAATAGGCATGGTAGCAGCAGCGGTGGTTGTGGCGTTTGGTGTGGTGGTCAATGCAAGTCCTGTGATGGCAAATGCTATGGTAGGATTGCCTGTGATTGGGCGTATCACCAATGTGATGACATTTGGCAGATATACCAATGAAAAAAACAATATGACAGCAGATTTGGATATCCCAAGAGTGGAGGGGAATGTGGCAGCCAATGCAGAAATGGAAAATTACATCAAAGATTTGATTGCACAGTATGAGGCAGAAGTACAACGCACAAAGGGAGAAGGGCATTATGCAATGCAATCCAGCTACGAAGTGGTGACAGACAACAAAGCATATTTGAGTATCCGCATCAATACAGAAGTGATTGAGGCATCTGGTACACAATATGTCAAAATATTTACCATTGACAAAGCAACCGGTGCAGTGGTGACATTGCAAGAATATGTCCATGATGATGCAAAATTGCAGGCAATCAGCGATGATATTCAAAAACAAATGCAAGAACAGATGCAAGAAAGCCAAACCGAAACGTATTTTATTGGTGAGGACGGTTTCCGTGGTTTAGATGGTACAGAAAGTTTTTATATCAATGAGGCAGGGGAATTGGTGATTGCCTTTGATGAATATGTGGTAGCACCCGGCAGTATGGGTTCTGTGCAGTTTACCATTGCGGACAGTGTTTGGAAATAAAAAATAGAAAAAAATAGCTTTTGGAATGTTCCAACAGCTATTTTTTTATGATGCGGGTATGTCAAAAGCAAATACTTGTTGTGCAAGCATATCCAATTGTGTGGGTGTAAAAGCAATGTCAGAACGAATATACACAATACGGTTTTCTTTTGTCAACAATACATACATGGGTTCTTCTACATCAACAATTTGTACCGCTGTATCCGCATTTGTTATAGGGACGGTCTGCCATGGCTGGTCGGTATAAGGTGTTTTTTCAAAATCCTGTTTGCAAATGTCAAAGAATATGGGGGTATGCACATCGACAATCGTACAAACCAAATAGGCGTCCAACGGTTGCACATCGTACGAACTGTTGTATTCTGTGACAAACGGCGATGATTGATATGTTTGTGTGACATGGTATGTACCGTCCTGTGTGTCTACAAAGTCTGTGATGACAAAAGGAAGCGGTGCTTTTGGTATGTCAGATTGTGTATAAGTGTTTGACTGCTGTTCGGTTTCTGTATAAGAAGCAGAAAAAATACTGTACATTTGTGTGATAAAAAATGCAATCGCAATCACAAGTACGGCAATGACAGAATATGTGGTCACAGTTTTTGCAGAAAAACGATGGGATAATGTTTTTTGCAAAACATTGACACTGCCCAAATACAGAAACGGCAATAAAAAAGCAAACAAAATCAACTGTTTCTGATGCAATGGTAGGGAAGTCCCAAACAAAACCGCAACAACCATACCCACCAACAACACAAAAGAACAAATGTCACAGGCAAGGGAAATTTTGCACAGTGGTGTGGACATGGGCAGGAGATTTTGTCCATTGTGTGTGTGTTGGATATTGCGTTTGGTAACAGGCAGATATAAAAAAGCCTGCAATGTCAAAAAAAGTACCAGAAACGGCAAACAACTATACAAGATACCAAGTGAAAAATGAGAAAGCACCAAAACTGGGTTTTTTGTCACAACAGAGAAAAAAGAACAACTTAACAAAAATGCCAAAAACAAACAAACCACAATCTGTGTATACAAAACGGTTTTGATGCATTGTGCAGTATCTACAAGGTACGACGTGGTAGATGCAGACAATGGAAATGCATTTTGTTTTGTGGTGTAAAAAATTTGTGTGTTGCGTAACTTTGCACAGGGAACAAAACCATCTTCTGCAAAGTCTTGTATGATGGTTTGTTGTTTTTCTTTCTCGGGGGCAATCAAATAAAACGGACTGCCTGTGAAAACCATGGTGTATGTGCGTTGTTGCGGTTCGATTTTGCGATAGGTCAATACAATATCATGCATGGCACTCAGTTCCCAGCCTTGGCTTGCCATATAGGATAAATGCGGCAAAAGACTACTGGCTTGAAAGGGTTGAAACAATCGAAATTCTCGTTTGGTTTGCATAAAATTCTCCCCACTTTCCTGCTTTGAATTGTTTTTATTATAAAACAAAACAATCTGTTTGTCTATGTTGCAAAAGATATCTGTTTTGCGTAAAATAGAGAGAATCAAAAAAGAGAGGCAGGTAGGAAAAATATGTTTACCATTGGGTGTCATTTATCGTCTGCCAAAGGATATTTGGCAATGGCAAAAACAGCACAACAAATTGGTGCAAATACATTTCAGTTTTTTACAAGAAATCCAAGAGGCGGCAGTATGAAAGCATTGGATTTGGAGGATATACGGGCAATGCGTGCGTTTTGCAAAGAACATCATTTTGGGAAGTTGTTGGCACACGCACCATATACCATGAACCCTTGTGCAGCTGATGACAATATCAGAGCGTTTGCACAAAAGGTATTGCAAGAGGATTTGGAACGGTTGTCCCACTTACCGGAAGCAATGTACAACTTTCACCCCGGCAGTCATGTGAAACAGGGGGCTGATGTGGGCATTGTCAAAATTGCGGATTTATTAAATCAAGTATTGCAACCGGAAACAAAAACAGAAATATTACTGGAAACCATGGCAGGCAAAGGAACAGAAGTCGGACGTAATTTTGAGGAATTGCGACAGATTATAGACCGTGTGGAATTGTCTGATAAAATAGGGGTTTGTATGGATACCTGTCATGTGTTTGATGGGGGATACAACATCGTGGAATGTTTGGACGATGTGTTGCGGGAGTTTGATGATGTGATTGGGCTGGAACGTTTGAAAGCGGTACATTTGAATGACAGCAAAAACAAAATGGGCAGTCACAAAGACAGACACGCTTGCTTAGATGAGGGGGAAATTGGCATACAGGCGTTATCTGCCATCATCAATCACCCGAAATTTGCGGATATTCCGTTTTATTTGGAAACACCAAACGAATTGGAAGGATATGCAAAAGAAATTGCATGGTTGCAATCATTGCGGAAATAAAAAAGAAAGCGGCGTAAAATACGCCGCTTTTTGATATAGAAAACAAAGTATAGGATTTTGGGATATGCTATCGGCGTTTCCATACAAATTCTTGTACGGGACTTCCGAAGGCTTCCGTACATTTGCCTGCAACAAAGCCCAAATGTTGATAAAAGGCTCTGGCAGCTATCCCTTCCGCTATGCCTTCACGATATGTTGTGACCACAATGTCTGTTGTTGTGTCCAGAAATGTCAGCATATAGGCAATCATGTTTTCGGCAATATGCTGTCTACGCATATCCGGGGCAACCGCCAGAAAACAAATCATAGCTGTTTCTTTTGCAAATAACAAAGCACCAACCAGATGCCCATCTTGTTTGGCACAAATGGCGGCGTGTTTTTCCATAAAATCGAAAACAGTATGTTTGTGTGCATCTATGGCTTGTGGTGTTTCCAATCCCGGAAAGTCTTGCTTTACTTTGTCAACCAGTTTCAGCCAATCGGTGATATCATTGGGTGTGGCAAGTTGTATTTCCATGATATAGACCTCCAAATGAAACATATTTTGTTATGTGGTGCTTAAACATTTATAAGCAATGATGGTGACAGTGCCTTTGCCGCTATAACGACGTGTTTCGTAACGCTCCGGAAAAGCCTCAATCAGCTCCGGCAGTTTGCTATATCCATATGTGCGGGAGTCAAAATCCGGCTTTGCACGTTTGATATAAGAACCCGCAGAAGATACGTTTGTATAGCCGTCATCATCTTGATATTTGAATGATGCAATCTGCAAAAGATAATGAATTTCATTGATATTCGGTGTCACAGGCGTATTGTCTGTATGTTCCACTTGTGTGGTGATGGCAGTTTCGGATACGGTTTCGGTATTGCCCAAAAATTCCAAAAATATAAATTCATCACAAGCGTTGCGAAATGCTTCCAATGTCTTTTTTTCTCCAACGCCAATGATATGCACACCGGATTCCCGCAGGCGAATGGCAAGCGGGGTAAAGTCGCTGTCACTGGACACCAATACAAAGCAGTCATACATTTTGGTATGCAACATATCCATGGCATCTATGGTGATGGCAATGTCTGTTGTGTTTTTACCGGAAGTATAGTCAAATTGTTGTTCGGCTCGAATGGCAAGTCGCTTGACTTCGGTTTCCCAATTTTTCAATGTGGGTTTTTTCCAGTTTCCATATGCTTTTTTTGCAATAATTCTGCCATAAGCGGACAATTCATGTAATACGCTTTCGATTTTGCTTAATTGCGTATTATCTGCATCAATTAACACAGCAATAGATTTTAATGTGTCCATAAAACACGCTCCTTTCTGTTTATTTCTTCTAGTGTATCCGAAAAATGGAAATTTGTATAGACAATTTTTATAACATAGAAAAAACCATACCCTGAGCGTAGGTATGGTTTTTGACTTTAAGAAGTTTTTTGTTGTAACGCAGGTACATAATTGATGAGCAGGCGAATGACAACACATTCGACAACCAACATAACACCTGCTTGTATCAAACGGGGCAATACAACAGCAATGTATGGGGAGCCATACAGTAAAGAAATCCAAAAAGAATTCATAATGACGCTGCCAATCAATTCTGTGAGAAATACCACACAGAAGATACGGGCAAATGTTTGCTTTTTATGTAAAAACAGACCATAGGCAATCCCTGTCAGAATGGCAACAAATGTAAAACCCGGAAAATATCTGCCAATCGGGAAAAATACTGCCCCAATCAAGTCACCCAGACCACCGACAACGCCTGCCTGCCATGTGCCTAAATACAATGCAGCAATGACCACCGGCACAAAAGCAAACCCGATTTTGAAATTCCATGCGGAAATGGAAAGAAAACGGGACAATATGACATTGATGGCAATCAATGCTGCCATGAAAACCAGTTCGTTTGTTTTTATTTTTTTGGGAATTGTCATAAAAAAAGAACCTCCTTTGCGTATCGAAAAATTGTTTGACAAAAAACAATGCAAATACACCTGTTTTGCAAACAGGGTTTGCTGTGATAACAAAGAACGCTCATCTCTTTATTATTTGACAGCGGGATGCGGGTTTTGTATCGCAAGATGTGTATCTTTTCGTTCTTGTGACAACTCCCCGTTCACAAGACACTTGACGCACAAAGCCCTACTCTGTATTTGCCGCAGGCAAAAAACTGCCTGCGACTTTATTGTAACACAAAATACAGTTTTGTAAAGAGGGGGTTATGTGGCAGAGGCAAATGCAACCAAAAGATTTTTTTTGGAAGCAAAAGAGCCTGCCAATGTGATGTTACCCATATCCAACTGATGGGTTTTGGTCAATGTTTGGCAAAGTTGGTCGGTTGCCAAAAAACCACCATTTCCAAAATAGAATACAATGACTTTGCTGTCTTTTGGAATTTGTGAAAATGTATTTTCTGTATAAGCGTGTAATGTGCCACATTGGGAAAGCGTTTGCTTTAAGAACGAAAGTTCAATATCCAGATGCAAAAACTCTTGTGATGCATAATACATGGCTTTGATAAAGGTTGCCAAATCTGTTTCCGATGCAAAAGAAATTTGCAAAGGGTGTGACATGGGTTGCGTCAAAGAACATACAAACCAAGGTGTTGTCACAGCGGAAAATGAAATATGATAAGGGCGTTTTTGTATAATTTCCGCATTATCCACAGAAAATACCAAAGTGTTGCCTGTGACTGCTCCGATTAGTGGGAGTTTTTGTTTTTTGAGTTGTGCTTTGAGGGTGTCAGAAGCACCATACAGACAGATGCCGTCAGAATGAAAACCAAGCATAAAAAAACCTCCTTTATAAGTAATATGATATTTATTTTAGCCCAAAGCAAAACAAAAAGAAAGAGCAAACGTGCGAAAAAGAGGAGGTTTTGGGGGAAAATCGTTGACATGGGAATACAGAAATTGGTATAATTCATGTTAGTTTTCAGATATGATGTTTGGCAAAAAAAGCTGAACTGTTTGATAAATATAGGAGGATAAGAATATGCTGGAATTAAAGAACATTTCTTTTTCCGCAGATGGAAAACAGATTTTGAACAATATCAATCTGGTGATTGATGATGCAAAATTTGTGGTGATTACAGGCCCTAACGGCGGCGGAAAATCTACATTGGCAAAAGTGATTGCGGGAATTATTGCACCTGACAGTGGGCAAATACTGTTGGACGGGCAGGATATTACAAATTGGGGTATTACAGAACGTGCGAAAGCCGGGGTGAGCTTTGCATTTCAACAACCGGTACGTTTCAAAGGCGTAACCGTAAAAGATTTGATTACACTGGCAAGCGGCAACAAAGATTTGTCCACAGCAGCAGCGTGTGACTATTTGTCAGAAGTTGGCCTTTGTGCAAAAGATTATATTGACAGAGAAGTCAATGGAAGCCTTTCCGGCGGGGAGTTGAAAAGAATTGAAATTGCAACAGTGATGGCAAGAAAAACAAAATTGACATTGTTTGATGAACCGGAAGCCGGTATTGATTTATGGAGTTTCAAAAACTTGATTGATGTGTTTGAAAAAATGCATGATGAAATACAGGCATCTATATTGATTATTTCTCACCAAGAACGTATTTTGAATATTGCTGACCAAGTGGTGGTTATCAGTGGCGGAGAAATTGCACAAATAGGTACAAAAGAAGAAGTGTTGCCGGAATTGTTTGATGTGGAAGTTGGTTGCAGATATTTTCAGGAGGGGAATGCATAATGTTAAATGATGTTATCAAAAATTTGCTGGCAGAAGTGGCAGATATGACAGAAATTCCTGTCACAGGTGCGTTTAACATTCGCAGCAACGGAAAAAGCGAAGGTAGAAACTCCACAGAGAATATACAGATTGTACCGAAAGAGAATGGTTCCGGTATTGATATCTATATCAAAGCAAATACAAAAAATGAAAACGTGCATATTCCTGCATTGATTACAGAGGCAGGTGTGCATGATTTGGTATACAATGATTTTCACATTGGCGAAAATGCAGAAGTGACCATCGTTGCCGGCTGTGGTATTCATAACTGTGGGAATGAAGAATCTTTGCATGAAGGGATTCACCGTTTCTTTGTAGGTAAAAATGCAAAAGTCAAATATTTGGAAAAACATATTGGTGAAGGCGATGGCAACGGCAAACGTATCATCAATCCGCAAACCCATATCGTAGGGGAAGAAAACAGCTATTTGGAAATGGATACATTACAATTAAAAGGTGTGGATTCCACAAATCGTGTGTCCAGTGCAAAATTGGCAGCAGGTGCAACCGTTGTCATTCGTGAAAAAATTATGACACATGGTGACCAATATGCAGAAACTTCTTTCGATGTGGAATTGGAGGGGACAGGCAGTTCTGCAAAATTGATTTCCCGTTCTGTGGCAAAAGACCATTCCAGACAGTTGTTCCGTTCTAAAATTGTGGGCAATGCGGACTGTTATGGGCATTCCGAATGTGATGCCATTATCATGGACGATGGGATTGTTGCGGCAGAACCTGAAATTGTGGCAAATGATGTAGATGCAACACTCATTCATGAAGCGGCGATTGGCAAAATTGCAGGTGACCAGTTGATGAAGTTGATGACATTGGGCTTGACGGAACAAGAAGCAGAAGCACAAATCATAAACGGATTTTTGAAATAATATTATCAGAAAAGAGCCATGCATCTATTTGCATGGCTTTCTAAAAACATACTGTTTGAGGAGTTGGAAGAAATTGCGGGAAAAAGTGACAAAAGAAATTATCAGTTGGGTAAAGACCATTGTACTGGCTATGGGGTTGGCGTTTTTTGTGACACACGTGTTGATTGTCAATGCAGTGGTTCCGACAGGTTCTATGGAAAATACCATTATGACAAAAGACAGAATATTGGCACTGCGTACTAGCTATTGGTTTGCAAGTCCGGAACGGGGCGATGTGGCAGTATTTCGATATCCAGATGACCCAGAACAAAAAACATTGTATGTCAAACGTGTGATAGGTGTGGGTGGCGATACGGTGGAAGTCAAAGACGGCGATGTGTATGTCAATGGTGCGCTACAGCAAGAACCATACATCAAAGAAGTGACAGAGGGCGATTTTGGCCCATATGAAGTGCCGGAAGGATATTATTTTATGATGGGAGATAACCGCAATCGCTCATTGGACGCAAGGTACTGGGAGAATAAATTTGTGGCAGAAGATGCGATACTGGGGAAAGTGGTATTGCGATATTACAAAGGATTGAAATTGATTAAATAAAAAAACCAAAGGAGAATTTTTTGGAAAAGTCAAAGAATTCTCCTTTTTTTGATGCTTTATCATCTATTTTGTAATATAAATTATGAAATTTTATAAGAAGAATATAAAAAAATACGAATTTTTGTATTGATTTATGATGATTTTTCGTATAATCTAAATATGGGAGTATCCCCCAATATGCGAAAAAACATAGCAACACACAACAGAGGTAGTACGCTTTACAAGAAGAAAAGGTATTTTGATTTTTTTTTAGGGGAGAAAATCAAAAAATAGTATTGTGCAGTATTTGCGGTAATTCCGAAAATATCGAATCAAACAACAGGAGGTAAAGAAGTATGAGCAAGAAGTATGTTTATATGTTCAATGAAGGGAACGCTTCTATGCGTAATCTATTAGGTGGGAAAGGTGCAAACCTTGCAGAAATGACACTTTTGAACTTACCGATTCCCCAAGGGTTTATCATTACGACAGAAGCTTGTACAGTCTACAACGAAGGTGGCAAACAGCTGACAGACGATATTGTTTCTCAGATGGAGGTTGCTTTGGACAAACTGGAACAGTGTGCGGGGAAAAAACTGGGTGACCCCGAAAATCCTCTTTTGGTTTCCGTACGTTCCGGTGGCAGAATTTCTATGCCGGGTATGATGGATACGGTATTGAATTTGGGTTTGAATGATATTTCGGTAGAGGGACTGGCAACGAAAACAGGCAATCCCAGATTTGCATATGATTCTTACAGAAGATTTATCATGATGTTTGCAGATGTGGTCATTGGTGTTGCAAAATCAAAATTTGAAAGAAAATTAGATGCTTACAAAGAAGAAGTCGGTGCAAAAGATGACACGGATTTGACAGCAGAAGATTTGAAAAAAGTGGTTGCAATCTTTAAGCAGATTTATTTGGACGACCAAGGGAAGGATTTCCCGCAAGACCCCAAAGAACAGCTTTTGGAAGCAACAAAAGCCGTATTTCGCAGTTGGGATAACCCAAGAGCTTTTGTGTACAGACGTATGAACGACATTCCTTATGATTGGGGAACAGCAGTCAATGTCCAGATGATGGTATTTGGTAACATGGGCGATACTTCCGGTACCGGTGTTGCATTTACCAGAAATGCGGCAACAGGCGAAAAAGCAATGCTTGGCGAATATTTGGTCAATGCACAGGGGGAAGATGTCGTAGCAGGTGTGCGTACACCCAAACCCATTGCAAAGCTGGCAGAAGATATGCCGGAAGTTTATGAAGAGTTTGTTGCGATTGCAAACAAATTGGAAAACCACTACAAAGATATGCAGGATATGGAATTTACCATTGAAAACGGAAAATTGTATTTCTTGCAGACAAGAAACGGGAAAAGAACCGCAAATGCAGCACTGAAAATTGCTGTGGATATGGTAGAAGAAGGTTTGTTGACAAAAGAAGAAGCTCTGTTGAAAGTAGACCCCAGACAATTAGACCAGTTGTTACACCCTGCATTTGACCAGACAGCTTTGAAAGAAGCCACAGCCATTGGCAAAGGCTTGCCTGCTTCTCCCGGTGCGGCTGCGGGCAAAATCTGTTTTACAGCAGAAGATGCAAAAGAACAGGCAGAAGCCGGCGAAAGAGTGGTTTTGGTACGCTTGGAAACTTCACCCGAGGACATTGAAGGTATGGTTGCCGCACAAGGTATTTTGACGGTGCGTGGCGGTATGACTTCCCATGCGGCAGTGGTTGCCAGAGGTATGGGCAGATGTTGTGTCTCCGGTTGCGAAGCAATTAAAATGAACGAAGCAGCAAAAACATTTGAATTGGGTGGTATGACATTCAAAGAGGGAGATTATATCTCTTTGGACGGTTCCACAGGGAACATTTATGGCACAGATATCAAAACCGTTGCACCTGAAATCAGTGGCGATTTTGCAAGATTTATGAGTTGGGCCGATGAGGTGCGTGTGATGAAAGTCAGAACAAACGCTGATACACCCAAAGATGCAAAAACAGCGATTGAATTTGGTGCGGAAGGTATCGGATTGACCAGAACAGAGCATATGTTCTTTGAAAATGACAGAATTATGAAATTCAGAAAAATGATACTTGCAGAAACAGTGGAAGAAAGAGAAGCGGCTTTGGCAGGCATTGAACCGTTCCAGAAAGAGGATTTCAAAGGTATTTATAGAGAAATGGGTGAAAGACCTGTGACCATTCGTTTGCTTGACCCTCCTTTGCATGAATTTATGCCAAATACAGAGGAAGAATTTGCAATATTGGCAAAAGAAACAGGCAAAACAGTGGAAGAATTGAAGATAAAAGCAGCAGGATTGCATGAATTGAATCCGATGATGGGCCATCGTGGTTGTCGTTTGGCAGTTAGCTATCCTGAAATTGCAAAAATGCAAACAAGAGCAATCATCGAAGCGGCTGTGGAAGTTTCACAAGAAAAAGGCATTGATATTGAACCAGAAATTATGGTGCCTTTGATTGGGGAAATCAAAGAATTGAAATATGTCAAACAGATTGTGACTGAAACAGCAGAACAAGTGATGGAAGAAAAAGGAAAAAAATTGCAGTATTTGGTGGGAACTATGATTGAAATTCCAAGAGCAGCTTTGTTGGCTGACCAAATTGCAACAGAAGCAGAGTTCTTCTCATTTGGCACAAATGACTTGACACAAATGGCATATGGTTTGTCTCGTGATGATGCAGGGAAGATATTGGCTGAATACATAGACAAAAACATCTATGAGTGCGACCCGACTGCAAGATTGGATAGAGATGGTGTCGGACTTTTGATGAAATGGGCTGTGGAAAAAGCAAAACCAGTACGCCCCGATATTCATTTGGGTATTTGTGGGGAACATGGCGGCGACCCTTATTCCATTGAGTTCTGCCATCAGATTGGCTTGGGTTATGTTTCTTGCTCTCCATATCGTGTACCGATTGCAAGATTGGCAGCAGCACAGGCACAGTTACAATATCCAAGAGGATAAGTGTTTTGATAATAAAGATAAAAAAAGGTGTGACAAAATTGTCACGCCTTTTTGATTTCTATATTTAGGTAGAAAAGAGGGTATTTTTCAGAAAAAAAGAAAAAAAGAAAAAAATATGAAAAAAGGTGTTGACAGATGAAAAAAAAACTGATAATATAGTCAAGCGCTCAACGAGCGGCAGAAAAAATCAGAAGAAAAACAAAAAAAGTATTTTGAAAAGTACTTGACAAGAAAAAAGACTTCTGGTAAAATGAAAAAGTCATCTGCAAAAGAGATGAAAAAAGAGAAAACAAGTCGAAAAGTACTAAAAAAAGTACTTGACAAAAAGAAAACGGTTTGATAAAATAATCGAGCTGGTTTCGAAAAAGAAAAACAGTAAGACTGTTCCTTGAAAACTAAACAGCAGAAATAAACTTACAACCCATAGTCAATTCAACCGGTAGCAATATCGGTATAAAAGACAAA
>JAHHTU010000059.1 GCA_020024455.1 Anaerotignum sp. | reverse complement strand
TTCTTATATATAAAAAAACGGTAAATGGCATATACTGATTTATTGGCATATAATCCTTATTTTCTAATAAATTATCAAATTTTCAAATGTATTTTTATACATACATACCATATCTTTTTAATTGCGTTGTGCATATCATACAAAATTTACACATAACAAAAAACAGAAGTCTATAATTAGACTTCTGTTTTCTTTGAAATAGTCAACAAAACAATATTTTTATACTTTTTGTTTTCTTTTGCAAGCCATGTAAATTGGCAAGCCCAGCAATGTCAATACAATACTACCCAAGGAAACCAATGTTGTTTCCAAACCGGACATCAATAACTGATTTAAGATGACATACAAACCACTGATGATTGCAATCGCAGGAATCACCGGATACAAAGGTACTTTATAAATTCTTTCTCTATTTGGCTGTGTCTTACGCAATTTGATGACTGCGAGAAATGTCAATGTATAGAACATCCAACAAGAAAATACCCCCAAATTTGTCAACAGATTAAATTGTCCACTCATTGCATAAATGCCTGCCAAAACACCAATCCATACAATGGAGTAAATAGGCACTTGTGCTTTATTGATTTTGGAAAGCCATTTGCTCCCCGGCAACAAACCTTCTGATGCCAAAGAATATACAACACGAGAACCGGATAAAATAAATCCATTGACAGCACCCAATACAGAAATGATGATACCGGCAGATACCAGTTTCCCACCCATTTCACCAAATATCGCCATTGCTACCGCAGATGCAGGTGCTTGCAGGTGCATCATTTCATCAGCAGGCAATACCCATAAATAAGCCAAGTTGATAACAAAGTATACAGCCATAATCATGGATACACCACCAACGATAGCGATTGGCAAATCTTTTCCCGGATTTTTCATTTCTCCGGCAATCGCCCCTACGTTTGTCCAACCTTCAAAAGCAAATAATACCGCTACCATCAACTGTCCCAATACAACACCGAAATTTAACCCTTCCCCAATCATAGGTGTAAAAATCGGATTTTCACCGGAACCTTTCAAAAATCCAAATACAATCAATAAAAATAAAGGTATCAATTTACAAATTGTGAATATAATCTGTGCAACACCACCAACAGAAGAACCCAAACTATTCAAAAGCATGATAAATACAATACAGCCAAGTGCAATCGGCACATAATATCCTTCCCCAACAAACAAGGTTGCCTGTTCTGCAAATACAACTGCCAAAGCTGCCAGCATTGCAGGATAAAATAATACAATCTGCATCCAACCTGTCAAAAATCCAACTTTTTTACCAAATGTTTCTTCCAAATATGCTACCATACCACCTGTTTTTGGTATCATAATGGCAATTTCTGCAAATGTCATTGCCGCAGCAATACACATTAAGCCGGTAATCAACCAAGCCAACAGCCCCAAGCCAGGAGCACCACCTGTGATTGTATAAATTGCTTGTGGTTTGAAAAATACACCGGACCCAATGACACAACCTACCACAGTTGCCATTGCGGTCGACATTCCTAGATTCTTTTTCAATTCTGTTTTATTTTTCATACAATTCCTCCGTTCATATTTTCTGGAAAAATGAATTTCTCCAAAATACCCCATACCTTCTCTTAATTTTATGATTCCTCTTTTTTGGTGAAGTCAGTATATCGTATTGTCGTACATATGTCAATTAAAAAAATATAAAAAAATTTATCGAATAAAAAATTTTTCATATTTTGGAAACATCTGTCTGCAATACAAAAACAATCATAGTTTTTTGCCTTCTGCATATACTATACAAATCATTTGAGTCAAAAGGAGTGTCTCCATGCATCGACAAAAACTTTTGATTGGGACTTGCATATTGGCATCTGCCAATTTTATCACAAAGTTTATGGGATTTTTTTATCGCATTTTTATGTCAAAATTTATCGGCTCTGAGGGTATGGGATTATATCAGCTGATACTGCCCTTATATACATTATCATGGAGTATCACTGCCGCAGGATTTACCACGACCATATCCCGATTGACCGCCGCAGAACACATCAAAGGAGAAACCGGAAACATTGGCAGAATTGTAAAACAATCTGTTTATATGTGTTTGAGCATTAGTATTGTGTTCAGTATTTTATTATTTTGTTTTTCTGATGAAATATCCATACATATTTTACAAGAACCTCGCACCGCACTTTCCTTGCGTTTTCTTGCTTTTGCCATACCATTTATGGCAATCGGCTCTTGTTTGCGTGGTTTTTTTATGGGATTACAGCAAATGGTTGTCCCTGCACTGTCCCAAGTATTGGAACAAACATTACGGATTGGAGCTATATTTTTACTTTCCGGATTTTTTGTACCAAAAGGATTATCATATGCTTGTCTTGCAGCTGTTTGCGGGATTGTATTGGGTGAATTTGGTTCTTTTTTATATACATTTTTTGGATATTTGCACTTCAAACATCGCCATAAATTTATCAAGCGTCCCATATTATCCTCCACCGCCTGCACAGCCATGATACTTGCCATGATGATTCCACTTGCGACCACCCGTATCATGGACTCCTTGCTGGGAGCTGTGGAAAATATACTCATTCCACATAAATTAGAGGCATTTGGATATACAAGTACAGATGCATTATCTGCTTATGGCGAATTGACGGGTATGGTAATGCCGTTGCTGATGTTGCCATCTGCCATATTATTGGCATTTTCGGTTTCGCTCGTGCCGGAAATATCCGAAGCGTGTGCCGTCAGCCAGCACCAACGCTTACAGCGTACCGTTTCCGTAACATTGTTGTTCACTTCCATATTGGGCATTGGTTCTGCGTGTGTATTTGCCGTATTCCCGCAAGAAATTTGTTATATCATTTACAATCAAAGCAACCTTGGCAAGTTATTATTTCCACTTGCATTCCTCTGCCCATTGATTTATGGGCAAACGACATTCAGCGGTCTGTTGAACGGTTTTGGAGAGCAATTTTTCTTGTTTTGGAGTCATGTTCTGTCCTCATTGATTAGTATTGCTTTTGTGTGGTTTGGCGTGCCGATATACGGCTTATCGGCATTTTATGTTGGTTGGTTCTGTGGCTTGTTTGTGGTAACGATATTGTCCTTACAGAAGCTGAAACAACGCACAGGCGTTACATTTTCCTTTTTCGATTGTTTTATCAAGCCACTACTGGCAGGTGCAGCGGCGGCGTTGTTGACACGATATACAATACAAATTTGTACGCCATCAAAACTATTCTTTTTGGCATCTTTTTGTGGTATGGGGATATTATATTTGTTTTTTCTATATTTATTGGGGTGTTTTTCCAAAGCAAATATACAAATACTATGTGGCAGAAAAAATTGATTTTTTGCATAAAAAAAGACAGAGGAAAAATCCTCTGTCTTTCTATTATCCGAGCATAAATATTGTTTTTTATCAATGATATGCGGATTAACCCAACAACTGCAAT
>JAHHTU010000058.1 GCA_020024455.1 Anaerotignum sp. | reverse complement strand
TCACTAAGAGCAGGTGCTTCTGTTGCGCTCAAACTGATTGTTTGTTCACCTTGTTTTACTGTAAATGCTGTGTTTTGCAAGTTTTGGTTAAATGCACCTTCACTCAGTGTCACTACCACTTTTTTATGGCTTGCATCTGCATTTTGTGCTGATTCTTTTGTTACAGCTTGCTGTGTTGGTGCTGGTTGGGCTTCATTTACAGTCACGTCCACTTCCGCAACAACTTCTTTTGCTGTGTGCGTAGTAGTTGTCATATTCTTTGCAGGAATTGCAATTTTAACTTTTACTGCACCTTCTGTTTTTTGAGGGTTTGTAGCAGTAAATGTTACTTTTATTGTACCGGCTGTTTGTCCTGCTTGCACAGTTGCTGCAACACCTTGGATACCTGTGTCAACTGTGATGTCGTTTGCTGTTACGGCTGTAACACCTGTCAATGTAATCACAGATTCTTTTGTTACATTGTTATCACTTGTTGTAAATGTATGTGCTTTGCCGTCTTCTGATACAGAACCTGTTACCCACTCTTTTTCGGATACTTCTGGAGCTGTTATATTGTTGTCCTGTGTTGGTGCAGTTTCAAAAGCTGTTTTAGCAATGACCAACACCATAGTTGTTTCACCTGTCAAACTATCTGTGCCTGACAATGTCAAGTAAGCCGTTTTTCCATCTTCAGAAATCTCTACACTGCTTATGGAAACACCATCTTTTGCAGCCGCTCTTACCAATGCTGTTTTTTCTTCAAAAGTAAACAAATCTTTTAAATTTTTAGCGGTTGCGTCAAATTTACCATCTGTCAGTGTTACAGTCATTGTTTTAGAGCCTTTTTTCAAAACAACATCTGTTTTTGTCACATTGGCAACTGTATTCAATTTGATTGAAATTTTTCCTATGCATATATTATTCGCTTCGCCTTGTTTTGCGACTGTAATATCACCAATCCATTCACCATTACTAATGTAACCAGGATTTTTTTCAGTACCAACAGTTACAACGTAACCTGCACCCAATATTTCTTGTGCTTTTTGTTGAATCGCTTGTTTTGCTGTATTTGCATCAGCAGCATCGGAAACTACAACACCATTAGCAGTAAAATATTTAATCAATTCTACCATTTTTTGTTCTGCTTCAGCATTTGCTTTTTCAACTGTTGTTTTGTAAACTCTTTCATTTTTAGGAAGAGCTGCCGCTTTGTTTGTTGCTGTCAAAGTAGCTTTCAATGCAATTTCTTTATCTTCTGTAATATTTGGTGTGATAGTTACCGGCTGTTTGCCATCAGCTACAGCACCTAATTGGATAACATCTGCACCTGTTTCTACTGTCCATGCAACGGTTGCAATGGTTTTACCGTCTTTTTCTACTGTTGTGGGCAAACCATCATTCAAAGCTACATCATCTTTTGTGATTTTGTCTTTTTTCAAAGCCTGCACGGCTGCATCTTGTTCCAAGATAACAAATGCTGTATCTTCCATATTGTCAGATACCAATGTAACTGTCATTTCTTTTGTAAAGTAAACTCTGTTATTTTCATCTGTATTGACTGGTGTGATACGCAAAACACCAATCCATTTATCGCCTTCTACTCTGCTTTTTTCGGTTGTCACTTTGTATTCAGAGCCTGCAATTTTTTGTGCTTCTTTTTCAACTTCCGAATTGGCAGCTTCAACAGTAAAACCTGTTACGGCAATTGTTTTTTCTGCAAATGCAGCTTGAATATTTTCGGTTACAGCATCTGTTTGTGCTTCACTCTGTTTTGCTGTAATATTCAGGTCTTGACCTTTCATTACAACTTTTTCTTGTGTACCTTTTTTGGTTACGGTAATTGTACCTGTCCAAGCATTTTGAGCAGTCAATGTACCAGCATCAACTGTAATATCGAATTTTTCATCTTTGAAAGATGCAAGTCTTTTTTCAACTTCTGCTTTCACATTTTCAGCAGTCAATTCTTTTACAACAATAACCGCCTGATTCAATTCAATTCTAATTTCATCTGCTTTATCAGCCGCTGTCAATTCACCTGCTTTGACAGTGATTGTGATTGTTTTTGTTTGTGCAGAGTTTTGTCCTTTTGTTACAGCGATTGTACCTGTCCATGTACCATTTTCAATAGTACCATTCAATGTAACAACATAACCTTCTGCATTCAAAGATACTAATACTTTTTCTGCTTCTGTTCTGATTTTTGCTTTAACATTGGCATCATTTACTTCTTTTACGGTATATGTTTTGCCGTTCAGAGATTTTTCAATTTCTGCTGCCAATTTCTCTGCTGTTGGTTCTGTAAATTTGTCTGTCACAACAACTTCCAATTCACCTTTTACTTTGTCATTGTATTTGGAAGTTGCTATAACTGTTAATTTTGTACCAACAGTTTCATTTGCACCAACGTGCAATACACCATCTTTGTTTATTTCAGTAGCTGCATCTTGATTGCCGGTTACAGTCCATGTGACTGCTTTGGAAGCACCACCTACTGCATATACAACCGATCTGTATGTTACATCAGTATTGGGCATTACTTCTCTTCGTCCTTCTACGCTGACTTCTTTAACAGCGGGTTTTTCATGAGGACGACTGGAACCGCCGCCGCCACCGCCGCCGGAAGTAGAACCGATTTCAGGTTTTTTCACGCCGTCTGCAACTTCTGTTTTATCTACAGTGATACCGCTGCTCAGTTTTACACCATCTACATTCACTTCCAGTTTTTTCACTTTACCGGAACCGGAGATGCTTACTTTACCTTCAATGATAACTTTATCTACGGTTACGCCGCTTGCGATGTACAATTTAGAATCCGCTGCATCTTTTGCAATTGTTACGGTATCTACATCTTTGTGCAAATCAACGCTTGCTGTTTTGTCAATATTTACTTTGCCTGCGGGTACTTTCACCACAACAGAGCTGTCTGTACCCAATTTTTTTGCAATTGTGATTGTACCAACTTCGCCTTTGAAATCAGCAGATGTCAATGTGCAAACTTCATTTACTTCAATATTGGAAACTTTTGTTTCGCCTTCCAACTGTACTTTTGCATCTTTTTTATCTACAATGATTTTGCCTTCAACGGTTACATTTTCCAAATAAACTGTGCCGCCGCCTTTTACAACCAAATCACCTTTGATGGTTGTGTTTTTGATGGTTACATCACCTGTTTTCACAGCTTCATCAATCACCAGGTTGCCGCCAACTTTTTGGTCTTCGATTTTAGATGCTTCTTTTACAACCAAATCTTCGCCTGTTACTTCTTCATTGCCCAATACTCTGTTCAAAGAAGAAACCGCTTCTGCTCTTGTGATTGCTTTGTAAGCACCGAATGTGCCATCAGGGTAGCCGCTCATGTAACCTGCTTTTACCACTGCACCAACGCTGCCTTTTGCCCATGCAGGGATTTCATCGTTGAAGTTTGCACCGGATTCGTCCTGTTGCAAACCTTTTGCATTTGCAATCATAACAGCTGCTTCTGCTCTGCTGATGGTTGCATTTGGTTTGAATGTACCGTCTTCATAACCTTTTGTGTATCCTTGTGCCACTGCTGTTGCAACTGCTTTGTAGAACCAGTTGCTGGGCTGTACGTCTTTGAAAGACACTTCGCCTGTTTTGTCAAAGCCCAAAGCATTGTTCATAATGATAACGAATTCTGCACGGGTTACATTGTTGTTGGGTTTGAATGTGCCATCTTCATAACCGCTAATCAAACCTTTGCTTTGCCAATCTGTAATAACTTTTTCTGCCCAGTGGCCTGCAATATCATTGGAAGCTGCAAATGCCTGCATAGGTGCAAATGCCAATGATGCTGCCAAAGCCATGGATAATGTT
>JAHHTU010000057.1 GCA_020024455.1 Anaerotignum sp. | reverse complement strand
GCATTTACAAATGATGCAGTTGTAGTAGCTGCTGATATTACAACAGCACATAGTGCAGAAACAGAAGCACCAACACAACAGCCAGTAGAAGTAGCAATTTCTGACATTGCACAAAATGATAATCAAATTAAGCTGACAATTTCTTCAGAAGATGGTAAAGGGAAATTTGCGGCAGCAACAGATGTAGATGCTACTCAAGCATTTGGCTTTGATGCAAAAGCAACAGGTTTGGCTAATGGTAAAGTAACTGTAGATGCTACAGGAAAAGTTGCAACAATCAAATTTGATACAAAAGCAACAACAGCAGGAGCAGTAAGCTTTACAATTCCAACAACAGCATTTACAAATGATGCAGTTGTAGTAGCTGCTGATATTACAACAGCACATAGTGGAGCAGCAGCAAGTGCCAGTTTTCTGAGACGTTTGTTCTTCAGATAAGCCACGATATCATAACAGTGGAGTTGAACAGCGAAAAACAATTCGCCAGAAGAAACAAAAAAGAATATTTCACTGTTTGCAAGGACAATCAAGCGACAAAAGAATTCACTGTAAAAGCACTGGAACTCAGCCCCAAACGAAATGTTGCATATTTGACATTAGACAAGGCAGCTACGCAGGACGTTGGTTTGCAGGTGCAAATGCAAGCAGATGCATTTGCAACCAAAGATGTGAAAGCAGAACACATCAACAAACCAACGACTGCACAAGGGGTAAAAAACATTGAGATTTATGGCTGGAAAGACCCGCAAGTGGGGCAGCTGCCAGTGAAACATACCGATGTTACAGTCAAAGATGATGGTGTGTATACAGTGAGCGAAATGCAATGGAAAGAAAAGGCAACGCAATCTCTTACAAGAAGTGGCGGATTTACAAATATGCAAAGTCCGACTTTTGAACAGGGGAAAGCATATCAAGCAATTATAACGGTACAGGCGATGGGTAAAAACTTGTTTCATGCACAAGCAATGCAACAAGATATCACAAAACATATCCTGATTGGCACAAATCAAGCAGGAAATGATTTCAAACCCAGCAAAGCTACCGTTGCCATGGGTAGCACGTCAGGTGTGAAATCTATCGAAATTACGGTTACTTATGAGGCGATTGCTCCCCAATAATCCGTTTTACAGGCGGAAGATGATAAACCCGATATGCATTGGATTTTCATTGAACAAGAAAGGAGTCACAGAAGTGTGGCTCCTTTTTTATTTGGAAAAAAGATGGAGAAAATATGCAGATATTTATTGTCAGGTGAGCCAAAATCTGCTACAATATTACAATAAGATGGAAAATATATACTTTTTCATATAGTATGTTTTGGTATTGAGCCGTATCGCTTTACGGTTTCGATATAAATTGCTCATCAAGGTTTTCCCTCAAAAACCGCAGAAAGGGTCACAGTTAGGTGGTCCTTTCTATTTTTTTAGGGAATTGGCGAAAAAATTGTATTTTATTTTACTTATGGGGTATTCCATGATAAAATATGAAAAAATTGATTGAAGGAGGAATTTTATATGAAAATTGCAAGATTGACTTTGAGTGCTGTGAGCCTTGGGGTGTCTGCGGCTTTATTGACACTGACTATATTGGATATGCTGAAAGGGGAGAATTATTGGGAAAAATAGAATATTATCTGGTTTGGAGACTGTGATTTTGTACGATAATTTCATTTTTGGATACTATAAAAATAAAAAAGTTTAGAAATTTGAAAAAATGTCAAGAATATGTTTGTTATTGTGGGATTTTGTGGTATACTACTAATAGGGACGGAAGTAGTGCCGATATAACAAATATGTCCCACAAAAAAAGAGGAGGAATTTTTTATGGTAAAAGTTGGTATAAATGGTTTTGGTCGTATTGGTCGTTTGGTGTTCCGTGCAGCAATCGAAAGAGGCGATGTGGAAGTTTTGGCTGTGAATGACCCTTTTATTGATGTGGAGTATATGATGTATATGTTGAGATACGATACTGTACATGGTCGTTTTCAAGGTCAAATTGAAGAAAAAGACGGTAAGCTGGTTGTGAATGGTCATGCGGTAACTGTATTTAACGTGATGGACCCCAAAGACATTCCTTGGAAAGATGCAGGCGTGGAATATGTATTGGAATCTACCGGTTTGTTCACAACAATGGACAAAGCTGCTGCACACTTTAACGGTGGTGCAAAAAAAGTTATCATTTCTGCTCCTTCCGCTGATGCACCAATGTTTGTTATGGGTGTAAACAACGAAACATATACAAAAGATATGACAATCGTTTCCAATGCATCTTGTACGACAAACTGCTTGGCTCCTTTGACAAAAGTCATTGATGATAATTTTGGTATTGTGGAAGGTTTGATGACAACTGTACACTCCACAACTGCTACACAGAAAACAGTCGATGGCCCTTCCAGAAAAGATTGGAGAGGTGGTCGTGCAGCTGCGGCAAATATTATTCCTTCCAGTACAGGTGCTGCAAAAGCTGTGGGTAAAGTTATCCCACACTTGAATGGCAAATTGACCGGTATGGCGTTCCGTGTGCCTACGATGGACGTGTCTGTGGTGGATTTGACTTGTCGTTTGGAAAAACCTGCAACTTATGAAGAAATTAAGGCAGTTGTAAAACGTGCTTGCGAAAACGAAATGAAGGGGATTATGGATTACACAGAAGATGATGTGGTTTCTTCTGATTTCTTGACAGATGCACATACTTCTATTTTTGACGCAAAAGCAGGGATTGCACTGAATGATAATTTTGTGAAATTGATTAGCTGGTATGATAACGAATGGGGTTACAGTAATAAAGCACTGGACTTGATTTTGCATATGTATCAGGTGGACAACGCATAATTACGATATCAAACAAAAAGGAGAATACAAACCGTATTCTCCTTTTTTTATATGTTATTGCATATCTTTTTCGTACATATAAGCAATTAAATCAACGACTTTGTTGCTATATCCCCATTCATTGTCGTACCATGCAATGAGTTTGACAAAGTTATCATCTAACATGATGCCTGCGGTTTCGTCAAAAATACAAGTGTGGGAATCGCCCAACAAGTCAGAAGAAACCACTTCGTCTGTGATATAGCTAATGATACCCTTCATATTGGTTTCAGAGGCTTCTTTGATTTTTGCACAGATTTCTTCATATGTTGTGTGTGTTTTCAAACGTGCGGTTAAATCGACAACAGAAACGTCATTTGTAGGGACACGGAAAGACATACCTGTCATTTTGCCTTTTAATTCCGGAATGACACGTCCCACAGCTTTTGCTGCTCCTGTGCTGGAGGGGATAATATTATTGAAAACAGAACGTCCTGTTCTCCAATCTCTGCCCGCTCTTGCGTCAACCGCTTTTTGTTTTGCAGTTGCGGAGTGAATGGTGGACATCAACGCTTGTTCAATGCCGAATTTTTCGTGAATGATTTTTGCCAAAGGTGCTAAACAGTTTGTGGTACAAGAAGCATTGGAAACAATATCCATATCAGGGTTATAGGTTTCGTTATTGACACCCATGACAAATGTTGGCATGATGTCATCTTTGGAAGGGGCTGTCAAAATGATTTTTTTTGCACCACCGTTTTTATGTAAAGCAGCTTTTTCCATTGTGTTGAATGCACCGGTGGATTCGATGATGTATTCTGCACCACAGCTTTTCCAGTCAATCAAAGCAGCATCGCTTTCGCTGAAAACATGAATATGCTGTCCATCTACAATCAATGTATCACCGTTGATGGAAATATCGCCCATAAAACGACCAAATACACTATCATATTTTAATTGATATACCATATATTCTAAATCTGCATTTCTTAAATTGATACCGCAAAGTTGAAATTGCTCTTTTCTTTGCATCAATACACGAAATACAACTCTCCCAATTCTACCAAATCCGTTGATACCAACTTTGATTGCCATAGTGTTCGCTCCTTTTCATCACATACAAAATTTTATTTGTCAAACACATTTTAACACACTATTTGAAAAAGTCATGCATTTTTTACCAAATTTTTCATTTTTCAGAACTGTATACAGAAATGGAAATCAAAAAGGATTGTATTTTTATTTATATTGGACAAAAAATGTCCCAATAATATTTTGGTTATTTATTTTGTATAGAAATCAAAAAAAACAATTTCTAATTCTATAT
>JAHHTU010000056.1 GCA_020024455.1 Anaerotignum sp. | reverse complement strand
TACAAGGTGTTCCGGATGAATACTTCCATAAAGTATCAGAAATCTGTTCCGATACACAGCTTTATAAGCAAATCGGAAATGCTGTGACGGTACCGGTTGTACGGGCTGTTGGGGAAAAAATAAAGCGTTATATGGCAGAAGAAAAGGATCAAGGCATTGATTGATAAAAATTTCAGGAGGAATGTGTATATGATTCGTTTATATGTTGCAAGTAAAAAATTGGTCAAAGAAGAAAAGGATATTTGTGTCAGGCTGGTACTTCCGATGGAAGAAACAGAAATCTGGACAGCCTTACAGAAAACGGAGATGACTTGTTTGGACGATTGTGAGATTTCTGATATAGCATGTGATATTGCAGAAGCAAATGAATTTCTGAAAAGCTTGGAACATGACAGATTAGATGTTTTTGAGCGAAATGTGTTTGCAGGTCTTCTTTCCGCACTGCCACAAAATGAACTGGCAGTATATTGTGAACACCTGAAAACAAAAGAACCAAAGAGTTTGGAAGAAGCTGTTTATAAAATCTGAAACAGAAGAATGACTATGGGAGGTGTAACCGGTGAATAAATATATGGAACAAATGCAGGCAAAAATCATAAACAACGTGCGGTTTGAAAATGCAAAACACCAAAGTCAAGTAAGGGAGGCATTGGAAAAAGCCATTTCTAATTGTATCAAAAATTTTGCAAAAAATGGATGGGAACCAGATGCAGAAGAAAAATTTTGGGGCAGTATTGAAAAAATTGTTTCTGAAAATCCAGAAAACAGAAAAGTGTATCGACAATATGAAGATTTACGGTTTTTATACCAATATGCAGAAAACTGGTATTACAGTTATCCATCAAACCTGACAATGGAAGACAGAGAACTGGCTCTTGGATATGCAGAAGTCAAAAGACCTGATACAGATAATGAACAAAAATATATTACAGTGTTTTTTCCCTGTGATGCAGAAGGATTGCAGGTGTTTTTGGATGACCATAAAGTCAGCAATCAAGATGATAAACAAATCTATCATATCTATTGTGAAAATGAAAAAACAAATGCTCTTGCAGAGTGGTTTGAAGAAATATCTATGCAAAAGGTAGATGTTTTTGCTGTAAATGCGTTGTTTTGGAAATACAATCAACTCTCGGAAGAATTGCAAAAGGTATACAGTTTGGCACTGGAACTGAAAGAACCACAAAGTGTAAAAGAAATGATAGATTTGATGGAAAACTTTTCGGACATTTGTGTGGTTGGTGGCATCAAGAATAAAAAAGAATTGGGGGCTTTTTTGGCAGAAAATGATTTGTGTGATATTTCATTTTCGGATGAAGTTTTGCCATTTCTGGATTATACCAAAATTGCAGAATACCATATGCAGTATCATAATGGTAAAATCATAGATGGTATGTATGTGGAAGATACAGCAGTGACAGAAGGATTGCAAGAAGAACAAAGTGAACAAGATTGTAATTATGACATTCATATGTAACAGGAAAGGAGGTACAGACATGGATAAAGGGACATAGAAAAGGAGTGAAGCAATATGATAAACAGTTTTTTTCCGTGGATTGGCGGAAAACGATTGATGCGAGAAATCATACTGGAACGATTTCCGCCACAGTATGAGAAATATGTGGAAGTGTTTGGGGGAGCAGCATGGATATTGTTTGCGAAAAAGCCTGAAAAATTTGAGGTTTATAACGATGCCAATTCCAATCTCACAAATATGTTTCATGTGGTCAAGTATAAACCGATGGGCTTTGTAAAAGAGCTTGGTTTTTTGCCACTCAACAGCAGGGCAGAGTTTGAGGTGCTTTTGGACTGGCACAGAAAAAATGATTTTACTCTGCCTTATCAAGCAGAAGAATTGGAACTGGCAAAAGTCTATATCCCACCACCGGAGTTTGAGGAGTACAAAGCGTTGATGACAACACAGGCAGATATGGGAGATGTGAGAAAGGCAGCCACATTTTATAAGCTCATTCGTTACAGCTATGCAGCCAGTGGAAACAGTTTTCATGGACAGCCCATCAATATTGTACAGCCCTATCAAAATATATGGCTTGCCAACCGCAGGCTGAACGAAAACGGTGTAAAGAACAAAAATGAGATTTTATTAGCAGACGGAAATGCCGGTAAAGGGGTAATCATTCAGAATAAAAGTTTTGAAGTAATCATTGAGTTGTATGACAGCCCGATGACATTTTTTTATCTTGATCCACCATACTATGGCACAGAAAAGTGTTATGAGGAAATGTTTTCCTTAGAACAGCATTATCTTCTGCATGATATGCTGAGCCGGATAGAAGGATTCTTCATGCTTTCTTATAATGACTGTGCATTCATTCGTGATTTGTACAAGGATTTTTATATAGAAAGCTTTGAAAGACTGAACAGTATTTCTCAAAGATACGAACCAGGCGGTATGTTCAAGGAATTGATCATCACCAACTATAATCCAAATGAAAGAAGAAACAATAAACCAAAACAGCTGTCATTGCTTTAAGCATTGTATCAAGACATAGATAAGGAGGAATTTATATGACCATAAATTGTTACAAAACTGTAAGTCGAAAGGGGTTTCTTTATCTGCCTGTTTCTGTAAGGAATTTTGTTGGAATTCATGAAGATGATGTCGTACCGGAAAGAAATCCGGCGGCAAAGCCGTTTTTGCGAAGCAAAAATACTGACCAGTGCAGATAACCGGAAGGGGTGGGATCATTTTCATCAATAAGGCAGAAGTTACAGCAGAAAATCCAGTGGAAGTGTTACAGGCAGATATCCAGAAAGAAAGGGAGGCTACAGACAAAGAACGAGAACAAGTCAAAAACAGAATGAAACAGCTGTTAAGCGAAGGGAAGTCCTTGGATGAAGTATTGGATGAAGCCCTTCGCTTTTTGTTTTAAGGGGGTGATGAAGATGGATTTGGAAAAAGCATTGCGGCGGTATCGGGAAACAGAAATATTTTCCATAGACTGCCAAAACAAAAAAGAAACATTTTTTGCAAAATATGCTTTTCTTACTGATGACTTAACCATTGAACGCATGGTGCTGGCAGAGAAAAAACAGGAATGAAAGCAAAAGCAGAAAGGAAGTGAAAAAGAATGAAAAGAGCAATATTGGGGCTTGCAGCAACCGTATTACTGCTTCTGCCTGTTTCAGTGGCTGGGGCAGAACAGCCTGTCAAAACACCTGCCGTACAGGAAAACAGCAAACAAGAAAATACGATGCCGGTACCGATTTCTGTAGAACGAAAAAATATAGATGGTGTGGAGTATCTGATCAAAGTCTATGAGCTGCCGGCAGAAACACCACAGGAACAATTAGTGGAAACAGACTTTATGCTGGATGATTTTTTGTTCACTTATGTTACCACAGATAAACAAGTAAAAGAGCAGAAAGACACCAAAGAAGTGACACAAGAAGAAAAGGCAGAGAGCAAATCCAAAAGTTTGGATGAAGTCATCAAGCTGTTTCCTGCTACAAAAAACTATGACAAAGATGGTTATAAAGGTACTTTGACATTAGATACAGGCAGCATTGTCACAGAGGCAGCAGGGTATACCACAAAGAATTACACAATATCCACCACAAAAGAATACCCCGGTCTGATGTATGCTGATCCATCTTATGTATTGCAATCAGCCTCAAAAGATGGATATATCCTGCCATTGACAAATGTCAGCTGGACTGTTATGGCAACAGGGCTTTCCGGAGACAGCTTGGTACCCACAGAATATAAAGCAGTTGCAACATATTCCAAAACATTCCGTTCGCAAGTACCAACAGGCTATATATCTACAGCAAGATACAAAGGAAACATTACAAAAACAATAGCAGATACTGTTGTGTTTACCATTACCTATGCAGGAAAAGATATAGAAGGTATGCCACCGATTTTGAAAGCAGTCACAGGCGTGATCCTCCTGTTGTTATTGGGATGTGGCATTGCAATGCTGTTGTTTTACTTGAAATCCAGACGGGGTGCGGATGTTTATAACCTCATTGACAAGGAATATATCCGCATTGGAAGACAAACCATACAGCCCAAAGAACCAGTAATTGATTTGAACGAGTTTGAGGAGCTGATACAAAGCAATGTCTTTCAGTTTGTACTGGATAGGAAAACAACAGCCACACTGTTTGGCAGAAATCTGAATATCACCTATCAAGATGTTACGGTGAAACATAGGGTAAATGAAAAAAACGGTGAGTACCGATTTGAATTGGATTTAGGAGGTGTATTGGATGTGGAATAGAAGGAGAACAACCATATTTCTATCATTGATGTCAACCTTTTTCTGCTGTGTTCCGGCATATGCACTGGACTCAGATTTGAATTATGGTTACCAAACAGAAAATCAAGAGGAGTTTGTGAAAACAGGAAAATCAAATATCAATATACAAGGAGAAATACCGGATTATCTTAGGGATATTTATGATGTGTCGCCACAAACGGTATATGATTCTGCGTATGGTGCCAATGTTGTGGAGCCTAACCAGCCTGCAACGAATCAAATAACACACGCACCGTATTATGCCCTAATCAATCCTTATACGCAAAGCCCAAACAGTTTGATTACAGGTTCTGCATATGGTGGAGGGACAACCGGAAATCATACGGCTGATATTGCATCAAATGGACATGTTTCCAATCAAA
>JAHHTU010000055.1 GCA_020024455.1 Anaerotignum sp. | reverse complement strand
CACAGAAGAAAAAAAGGGACCTTTCTTGTTGGAAGAACAAGATGGTTCTGAGAAAGCCTGAAATAACAGCGAATACGAAATATGATGCTTGGCCGAACATAGGCTTTGACCGAACTTGCCCAAAGTCTATGTTGCCAAGATAAAAGGAAGGTGTTTTGTATGAAAAAGAAACAGATATTTTCGATGGTACTCACTGCGTCTATGTTATGCAATATGCCATATACTGCACAAGCCGGACAAGAATTTAGCGATTTACCACCATCTTCTTGGTGTTATGGGTATGTTATGACAATGGTCGGACATGGCTTGTTATCCGGGTATCCAGACAATACATTTCGACAAGACGGATATATTACTCGTGCAGAAACAGCAACTGCACTGCATAAATTGGGACTGCCTGCCGTATTGGTCAGCAAATCTTATACAGATGTCCAACCCTATGCATGGTATTACAAAGCTGTACAAGATGCTTATCGTTCCGGTGTGGTACTGGGCTTAAATCATGATACGACAGGCGATTACTTTTCTCCGGACCGTTATTTAACACGTGCGGACGCTGCCATCATTGCATCTAGGTTATATGGATTGCAAAAAAAAACAGTCACGATACACAAATTGGAAAATTTAAGGACTACAATGAAATACAATCTAATGCCAAAATGCATATACAGAACTTGGTACGAGCAGGTATCATGTCTGGATATCCTGATGATACGTTTCGGCTCAATCAGGCAGTTACAAGAGCAGAATTCAGCAGGATATTCAACTTCATATCTTATACACCATCGGAAAAATTGGTGGACAACTTAGAAGATACCCTAGCATACGAGAACGTATTGCAAAAGCACACAGCTGTCAAAGAGGCAGATATTGATATTCTCATTCCGAACCAGCTATATTACGGACAGAGTTCAAACGTGACTGTTCGCTTGGAAACAGAAAATATCCCCGATGGCACAACGATTGCATTATCCCTCAGCAATAACGGCAGTCATATCACCATACCTGCAAGTGTCAAAGTGTACCACAATACAGCATCATTTGAGATGTACACATCAAGGTATACAGAGCGTCAAACATACACATTGACTGCTACGTATGAAGGAAAAAACTTTTCTGCAACATTCTATCTGAACCAAGAGGATAAATTCCAAAAAGATGTATTCATAAAAGAAATTTCACCAGAAACAACATTGCGTGCTGGGCGGAACGATACCATAGAAGTGACTGTCACAACGGCAGATGTTCCTGACGGTGCATATATTCAAGGAGATATTTCCGGTCCCGGATTGTACTTAGAAGATGAAACGGTCAAAGTACGCCATAACAAAGCCGTATTTTTGCTACACGCCAAATTCAATACCCCCACAGACGTTTATCCATTTACTGCAAGTTATCAAGGACACACTCGCAAAACGGATATTGTGGTATCCGAAACCAACACAGATACGCCTTTCGTGATAGATACCATAATACCACGTGATTTACAAGCAGGCAAAAATGACTGTATGGATATTACTGTATATACCAATCAACTGGAAAATGGACAATCTCTATCGGCATCGATTGCTCAAAAGAGCAATGGTAATACCATATATCCAAACGGTCTGGGACTGACGGTATCCACACCTGCGTTGGTATATGATAACAAAGCGACATTCACTATATGCAGCTCTGCACAAACACCTGTTGGAAAATATGAAATGATTATTACAAAGCAGGGGAGTACACATCATATTCCGTTTTATGTTGGAGAAGAACCAGAGGAAGAACCGGAAAAAATCGGAAGTATCCATAAGATAGAAGTAGATGGTTTCTTGTATGAAGGATATGCAGATGCCATTCCAGTGATTGTGAAAACAAAAGATATGAAAGATGGTACGGTTCTATATCCAAATGTAGAACGTGGATTGACCGCACCATCACGTTGTACGGTATATGATAACAGGGCAGAATTTTATGTTAGAAATCGCACAGAAACCAAAAAAGGCTCTTACGATTTATGGTTTGATTACGGAGAAGAAACATATAAAACGTATGTTCGTGTAAGATGATACTTTTCCAATCAAAAACAAGCCTACTGGAATATCTGTGTAGGCTTGCTTTATCAATTTTTGTTGAAAAATCAACAAAAATCTTGTATACTATCTCATGAAGGATTGCCGTTTGGCGGTTGGTCACTCTCTTTGTAAGGGGGTGATGCTATGTATATTACATACTCTGAGCTGATTCAGACAGGAATATTTCTGGTAGCACTTATCACTCTGTTGAAAAAACAGAGATAAGATAAAAAAATTGACCGCCTAACTTCTGTTAGACGGTCTCTCAAAAAAATTTTGGGACTGACCGCCTTGGGAAAACGGTAATCCTTTTTCTATTGCTATTGTAGCATACTCTGCCATAAAAAGCAAATGGAATATTTTGCTGAAAATTCAACAAAAATACGATATACTAAAAACGAAGGATTACCGTTTGGCGGTTGGCCACTCTCTTTGTAAGGGGGTGATGCTATGTATATTACATACTCTGATCTCATTCAGACAGGAATATTTCTGGTAGCACTGATCACTCTGCTGAAAAAACAGAGATAAGATAAAACAACGACCGCTTAACTTCTGTTAGACGGTCATACCCAAAAAATTTTTGGGACTGACCGCCTCTCGAAAAACGGCAATCCTTTTTCTATTGGTATTGTAGCACACTCTGCTGTAAAAAGCAAACGGAATATTTTGTTGAAAAACAGAGAAAAATCTTGTATACTATTCCTTGAAGGATTGCCGTTTGGCGGTTGGTCACTCTCTTTATAAGGGGGTGATGCTATGATTACATATTTTGAATTGATGCAAATAAGCATACAATTTGTCTTGGCTGGTATACAGCTGGGAATGTTGATTGTAGCAATTATTGCCCTGTTGAAAAAATAGGGTTTTATAAAACAACGACCGCCTAACTTCTGTTAGACGGTCACTCGAATTTATTTTGGACTGACCGCCTTGCGAAAAACGGTAATCCTTTTTCTATTGCCATTGTAGCACACTCTGCCACAAAAAGCAAATAGAATGACAGAATAAAAATTTTTTTTCTGTTTTCCCCACTTGCTATTTTTCAGATGGTATAATCTATATAAGAGGTGATAACATATGAAAAGAACAATTTACACAACGCCGGGACAAAGAATTTATTATTTACGAAAAAAACATAACTTTTCACAAGAAGATTTGGCAAACAGAACCGGTACAACCGCAGAGAATATCCATCGTTTGGAAATTGGCTTAAAACCAATACCGCCATATCCAAGCTTGGAAACCATTGCAGGTGCATTAAGTAGTAGTATTCGATATATTTTAGGCTGGGAATATGAACCAACCATGGAGGATAATGTAGAGGTCTTATCCACATATCGACACGATGATAAACCAATATGGGGAGCAACCGGAGATTATCTGTATAATCTTTACCAACATGATGACGAAGGAGAACAAAAGCAACCGGATACACAAGATGATCCATACGCATGTATACCAGATTATATACTGGAAGCATTAGAAAAATATGGTACATACTCATTTCCTCCTGCCGATGTACTTGCTTGCACAGAACCGGCTCCGCTTGATGAACATGACTTAGCACTTTTGGAACGGTATAAAGAATTGGGTATAACCGAATTACCGTTTTCTGATGTACCTGTATATCAAAACAATATCTCTTCAAATGTGCTTCATTCCGCAAGTAGTCCCGATGCACAACCATCAAAAGAATCAGATGAAGTAGAAAGGGAGGCTCCTTATGTGGCTTCCATAGAAAACGATCCCTTTTGGATTATGCAGGACCGCACTTATAAAGAGTGTGACGATTTTATGGAAACCAGAAAATTTGACGTACATATGCATGGGTATCTTACCCTTACATTGCGTGAATTGGGGTATGCAGAAAGTGAAATCAACCATATTCGTGTGACATTGGACTCCAAGATATTGGGAAAAGTGTCCGCAGCAGAAGCAAGAGAAGCCGGACGTTGTTTTGGAGTTTGTGTGGAACCACCCAAAAAGCAAGAAGCAACGGTATATACATTTCCGTCAAAAGCATAAATACAGTGAACAAAGAAACTTGGTAAAACATTACCAAGTTTTTTTATATACAAAACAAAAAAAGAAAGGATGACAAGTGACATGGAAAATTTGATTGTAGAGGTAAACCAAATCATATCGTTTCAGAGAGGAAAACAAAAATTACAGTATAAGCCGGAAAACTTATTTATCAAACAAATTGCCATTGGTATACGGGAAGATGACAGCGATTGGATTGCGTATATGGCGTGTAAAGTTTGGGATATTGGCAGCCAAAAAGACGTGATGTTTTGGAACTATGCAACCCAATCGGAACAGAATGCAGAAAAAAAGTCGTTTTTAGCCATTTGTAAGTATCTGAAACTGAAAAATAATACCAAAAAATCATTCTGGCACAACAGCTATATGAACGGCTGGGCAATCCATTTGTCCGAATTTCATGTGTATGAAGATGCCATGCAAAATGGCTTAGATTACAAACAAATACACAAAGAAATTTTACTGGCAATTCCCACTATTTTGCAACACAGTTTTTTCCTCAAACCTTCTTATGTCTTTGTAGATGTATTACAAACACAAATCGAACAAATACAGATTTTAGAGTCAGCAGGGTTTCAACAAATTGGTACCATACAACCCGAAGGTGTGCAATTATTTATGAAATCTTACAAATAATCAGTGAAATATTACGAAAGAGGTGTATTTATGAAATCTTTTTTTGCAATGATATTGCAACCCTGTAAGCAGATTTGGATACACATAGACCAATACATAGATGAGAAAATCAACAAAAAGTATCAGGCAATTCCAGCAGAACACAGAAGAAAGGTCAAGTTTTACACAGGAATGGTTTTGTGTGTTTGTATGATTTTGTTACTGCTTGTACCAATTAGCTATATTTTTTCCTATACAAAAGCACAATGGCTCTCACACTCTGTCAAAAGTCCACAAGAGTTGCGTAGAATATGGGATACTGCCAGAATAGAAACGTATTCTGATATGATTTCTTTACTTGCTGACGCAGCACAAACCGTAGGATATTTTTGGCAGCATGATATTGTACATCGTATCATTTCTCATGCAGACACACTTTTTTTGGAAAAACAAGGGCATATCCAACCATCAGAAGTAAATTTCTTGCACTTTACATATGATAGCAGGACAAGCAATCAAATCAAAATATATACCAAAACATTGGAAACATTCTGTATGCTAGATGCACCAATCGCATACCAAGACCAGATGTATGTTGCAGAAAATCCTGTTATCACACTGCGAACAGAGAACACTTTCAGCACTTGGGAGATTTTTTCTAGTTATACAGCAGATACAGGGGAAGCTGACCGATTGATACAAAAAGAGAAACCTGCCTTATATGCTGATTTGATATCACAATCTCAGTTGCATGGCAACAGTCAAATAACACAGCCAGACAGTAAGATATTGGTGATTATTGCAAACGATTTGGCAAATGATACTGCCTATATCATTGGTGCAACCATGACTGTACCGTAAATCATGGTGT
>JAHHTU010000054.1 GCA_020024455.1 Anaerotignum sp. | reverse complement strand
TGCAAATGCAATATGATATTTACATTCCCAAGTCATATGTCATAAATGATTCATATAAAAAACCTCTTATGTTTTCTTGTGTCTTGGCGAACTCAAAACAATTATAACATAGGAGGTTTTTGCTTAAAGCTGAAGCTTATCAGTTCCACTGGCATAGCTGCGTGTTTTATTTGGTTATACCAACAAAAAAAGCTGTACGATACCACGTACAGCTTTTTGATTGCCATTCTATTTTCAAAATAAAGTGATTTTCAAATGCTTTATGCATTTTGGAACGTATCGTCCACTCGATTTACACAATCCATATATAGTTGCAATACTTCTTCTTCTGCCACATGAATACCCAAATCCTGCAAAGAAATTTCATTCTTCTGATTTTCATAATCCACAATAAATTCCAGCAGTTTGGTATACATATTTTCTGTATTCCCCAAAAGAGCATCTCTAACCTCATCAGATATTGCAATATCTTCAAACAGTTTTTCGATATCCTCATCTAAAATTTTATCAATCAGACTGAACATTCCCATCAAAAAGGCATTTTCCGCTTCTTTTGGTTTTGATGATTTTTTTACCAAACTTTCTGCAAACAAACCTCTCAAAAATGCAGAACGTGCAAGCTCATCAGAATTTGTTTTATTGTTATCCCGCAATACAACCAACAACAACCAGCGTTTCAAATTGCTTACGCCCATCATGGCTACTGCACTTTCTACTTTGTCGATGGCATGATTTCGAAAATACTCCATGGTGGACATTTTTTTCAGCAACTTGTAAGTCAACACCGTATCCGCACGTATAATCGTACAACATTTGACAAAATCGACATCGTCTTTGCCAAGTTCGGTCATCAGCATCACAAACGTTGTGGAAGATATGTGTTGTGACTTCTTTTTATATGTCATTGGACGTGAGAAAAAATATCCCTGAAACAACTTGTAGCCAACGGATTTTCCCCATTCATATTCTTCGTTTGTTTCCACCTTTTCCGCAAGCAATGTTACAGTATCACGCAACTGGTTTGCAATCTTTTCCTGTGTTTGTTTGTCCGTCATCATAAAATCCACTTTCAATATATCCACATATGGCAAAATTGCATCAAAATTCGGGTCTCCCAAATAATCGTCAAGTGCAATCACATATCCGTTTTCTTTCATTTTTGCAATCTTTTCGATGATTTGCGGTGTAATATTGACATCTTCCAACAATTCCACTACAATCTCTTGGGGTTCTACCAACATGGGTAATTCTTCCAATATCAGTTGCTCTGTAAAATTGACAAAAGCGGGTTTTGCATTGGTCAGCTTACCCAACCCAAATGTTGTAATGGCATCTGATAAGACACGCTTTGTTGCATAATTTCCGTCCGTGATATTGGCTGTTGCAGACCGTTCTGCCTCTCGGTAGAGCAACTCATAGCCATATACATCATATTTATGGTCAAAAATGGGTTGCCTTGCTAAAAAAGTATACATATTCTCTCCTCACATTATACATATTCAAAAAATGGAAGGGATTTGTGAATATTGTATTCACAATAATCATCAAACCCTGTGCGTTCCTTCCCTTTGTTCTGGATTTACCATTTATCTTGATGCTTTTTTATGTTTCTTTAAGGCATACATTCTCTCATCTGCCTGTTGCATCACATCTTCCAATGTCGTTTCCATGCCCGCTTCCACATGACAAACGCCATAGCTGACCGACATCGGGAATGTTGTGGATTGTTCTTGCAATTTATGATTGAGTTGTTCCATTTTTTGTACAACCACAGATTCCTTGCAATCATAAAACAAGATGGCAATTTCATCTCCACCCAAACGGCAAACAAAATCCGCAGAACGTGTCATCTTCACAATATTGTCAGCCACCTGCAACAAATACATATCTCCTGCACTATGCCCAAAGTTATCATTTGCATACTTCAAGCCATCTAAGTCAATCATACAAAATGCAAAATCACAGTTTTCCGCTATCATGCGTTTCATATTTTCCAAACAAAATCTGCGGTTATACAACCCTGTCAATGGGTCCGTGTATGCCATTTCTTCCATTTGTTCTTTCTGCACATTTTCTTCTGTTGTATCCACAATATAATGGGCATATGCAGGCTGTTTGTTCCACTGCACCGTATACGAATGGACTTGGAAGATTTGTTTTCCCTCTCCTGCACAATCATAGGCACATTCCAAAATAGCTTCCTGTGCATTTTGATTACAAAAATTTTGAATAGCATCAAACAATTTCGTATACCGTTGTGAACGCAACACCTGCTCATCTGTATCATAGAAATTTTTTTTTGCAGATTGGTTCATATAAACAATCTCGCCCGTTTCTTTTGATGTAACAATAATCCAGTCATTCAGCCCGTCCATCACAGACTCCATAAACACCAGCATTTGCGACAACATATCTGACTGATTTTTCAGCTGTGCCTCTCTTTCGTCCAACTGATGAATCATTTGATTGAAGGAAGTGGAAAAATCCCCCAAAAAGCTCACTTTATGGTTGTAGTCCCCACTTGCAACCTGATTTGCCTGCCAAGTCAAATGACGCAGTGCTGCGTGTAATTCTTTCAAACTGCCGGCAAAAAAATTGTGTCTGCCGGGTGGTTTTGCCTCTAAATCCCCCAAACGCAAATGGTTCAGAAAAATATTACATTCCAATAAGCAGGTGGAAAGATAATCCATCGCCTCCTGCAAATCAACGGTTTCTTCTGAATTGAGTTTCATTTCCTCTGTCAAAGGTTTATTGCGTACAATATTTCGAATTTGTTGTATGAGAATATCAGAATCACTTTTTTTCATGCCTTTATTCCATCACCTTATTTGCCACTGCCTCAAAACGACACACACGAGAACCTGTTGCCCAACAGTCTACTTCTGTAACGATATAATCACGCTTTGTATAAGTTTTCAAAACACCTGCCAAAAACCCTTCGTCATAATTGCACACCGTTTCGCCTGTCACAGGCAAACCGGAACAATCCAAATCTTCGCCAACAGTCAATACAGCATTGCCGGTATCCAAATCGAATTTTTCCACGTGCAAAATACCGATTTTGCTTTCTTCCAAAACTGCCTGCAAATTTGCAATAAACTGATTGAGCGGCAATGTCAAGTCCAACAAGTTTTTTGCAAATTCCGTTCCTGCCAACTCTCCGGCATTCCGAAAAATTTCCACCGCAACATCATTTCCAAACTTTTGGATTAAGGCGTCCTTGATTGTAAATTCAAACAAACGATATACATATACCGGCATACTTTCACCCAAATTGGTTCTGCCGTCGATTATATTCCCAACCGATTCCCATGTAAAACGATTTTCATCTTCTGCATCAAATAACTTAAACATTTATGTTCCACCTTTCGTCCTTTTTTTTGTATAGATATTCGCTATATGTAAGTAAAATGTATTCGGATATGATTTGCATATTTTTTTATAAATGGAATTCCAACAACCTGTGTCGGCTTTTTCCTATTTATTTTTTTCATTTTATCGTTGTTTTGAAAATTTTATGAAACAATGATAGGATTTTCTGCTTGATGATGGTTGATGTTACATAAACGGCAAAACGTTTCTTTACTTATCAAAATTGTGCTTGTATTTGCAACAAAAAGATATATCCACATATATGTTGCACTTTGTTTTCCAAAACCATCACATCATCAAACGCTTTTATGTTTCAAATAAAAAATGACAAGGTATATGAATTATTGCACAGATTGCTTCATAAAATGCTTTATTTATATTTACTGTTTTTTCAAGTTTGTTTTTTCATGAAAAATATTTTGTATGTTTTCCATTATATATCAACAAACACAAAATATCAACATATTTTGTGTTCACATAGGATATATATTGTAAAATCCTGTTGTCAAAACAAACTGCATATGTTGTATATCCCTATTTGGATTTTTCTGTTTTTTCCGTTATTTTTTTACAACTGGTATCGTTCTTTGTTTTTTTGCACAAAAAAGTGATTGCTTTGCATCGCCATTCCAAATTTTTTCGTTTTTTACGCATTTTTTGGAACGCCTGCATGGACAATCACTTTTTGTTTTTATACCCATGTATCTATGTATTTTCCATCATCAGATGATATTTTTTCTTTCTTTTGTGTATCTGCCACTTGTTCTGCGGTATCGTCTTTTCTGCGTTGCAACTCTTGTATCTGTTTTTCAATCTCCCGTATCCGTTTTTCTATTCTTTTGGCTTCTTCTTGGTCTTTTTGTTGCACCGCTTTTTGTTTTTCTGCATTTAACTTTTGCAATTCTTGTTTCAGTCCTTGTATTTTCATTTCGGTATCATTCGATTGCGGACTGACATTCTGATTTGTCGTATGATAATTTGCACCGATTCCCATTATTTGCATCACGACCACCTCCTATGTCCAGTATACCCCAAAGCACATACAAGACAAGGGTTTTGACATGAACTGTCTTTTTATTGTTGTGAAATGAGCAACACCATATCCAACACAAATGTTCCGTTTCCCATATGATATGCCATCTTACCACCATGTTTTTGGACAATGGTACGCATATTGAACAAGCCAATCCCCTCCTCAATCGAGGATAACGAGGGTTCGCACGCATTCTCGATACAAAGATACAAAAAATCGCCTTTTTGTTTTCCACTGATGTGCAAATACCGCTCCTGTTTTGGTATTGCCTCCATAGCTTGACCGGCATTGTCTATGGCATTTGCCAAAAGGATACACCATTCCATATCTGTCACCGCAGAATATGGTGGTATGTGAAAGGCACAATCCACCGAAACCCCCTTTTGCTCCATGATGGCACATTTGTTTTTCAGTAAAATATCTATGGTTGTATTTCCTGTTTGTACAGACGTGTTTGCTTTGTGTGACACGTTTTCCAAATCCGACAGATAACGGATTGCCTCCTCTACTTTTTGTTCTTTGAGCAATGCCTGCAAAAGCAAAAAATGATTTTTGATGTCATGTCGTAACGAACAAAATTGCTGTTCCCGCTGTTCTATTTCCTGCATATATGCCGCTTGTGTTGCCATTTGATGCACCAAAAGTTTATTTTCTTCCTGCACTGCCCTATTTTTTTGAAACCGCCCAAACAAAAACAACACCGAAAAAAATGTCATGCCTGCCAAAACCTGCAAAACGAATATCGGTATGGGTTCTACCTTTGGATACACCAAACCTGCTGTATCAGACCAAACAATGGTATCTCCATAAATTGCAGTTGCAATCACTTGCTCGCAAAGCAGAACAAACAAAAACGGACAAATCAAAATTGCCAATACTTCCGTACACAAATGATGAAAATAGTGACAAAACCATTTTGTCACCGTCCACAAAAACAGAAATAACAACACACAGGCAAACACCGCCTGCACCATATCCAAAATTTGCAATATCCAGGCGTTTTGACTGCCCATTTCTTTTGCAATCCAATAGCCCAGCGTTCTTGTAATGCCATTGACCCAATACAAAACGGCAACCAAAAACACAGAAAGCCACACTGTATGTTGCCAAGCCATGTGATATGGTATCATACCATATGCACACAAACAGCACGCTGCAAGCAATATGGCACCAAACGGCACAGATACCATATGGTGCAACAACCACCACAATACTGTCCACAAAATGGCAATCCAAAGAGAAAAACGTTTTCCGCAAAATTTGGCAAATGCATACAACAACAGAAAAAACGGTATCACACACCCCACAAAATCACACAAAAACACATACATTATCTCTGTTCTCCCCTTTTCATGTGTGCCAGCATATATCCCATAAATGCTTTTTGCCTTAAACGGGAAACAGGGATATGTACCCCATCTTCCAATACAATTTCGCCGTTTGTATAGGCAACCACAAAATCTGTAGGTTTGTCAAACATATGTTACAGTCTACAAAAATAATCTTCTAGAGTTTCT
>JAHHTU010000053.1 GCA_020024455.1 Anaerotignum sp. | reverse complement strand
GCTAAATACGCCTATTTATCTTATTCCTGCTCTGTTTTCACAAAAATGCAAAGAACGCACACATGATTTTCAGCATATTTCTAAGTAAAAACTATTGCTCTATTGCTTATTTTGTATTACCATAAGTGCTAACGGATAAACGAGTGAAAAGGAGCGGATTATGAGAACAAAAGCAATCGCAACAAATCAAATCACCGAAGGCGTGATTTGGAAACAACTTCTGTTTTTCTTTTTTCCTATTTTATTGGGAACACTGTTCCAACAACTTTATAACACTGCCGATACCATTGTCGTTGGACGTTTTGTAGGGCCGGAAGCTCTTGCAGCCGTTGGCGGTTCTACGGGACAAATTGTCAATTTGGTAGTCAATTTCTTTGTTGGACTTTCTTCCGGTGCAACCGTCATTATTGCACAATTTTATGGTGGCAGACAAAAACAAGATTTGAATAATGCTTTGCATACTGCCATCGTTTTATCTATGGTAGGTGGTATCATAACAGCAATCATCGGCATTTTATTCACACCCTCCTTATTGCAAATCATGAAAACACCACCTGATGTTTTGCCAGGCTCAAAAACATACCTAACCATTTATTTTTCCGGTATCATCTTTGTATTTATTTATAATGTTGGCTCTGGTATATTGCGTGCAGTGGGTGACTCACGACGACCTTTATACTTCCTCATCATTTGTTGTTTTATCAACATCTTTTTAGATATTCTGTTTGTCGTGGTTTTGGATATGCAAGTAAAAGGTGCTGCATATGCAACCGTCATATCACAGGCAGTCAGTGCGATATTGGTGTTATATACATTAAGAAACTCCACAGATATTTATAAACTCAAACTGTCTGCACTAAAATTCCACAAATCACCACTACTTTCCATTATCACCATTGGTTTGCCGGCAGGTTTACAATCTATTATGTACAGTTTTTCAAATATTATTATACAGACTTCTTTGAATCGCTTAGGTACTGCAACCGTAGCCGCACACACCGCTTTTGCAAAAGTAGATGCCATTTATTGGATGATTTCCGGTGCATTCAGCATATCCATCATCACATTCATTGGACAAAATTATGGTGCAAAGAAATACCAACGTATGAAAAAAAGTGTACAGGTTTGTTTATGTATGGACTTTATCGCCTCTGTGTTGTTAAGTGGTGTGATGTTGTTATTTGGCCCATATCTGCTGCGTCTATTCACCACAGATGCCGAAATTATTGATATTGGTATGCAAATCGCCCATATCATTGCACCATCTTATTGTCTGTTTATTTTCATTGAAATCTTATCCAGCACATTAAGAGGCATGGGAAATGTCATTGTGCCAATGTTGATGACTTGTTTGGGTGTTTGTATGTTGCGTATCATATGGATTTTCTTCTTTATTCCACAAAATCTGAGCGTGACAACCATTTTGATGAGTTATCCGATTTCTTGGGGTATCACCGGATTATTGTTTATTATCTATTATTTCTTTTATCAAAGAAAATTTTTCAAACAACATACCGCAGAAGAAAATATCGTTGCAGAACAATAAAAAAAAGTGTGCTTACGCACACTTTTTTTTATTGACTTTCTAAGGTTGTTCTTTTTTCGGGCAGCACTTCAAATCCGGAGGAAATGGCTTGTGTATGGCATACGGTTTTACATTTGCCACAACGGATACATTCTGTGCCATTGATACAGCTTCTCACTTCCACCTGCATCGGACACGCTCGTTCACACGCCCCACAGCCATCACATCGTACTGCATCTACGTGCATTTTATAAAAACTAAACCGATTGAATACTCCATAAAATGCACCCAACGGACACACATATTTACAAAATGGACGGTATATTTTGACGGATAACACCACAATGGTAATCAAAATCAGCATTTTCCAGCCAAACAGGAACCCGACCATCTGTTGCAAACTTTGATTTTGTGAAACCAACGGAATACCACCTTCGAATATCCCCACAGGACACACATATTTACAAAAATATGGTGGTGCTATCCCAAACGCATTTGTCAGTACCATCGGCAACAAAATTACCGGTATGACCAGCATCACATATTTCAAATATCGCAATGGTTTATCTATTTTTTGCGGTACTTTCCATTTTTTGCACTTGATTTTATGTAACAAATCCTGTACAAAGCCAAATGGGCATAAAAACCCGCACACCACACGCCCCAACAGGACACTGAACAAAAGCAAAGTGCCAAATATATAATAGCTGAACTGATATCTTCTGTCCCCTAAAACAGCCTGCAATGCCCCAATCGGGCAAGCTCCCACTGCCCCCGGACAAGAATAGCAATTCAACCCCGGTACACAAAGAAATTTTTGCTCTCCTGTATAAATTTTTCCTTGTGCAAATCCAATCAAATACCCATTAGACAACACCGTTGCCAACAGTTGTATGAAGCCTCTTTTTTTGCTTTGTTTCATTTATCCAACTCCAATACATTCCAAACAGATTTTAATTGCTTTTTTCAAAACCGTCAAATGTTCTTCCCGTATGACACCAAAACCAATCATACCCATTGACAGCAGCAAAAGCACATATTTGATAAAACTTTGTTCTTCTGATTTTTTCATCATTTTTTTATGGACTCCAAGCGTGTATTGATTTCTTGCTGATATTTTTCCAAAATTTCACCGCTTCTGCCGGGTACACCAATGATGGGGTCACCGACTACATTTCCTTCTTTGTCTACAAAAAATGTTGTTGGTAAACTGGTCACATATCCCAGAACACTTGCTTGCAAGCTGTCACTCGGCAACAATACAGGATATGTGATTTCAAAATGTTCTACCATTTCCTGCACCAAATCTCTTTCCCGTTCATCATCTGCCGCAATGGAAATGACATTGACATTTTCCGGTAAACTTTTACTCAATTCCACCAATTCCGGTATTTCAGCCACACAAGAATTGCACCATGTCGCCCACACGTTCACCATCGTCAAATCATATGTTTTGAAAATATCTTGATTTACGGTTTCTCCTGTAATGGTTTGTGTTTCAAACTGTTGAAAACTGCCTTGAAAACCGTTGTTTGCCTTACTTGCTTCTGTGGGTGGATAAATAAAGAGCTTGTTTCTGAATTCTTCTCTGTCATCTAACAATGTTTGCAATGTTGCTTTATCTGTTTCAGAATACTGTTTTGCATCTATGTTGTCGTTATATCCAAAATAGTATGTGCTATCGAAAGCTTCTGCGATTTTTTCTGTTTTTTCGTACAATTTAGAAAATTCTGCAAATGTTGTCTGTGCTTCTTTATCATTTTTTGGCACACGGCAAACACCGCTGAAAAAGAAACTTTGTTGCTCCATTTCTGTAATCAATGCATTTTGTTCTTCCTCAGACAGTCCATCTGCCTGTTTCACTTTTTGTGCAATATCAGAAGGCAAATAGAACAATGCCAATCCATAGGGAAACATGACATTTCCGCCAACTTGTCCATCATTCAATCCTTTCAAAACGGGTTCTGTATTGGTTACACCAAAACCCATTTCCGGGTCGATAAACCAATTTCCGGAAGGATTGAGCAAGAAAGATGTACCATCTAAAGTCGTCATCATTTGTGCATTGAATGTATCATTGATTTGTGTACCATCTGCCATTGTGGTTACAGTATGGTCAATCCCATTGTCTGCATGATTGTCTGTACTACACCCTGCCAACATTGACATACACACCAAAACACCACATATTCTATAAATCCATTTTTTCACACTGAAACCTCCTCAAAAAATCGTTATTTGCATATTATAAGCAAACCATTCTTTTTGTCAAGAGTAATCCAAAGAAAAAGCACATTTTGACAAATTTCATTTCTTTAATTTCAAAATTTGGTCTAATATTTTATGTGCAACTTCTGCTTTTGATAACAGTTCCAGTTGTATTTCTTCTTGTTTGGAAATCATGGTCACCACATTGGTATCTGTACCGAATCCACTACCCGCTACTTTCAGATTGTTTGCAACCACCATATCAATATTTTTCTTTTCCAATTTCACACGAGAATTTTCCAACATATTTTGGGTTTCCATAGAGAACCCACAGTAGAATTGCCCTTCTCTGCGATGCGTACCCATATATTGCAAAATATCCGGATTTCTGTCCAATTCTATGACCATATCCCCATCTTTTTTCTTCATTTTGTCCGTTGCCACCGTTTTTGGCTTGTAATCTGCCACAGCGGCAGATTTGATGATAATATCATAATCCAAGAAACGGGAAGTCATCGCCTCATACATATCTACTGCACTAACCACAGGCACCACTTCCACAAACATGGGCGGCTCCAAAGATGTCACACCGCTAACCAATGTCACATCTGCTCCACGTAACATTGCCGCCCTTGCAATTTCATACCCCATTTTCCCTGTGGAATGGTTTGTGATGTATCGTACAGGGTCAATGCTTTCTTGTGTTGCCCCTGCTGTGACAAGGAGTTTTTGTCCTTTGAGGTCTTTTGGATATGCAATTTCCTTTAAGATATGTGCCACCAACACTTCTTCTTTTGGCATTTTGCCATCTCCTGTGTCACGGCAAGCCAAAAACCCACGTTCCGGCTGTATCACTTCATAATCATATTGTTTGAGTTTTTGCAAATTATCCTGCACAATCGCATTATGATACATATTGGTATTCATTGCAGGTGCAATCAATTTTTTGCAAGTACACGCCATAATCGTTGTTGTCAACATATCATCTGCAATTCCATTTGCCAATTTTCCGATGACATTTGCAGAGGCAGGAGCAACCAAAACCAAGTCCGCTTTTTTTGCCAATGAAACATGAGCCACATGAAATTGAAAATTCCGGTCAAATGTATCTACCAGACATTTGTTTCCCGTCAATGTTTCAAATGTGATTGGCGTGATAAAATGTGTGGCATTCTGTGTCATAATGATATGCACATCACACTCCATTTTCACCAACATACTTGCCACATTTGCCATTTTATACGCCGCAATACTACCTGTTACACCCAATACAACTGTTTTTCCTTTTAGCATACTATAACACCTTTTCCTTTGTTTTTTGGAGTTTTTATTTTGTATCAGTATAACAAATTTTTCGATTTGCGTATAGCATTTTTGTCAAAATTTCAAATAAGAAGTACCTTCTAATGGAATAATCACTTGTAAGCCGACACGGTCTTGCATATCCCCTACAACATATATGGTATACGCCTTACCGCCTTGCAGTACCACAGAGGGATCTTCCAGTAATACTGCCCCGCTGTAATAATCCCGCAATTTCAAATTATGCTCCCCTGGTCTGACTGGCATATAGCGGCTGACTTCTTTGTAATTCAAATCAGCCAAAATCAAGCTGTCGTCCCAATATACGTCCATTTTGGGTGCATTGGCAGATAATTGTGCAAAACGGATATACGCTGTATCCTTCTGTAAATATCGACGGTTGTCGTTAATCATTTCAAAACAGTTGTTTTCTTCGCCCAATACCGCCGCCGTATAAATCCGATATCCGATTAAATTCATATAACTCACACAGAGTGGATTTGTTTTTGTTCCGGCACGAAATACTGCCACACGATAATATCCCGGGAATGCTTTCATGTATTCTGTAAAATTGCGATATTGTAAATTGCTGACAACCTTTCTGCCGTTGATATAAATATCTATTGCACCTTGTGCAGGGTTTGCATGAAAAAAACGAATATAACTGAATAATGTAATCCCCGGAATAATCGGAATAACGGTAATATTCACATTATTTGGCAACTGTATGCCCGGATACATTCTGTTGATACTGCTATTGACAAATTCTTCTGTCAAGCTTTCCGATGGTAATTGTTGTATGCCCTCTTGCGTCAATGGCAACGGCATTTTCATATCCGCACTTGTTTCCAATCCTCTAATATTTTCTATATCTGCCATAGTGCCTCACCTGATTTTTATAATGTTGCTGATATATTATGCCTATCTCAAAAGAATTGTGTTTGTCTTTTTCTGATATTTTTATTCTTTCATAAAAATTTATGAACCAAAATAAAATATATCATATATTTTATAC
>JAHHTU010000052.1 GCA_020024455.1 Anaerotignum sp. | reverse complement strand
GGAATAAGGAAACGTAGCTGAAAATATCGAAAAAATTTATGAATTATTTGTTTTGTATATGGTAATTCATAAATTTTTCCTGTATAATTACGGTAATATTATGGAATTTGGTAGGAGGGGATTTTTTTGCTCGAATTTGATATCCCAATGAGCAGTATGGCACAGATTAAAGTAATCGGCGTTGGTGGCGGTGGCAACAATGCTGTTGACCGTATGATTGATGATGGTTTAGATGGTGTGGAATTTATTTCTGTAAATACAGATGGACAAGCTTTGGCAAAAGCAAAATCTGCAACCAAAATACAGATTGGAGAAAAATTGACCAAAGGTTTGGGTGCCGGCGGTAATCCTGAAATCGGTGAAAAATCTGTAGATGAAACACAAGATGAAATTGCACAGGCATTGCGTGGTTCAGATATGGTATTTATTACAGCCGGTATGGGGGGCGGTACCGGTACAGGTGCAGCACCAAGAATTGCCGCAATTTCCAAAGAATTGGGCATATTGACCGTTGGTGTTGTCACAAAACCATTCAATTTTGAAGGCAAAAAAAGAATGAGTAATGCAGAAAAAGGCATTGCGGAATTGAAAAAAAATGTAGATACATTGGTTATCATTCCCAACCAAAGATTATTGAGCATTATTGATAAAAAAACAACATTGACAGAAGCATTCAAAAAAGCAGATGAAATATTAAGACAAGGGGTACAGGGGATTGCGGATTTGATTTCCAAACCCGGTGTCATCAATTTGGACTTTGCTGACGTGCGTACCATTATGGCGGACAAAGGCGTGGCACATATGGGGATTGGTCGTGCAACCGGTGAAAACAAAGCAGAAGTTGCAGCAAAAGCGGCTATCCAAAGTCCTTTGCTGGAAACCACCATTGAAGGTGCGAAAAGTGTGTTAATCAATTTCAGTGGTGACATGAATTTGGGCTTGCTGGAAACAGAAGAAGCGGCTGATTTAATCCGTGAAAGCATCGACCCAGAAGCAGAAATCATATTTGGTACAACCATCAACGAAGAATTGCAAGATGAAGTTGTGGTGACCGTCATTGCGACTGGTTTGGACGATGATATTCCGACACCTGAACCAAGAAGAATGGTTCCTTTGCATACGGCACAACCCGTACAGGCAGCAGAAGAATCCAAACAGGAAGAAACAAAACAAGAACCACCCACAGAAGAAGATGATACCATTCGTCCCGCAAGAAGATTTACCGAGTTGGACGATTTTGAATCTGAAATTAAAATACCGGACTTTTTGACAAGAAAGAAATTTTAATATGACAGCAATCAAAAACCACCCAAGATAGGGTGGTTTTTTTATGGAAAATATTATGTTGTGAAATAGTGTTCATATTTTTTGACAAAACAGATGCCCAATGTGCCGGGCCCTGTGTGTGAAGCGATGGTAGCACCAATATGAAAAACAGGAAGATATGAAAAATCCGGCATTTCTTGTTTGAATAGCTGTTCGACTTGCAGAGCTTCCTCTTTGTCGTCTGTAGTACCAATCATGGCAATATAGTTTGCCGGATTTTCGTTTGTGGTTTGAAAATGTTGTTGTGTCAGTCGTAAAATTTCGGAAAATCCTTTTTTACGGCTACGGGCAACACCACAAGAGTGGATAGAACCATCTTGCAACTGTATGATTGGTTTGATTTTGAGTATGCTACCGGATATAGAGGCAAGTTTGCCAATTCTACCCCCATGCTGCAAATGTTTCAAAGCACCGACAATGAATATGATACTGCTGTCTGCTCTTGCCGCTTCCAAATAAGCAACCACATCATCGGCAGATTTGCCGTCTTTTTGCATACGCAATGCTTCCAAAAGGAGCAATGCCTGAGAGCCGGTTGCATTCCATGTATCTACAATATAAATATTGGCATCGGGATATGTGTCTTCCAGTATCATTTTGGCAGTTAGGGCAGACTGCACAGAGCCGCTGAGTGTATGTGTGACATGACAGCTGATAATGTCCTTGCCCTGTGCCAATGCAGGGGTGAATTTGTCAATATAATCTTGCACAGAGGGCAAAGATGTTTTTGGGAAACCCTGTTCTATATGCAAAAAGTGGTAAAAATCTTTCAGGGATAATTCACTTTGTTCTTTCAAATAAGTTTGGTGGTCCAAAGAAACATAAAATGGAATCAGTTGTAAGGCATTTTGTTCTGCTGTTGCCAAAGGTATGTCACAAGCACCATCGCTAAAAATCTGATATGTTCGCATGATTGCCTCCTTAATTATGTTCATCGAAAAACGTTTTCTATTATCATAACAAAAGTATACAACAAAAGCAATAGAAAAAAACAGTTAATATAGTATTAAAAACTATATAATGCGTTTTTGTAAAAAGAAACGTCTGCACAAAAAGAACAACTTGCAAAACAGAAAAAAAATTGATAAACTTGAATGGATATGTGATAAAAAGGAGGTGATTTTGTTTGAAACGCTTATTGAAAATCTTAATCAGTCTGGTGACAGCAGCAGTATCATTTGCAATTTTCCATATGGTTTTGGCAATGGAGCTTGTTCAGTTTGGACAAAAGCTGAAAACATATTTGCCAATCATTGGAGCTATTTTTATCGGACTCATATTCTATATTTTATTTTCCAGCAAACTGGCTGATATACTATTAAAAAGGCTGTCCCAGACAGAAGAACGTTTGACAAAAATGAATTTCAAAGAATTGATATTTGCCGTATTTGGTTGTTTGATTGGTTTGGTGATTGCCAATTTGATTGGTTTGGCATTTCGTGGATTTGGTGCGGTTGGTACCGGTATCATTGTGTTGTTGAACGTGCTTTTGGGTGTTTTGGGTTTTCGGGTTGCAAGAAGAAAAAAAGACGAAGTGAACGTGACGGATTTGCAAAAAATATTGATACAAACAAACCCATTGCAACAAGAGGGTGTGATATATGGCAGACCCAAGATATTGGATACCAGTGTCATTATTGATGGCAGAATTATGGATTTGTTGCAGACGGGCTTTATTGAGGGAAAGATTATCATTCCGGATTTTGTATTAGAAGAATTGCGTCATATTGCCGACTCTGCCGATGCTTTGAAACGCAATCGTGGCAGACGTGGGTTGGATATTTTGAATGAAATACAAAAACAACTGGCGGTTGCTGTGGAAATCAAAGAGTTTTCTGTACCGCAACCCATGGAAGTGGACTCCATGCTGTTGAAGATGGCAGAAAGTATGGACGCATTTGTTGTGACGAATGATTTTAACTTGAATAAGGTGGCAGAATTTCAAGGTGTGCGTGTGCTCAATATCAACGAATTGGCAAATGCCATTAAGCCTGTGGTGTTACCGGGAGAAGAAATGGAAGTGACAATCATCAAAGTCGGAAAAGAAATGGGGCAAGGGATTGCATATTTGAACGATGGTACGATGATTGTGGTAGATGGCGGAAATAAATTTATCGGAGAAACCAAAAAAGTTTCTGTGACCAGTGTGTTGCAAACAGCAGCAGGTCGTATGATATTTACAAAAATGATTGCATAAACAAAGGGCGTACAACATACGCCTTTTGTTATATCAAAAAAGGGAGGCAGTGGATTTGCAAAACACAGTCATCATTGTAGCAGCAGGAAAAGGAAAGCGTATGGGGACACAAATCAGCAAACAATTTTTGCCGATTTGCGGGAAAGAGATATTGGCTTGGACGGTTGATGTATTTGAAAAAAGCGATTGGATACAAGAGATTGTTTTGGTGGCAAGTGCAGACGGTTTGCAAGATGTGCAGGCGTTATGTGAAAAATATCAATGGAAAAAAGTCAGTGATGTGATTTTGGGAGGCAAAGAGCGACAGGATTCTGTGGCAAATGGCTTGGCAGTTTTGAAAGAAGATACAGAGATGGTACTTGTTCATGATGGTGTGCGTCCGTTTGTGACAGAACAAATGATTGCAGACAGCATTGCGGCAGCAAACATATATGATGGGGCGGTGATTGGTGTGCCTGTAAAAGATACTATCAAAATTTGCTCCGCTGACGGTGTGGCAGAAAAAACCCCGAACCGTAGTTTGTTATGGCAGATACAAACCCCGCAGACATTTCGCAAAGATATCATTCAAAAAGCATATCAATATGCAAAAGAGCAGGCATTTTTGGGGACAGATGATGCATCTGTGGCAGAATTTGCAAAAAATCGTGTAAAAGTGGTTTTGGGAAGTTATCGCAATATCAAAATCACAACAAAAGAAGATTTGATTGTGGCAGAAGCATTTTTGAAGGAGGCACAAACATGAAATATGTAGAGATTTATACAGACGGTGCTTGCTCCGGCAATCCGGGAGCGGGTGGATATGGTGCGTTGTTGATGTATGGTTCTGCCAAAAAAGAGTTATCACAAGGGTATCGTATGACAACAAATAACCGTATGGAAATGCTGGCAGTCATCAAAGCATTGGAAGCATTGAAAGAGCCTTGTCGTGTGACATTGTACAGTGATTCGAAATATGTGATTGATGCCATCACAAAGGGCTGGGTGGCAAAATGGAAACAAAATGGCTGGCAGAGAAACAAAAAAGAAAAAGCCTCAAATGTGGATTTGTGGGAGGCAATGTTGATACAGTTGGAGCGTCACGATGTGACGTTTCAATGGGTCAAAGGTCACGCAGACAACCCCGGAAATGAACGTTGTGATGCTTTGGCAAGAGCGGCAATTTTATCCGAACATCTGCAAGAGGATGAAAATTATCGAAATTCGTGATAGTTTGTTGTTAGAAAAGATGAGGAATATGTAAGTATTCGTTGACACTGTTAGAAATATATGGTAGTATGGAGGCGTAACAATTTTTATTTTTTTCCAAATAGTAGGAGGATTTCGCAATGAAAAAAGGTACAGTAAAATGGTTTAACGCAGAAAAAGGTTTCGGTTTTATTTCCGTTCCTAACGAAGATGATGTATTTGTACATTTCTCTGCAATCCAAGCAGAAGGTTACAAAACATTGGAAGAAGGTCAGGAAGTAGAATTTGAAGTTGTGCAGGGTGCAAAAGGCCCTCAGGCTGCAAACGTAACAAAGGCTTAATCAATCTTATTTATCGTAAATAATGCATATTGCATGAAAACATATATAACATCGGTTATGTCCAAAAACCCAACAGTGTTGTTGGGTTTTTTCTTTTGTAAAATTTGACATAAACAAAGCATGACCTGACATACAGTAAGCATAACAAAACAAATGTTTCAAAATTTTTTGCTTTACCAAGAAAATGTTTCGTGATATAATGCTTTTGACATTATTTCAGGTATCTATTCTGCAAAATCAAAAAGAAAAGGAGGGTGTGTTTGATTATTGGATATGTCAAAAAAGCGCCAGAACCAATATGCAGAAATGGTTGACGAGGTGGAAGTTATCGAAGTATTCGGCGGATACTTCCCGCCCATTCACACAGGGTCGCAGGTCTTTTACAAATCGTTTGAGAAATTGGACGGACAAAAAAAAGATAACGTGTGAATAAAATATTTGGAGGTTAAAAATTATGTGTGGTATTGTTGGATATATTGGTCAAAATGAGGCAGCTCCCGTTTTGATACAAGGTTTGAAAAAATTGGAATATAGAGGATATGACTCCGCAGGGATTGCGGTATATCATGATGGTATTCAAGTGGTGAAAACAAAAGGTCGTTTGGCTGATTTGGACGCAAAAGTGAAAGAAATGGGTGGTGTCAAAGGTGGTATGGGTATCGGACATACCAGATGGGCAACACATGGTGCGCCAAGCGATGTCAATTCTCACCCACATAGCAGTATGAACGGCAGAATTTCTGTGGTACATAATGGCATTATTGAAAATTATTTGCAGTTAAAAGCAGAATTGGAAACAAAAGGCTATGTATTCCAATCTGAAACAGATACAGAAGTCATTGCCCAGTTGTTTGATTATTATTACAATGGGGATATGGTGGATACCTTAATCCAAGTTATTGGCAGAGTGAGAGGTTCTTATGCATTGGGTATTTTGTGCCAAGACAAACCAGATGAAATGGTTGCGGTACGGAAAGACAGCCCTTTGCTTGTGGGCATTGGGAAACAGGAAAACTTTATTGCATCTGATATTCCTGCATTGTTGGAATACACAAAAGAATACTATCTGTTGAATGACAATGAAATTGTGGTATTGAAAAAAGATGGCATAACCATATTGGATATGGATAAAAATGAAATCAAAAAAGACATCTATCATGTGGATTGGGATATTTCCGCAGCAGAAAAAGGCGGATATGATTATTTCATGATGAAAGAAATCATGGAACAACCGGAAGCAATCAAAAAAACAATCAGTCCCCGCATGGTAGACGGAAATATTCGCTTAGACGATATTCAGTATACAGAACAGGACATCAAAGACATCAACAGAATTCATATCATTGCCTGTGGTAGTGCTTGGCACGCCGGGATTGTTGGGAAATATGTGATTGAAGAATATGCAAGAATACCGGTAGAAGTGGATTTGGCGTCTGAATTTAGATACCGCAATCCGATTTTGCATAAAAATGATGTTTGCATTATCATCAGTCAATCCGGAGAAACCGCAGACACATTGGCAGCACTGCGAGAAGCAAAAAGACAGGGGATTCGCATTTTGTCTATTGTAAATGTGGTAGGCAGCTCTATCGCAAGAGAAAGTGATGATGTATTGTATACATGGGCAGGGCCGGAAATTGCGGTGGCAACCACAAAAGGTTATTCGACACAGATTTCTTTGATGTATTTGTTGGCGTTAAAATTTGGTCATGTCAGAGGCTATGTTTCCGATGACAAGTTGCAAACATTGGTGACAGAATTGCAACAAATTCCTGCATATATGGAAAAATTGTTCAAAAACGAAGCCCAATGGAAAGCGTTGGCAAAAACATATGCATTTGCAAATGATGTATTTGTTTTGGGACGTGGTATTGATTATGCAGTAGCGATGGAAGGCTCTTTGAAATTAAAAGAGATTTCCTATATTCATAGCGAAGCCTATGCGGCAGGAGAACTCAAACATGGCACCATTTCTCTGATTGAAGATGGTACATTGGTGATTGCGATTGCAACACAGGACGCATTGTATGAAAAGTTGGTAAGCAATGTGAAAGAAGTCAAGGCAAGAGGTGCAAAAGTCATTGCCATTGCCAAAGAAGGCAATACAGAGATTGCAGAAGTGGCAGATACTGTGATTTATATTCCGAAAATCCATGATGCTTTTACCGCATCTTTGAATATTATCCCCATGCAGATTTTCTCTTACTACGTAGCGGTGGAAAGAGGTTGTGATGTGGATATGCCCAGAAATTTGGCAAAATCTGTTACCGTAGAATAATCAAATATAAAAAAAGGCTGTTGGAATAGTATATTTCCACAGCTTTTTTTATTATAGAATATATAAAAAACAGATGCGAAATTTGACA
>JAHHTU010000051.1 GCA_020024455.1 Anaerotignum sp. | reverse complement strand
TTTTTTACTGTATACAGTATGTGTAGTATGTGTATTTCTGCATAAAAAAATACATGACAATGCATATTGTCATGTATTTTTTATTTTTTTATATGGTTGTACTTCTGCAAAAGCACACAAAATATCTCTTTTGAGCCAATGCGGCATACCACTTTCTTCCACTTCTTCCAATGTCAACCACTCAAATGCCTCATGTTCCTCGCTCAAACAGACCTCGCCACTTTTCCAAGCAGCCGCATATGTAAAAATACACAAGTGAACTTGATTTCGTATGACATCAAATAACGAGATTGGCTTTCCAAGCTCTACCTGCAACTGCGTTTCTTCCCAAATCTCACGCTGTAACCCATCTTCTGATTTTTCATGGAAATAAACACCGCCCCCAGGCAAATCCCATTTTTGGTGTTTATTCATGTGGCTTTGCTCCATTTCTTTTTTGGAGCGTTGTAATACAAGCACACGGTTTTCTTTGATAATCACTGCCTTTACTGCCACCATAAACCCCTTTTGCATCAAGTTCACCTCCTTTTTACAAATTTCATTGCTATATTATTTTCATTATTTTGCTTGTTCCAATAATATTTGCAATTCGCTTTCTGTAAATGCATATTCTTTGTTACAAAAATGACAATGCAGATTTGCTTTTTTATCTTCTGTAATGATTTTTTCCAATTCCTCTTTTCCAATGCTAATCAATGCTTTTTCCACACGTTCTTTTGTACAGTTACAATAAAACTCAGTTGGTACTTTATCCATGATTTTCAAATCCATGTCACCCAAAATCATTTCCAAAATATCTTCCGGTGTTTTGCCCATATCCAACAAATCTGTCACATATGGTATGGTATTGAGTTTTTGTTCCAATTTTGCAATCATATCTTCGGTTGCATCTGGCAAAAGCTGTATGATAAAGCCACCTGCTCTGCGAATGGAAGTATCTGTTTCCACCAACACACCCAAGCCAACCGCAGAAGGTGTCTGTTCGGACTGTGCAAAATAATACGTCAAATCTTCTGCAATTTCACCGCTTACCAACTGGATACGTCCGGCATAGGGTTCACGCATACCGATATCACGAATGACACTCATATAGCCTTGTCCAATCGCACCGCTGACGTCCAATTTCCCAGGATATTTGGAAGGAATATCCACATTTGGGTTGAATACATATCCTTTTACTCTTGCGTTTGCATCGGCAGAAACCACAATCCCTTTCAGTGGGCCCAAACCTCTGATTTGCAATGTCACCAAGTCTTTCTCCCCTTTGAGCATACTGCCCATCATTGCCGCCGCTGTCAACATTCTGCCCAAAGCCGCAGATGCCACAGGAGAAGTATGATGCACCTGTCTTGCGTGTTGCACCAATGCTCTTGTTGTTGCCGCAAAGGCACGGATACTGCCGTTTCCTGCCGTTGCACGAATGATATAATCTTCCATATATTCCAATACCTCCTCAATCAAATATGTTTTGCCAAAAATACAATTCTTTCGCTTTTTTCATGTGCCTCTACCATTTTATAATCGTCATACATTGCACACAAGCATAAGCCGTTTTGTTCCAATGCCTGTTCGACTTCTTCCACGCTATATGCCCGTTCATAATGAAATTCTTCTGTTCTGTGATAACTGCCGTCCTGATTTTGAATGAAAAAATTGACTGCATATTCATTGATTTTTTCCGTTTCATCATAACAATTTTCCCAAATATAGGCTGCATCTTGTTCTGTTGCCGCAAATGTGTTGTCTGCCAACAACTCCCGAAATTTATATTCTGTATTCATATCAAACACAAACAAGCCATCGGGTTGCAACTGTGCCTTGACACAAGCAAATGCATCTGCAAGCATACCATCTTCTGTCAAATAGTTCAAACTGTCGCAAACACTGATGATACAATCCGCTTTCTGTGGCAATACAAACTCTGTCAAATCCTGCTCCAAAAGCACAGCCGTACAATTTGCCTGCCGCAATTTTTGTTCTGCTTGACACAACATATCAAATGACAAATCCACCCCCATCATGGTATATCCTTCTTTTGCCAGCGGCAAAAGCATATTGCCTGTCCCACAACCCAAATCTGCAATCACATGGGGCTGTATGTGTTCTTGCTGCCAAATTGCTTCCAGAAATGCCAACCAATCTGTATAAGGAATTTCCTCCATAAAACGGTCATATACCGTTGCAAAATCTGTATATGCTTCCATCGAACCATATTCCGCCTTTCTCATGCCATAATCTAAAATTATACTGTTTTTTGGCTGGAAAAGCAATATTTTTTTATGATTTTATTTGTTTGTTTTGTTTTTGCATTTTCTTCTTTTTTCCCATAATCCCGCCAATTTTTCCGCTTTCTCTCGCAGTCAGACCTTTCCACCCATATGCTGCGATTTTATCGGTCAATCCCAATTCTTCCGCAATTTCATATTTCATTTTCAAATCTGCTTTTTGTTCTGGTGTCAATTCTTTTTTCATATCTCAAACTCCTTTTGCGAAAATATTGTATTCTTCATATTTTTGTATTATCTTAAAAAATTTTTCAAAATTTATGTAGGAAATGTTTGACAATCTAACAAGACAGTGTTAGACTTATGCCATAACTACATATTTTTTATAAAGTAGAGGTGCATTTTTCAAGAGTAAGCAAGCCAATATCATAAGGGATACATGAGGCTTGTTGAAAGGGGAGTATGCCGAAGAAAATGACAGCCTTATCTGTCTTTTTCTGGTTGTGCGGTTAATAGCCGTATGATTGTCATTGTCATACAATGGAGCGCTACGAAAACAAATATCGGTCGTATATCTTTCTGAAAGTATACGCAGTTTGTAATAGTCGGCGTTCGGTCGGCTTTTTTTATTGTTGAAAAACGTATTTCTACACCAAATGACAAAAGAAAGAAGGGTCTTCATTATGAAAAAAATCAATCTTGCTGTTGTGGGTGCTACCGGTATGGTGGGCAGAACATTTTTGAAAGTCTTGGAAGAAAGACAACTGCCTATTGAAAATTTCTATGTTATGGCTTCCAGTCGTTCTGCCGGTTCTAAATTGGAATTTAACGGCAAAGAATATATTGTAGAAGAATTGAATGAACATTCTTTTGACAAACCCATTGATATTGCTTTGTTCTCTGCCGGCGGCGGCACAAGTGCAAAATTTGCTCCCATTGCCGCAGAACATGGTTGTATTGTCATTGATAACAGCTCCCAATGGCGTATGGACAAAAATGTGCCTTTGATTGTACCGGAAGTCAATCCCGAAGATATTGCTTGGCACAAAAACATCATCGCAAACCCCAACTGCTCCACGATACAAGCAATGGTTGCATTGAAACCCTTAGACGATAAATACAAAATCAAACGTGTGGTATACTCCACTTACCAAGCCGTATCCGGTGCCGGTGTTGCCGGCTGGCAGGATTTGGAAAATGGTTTGAAAGGCGAAGCTCCCAAAAAATTCCCTCACCCCATTGCAAACAACTGCTTGCCACATATTGATGTATTCTTAGATAATGGCTATACAAAAGAAGAAATGAAAATGGTAGATGAAACCAGAAAAATTTTGCATAATGACAATATGCGTGTTACCGCAACCACAGTGCGTGTTCCTGTATTTGATTGTCACAGCGAATCCATCAACGTAGAATTTGAAAAACCATTTGTATTAGATGATTTGATTGAAACATTACGCCAAGCAAAAGGGGTTGTATTGCAAAACGATGCACAATCCAATGAATATCCGCTTGCTGTCAATGTTGCAGGACATGACGAAGTATATATCGGTAGAGTACGTCGTGATGAAAGCGTGGAAAGCGGTGTCAACCTGTGGGTTGTTGCAGACAACATCAGAAAAGGTGCAGCCACAAACGCTGTACAAATTGCAGAAGAAATTATCAAAAATATGCAGTAATTTTATTTCAGTAATAAGAAGAAGGAGGTTTTCTTTATGTCCATTTTTACAGGTGCAGGTGTCGCCTTGGTTACACCAACCAATCCCGACGGCAGTGTTCGTTTTGATGAAATGAAAAAACTGATTGAATTTCAAATTGCACATCATACAGATGCATTGATTATTTGTGGCACAACCGGGGAAGCGTCCACATTGTCCGATGCAGACCAAATCGAATGTGTCCGTTTTGCAAAAGAAGTTGCCAATGGTCGTGTGCCTGTTATTGCAGGTGCGGGCAGCAACAGTACACAACACGCTATCGAACTTTCAAAAGCTTGTGAAAAAGCCGGTGCAGATGCTCTGTTGCTGGTAACACCGTATTACAATAAAGCAACACAAAAAGGACTGGTATTGCATTATACCGCAATTGCCGAAAGCGTTTCCATACCCATTATTTTATATAATGTGCCCGGACGTACCGGCTGTAACATTGCACCAAAAACCGTTTTGGAATTATCCAAAGTACAAAATATCGTTGCCATCAAAGAGGCAAGCGGTAATTTTTCCCAAATTGCAGAAATTGCTGCTCTTTGTGGCCCAGACTTTGATATTTACAGCGGTAACGATGACCAAATCGTTCCCATGCTTGCATTGGGTGCAAAAGGTGTCATTTCTGTACTTTCCAACATTGCCCCACAACAAACCCATGATATAGTTGCAAAATTTATGGCAGGCGATTTGGCAGGTGCAGCAAAATTGCAACTGGAAGCCATTGACCTTATCAATGCTTTGTTCTGTGAAGTCAATCCCATTCCTGTTAAAACCGCTTTGGGTCTGATGGGCTATCAAGTTGGGGACTGTTTATTGCCACTTTGCACAATGGAAGAGAAAAACCTTGCAACGCTCAAAACAGCCATGCAAGCATATGGCTTATTACAATAAAAATCATGCAAAAAGACGAAACATTTCGTTTCGTCTTTTTCATACAATCAAAAGGAGATATGTTTATGACAAATATAATAATACATGGTTGTGGCGGTAAAATGGGACGTGTGGTTGCGGAATTGGTAAAAAATGACGCAAACTGCCAAGTTGTCGCAGGCATCGACCCTTCCACACCTGTGATGGATTTTCCTGTATTTGCAACCCCTGCGGCTTGTGACATTCATGCAGATGTCATCATTGACTTTTCCACTGCAACTGCTGTGCCTGCATTGTTGACATTTGCCGCAGAAAAACAAATTCCCGTTGTGATTTGCACCACGGCACTTTCTGATGACACACAAACACAACTGGAACAAACGGCAAACCAAGTAGCCGTTTTGAAATCTGCAAATATGTCCATCGGTGTCAATTTGCTTTTTGAATTGGTGCAACGTGCCGCACAGATTTTGTATGATGCCAATTTTGATATTGAAATTGTAGAAAAACATCACAATCAAAAAATTGACGCCCCCAGTGGTACTGCACTTGCTTTGGCAGATGCCATCAATGATGCGATGGACGATGCATTCCATTATGTATATGACCGTTCCCAAACCAGAGAAAAAAGAGAACGTAACGAAATCGGTATCCATGCTGTCAGAGGCGGCAACATCGTTGGCGAACATGATGTCATGTTTGCAGGACGTGACGAAGTCATCACACTCAGCCATCATGCTTCCAGCCGTGAAGTATTCGCTGTTGGTGCAGTCAAAGCCGCAAAATTTTTGGCAGGCAAACCTGCCGGATTATATACCATGAAAGAAGTGCTGACACAAGCATAAAACAAAAACCAAGAGAATGTTTTTTCATTTCTCTTGGTTTTTATTTTTTTTGATTATTTTCCGCTATCTTGTATTCCATGTTTTACAGCCAGTCGTATTACAAAATAATATATCACAACTTTTACTGCAAATGCCAACACACTTACACCGCTTAGTGCGACAAAATTTCCAAACATATGCATAATACAACCACTCCTTTTTTATATTTACTAACATCATATATGATTTTGAATTTTTTGTCAATTTTTATCAAAAAGCCGATATGATATCATATCGGCTTTCTTCCGTTCACATCAATATGCTAAGGAGTTTGTCATGTTTTGCTTTTGTCACAGCAAATTTTTTCTATCCAATATCATAAACACACGCAACATATCTTCGGATAAATGCAAATTCCCTTCTTTATCCCCAGATAACACACCATCATCAATCAATTTTTGTATTGTTTCTTTGCCATAAGGCAAATCTTCCACTTTTTGGTATCTTTTCATATCTTCTTCCTCCTCTTTTTGCACTTCCGGCTGATTTCCTTCCTCTTGATACGCCACACCAAAATAGCTGCATAATGCTTTACAAATGGCTTTTGCACAATCTTTTCGATAAGCGTTTGACAACAACAACTGTGCTTCTTCCCGATTTGTCATAAAACCGCATTCCACCAATACCGCAGGCATATGTGTTGCATTTAGCACATACAAAGAGCCGCTTTTCTTCAACCCTCTGTCTTTTCTTTTTGTGGCTTGTATCAATTCTTTTTGTACCAATTCGCCCAAACGCACTGTTTTTGCATCTGCCTTGTCATAAATCCAGCTTTCCACACCATTCGCATCATTCCAGCCATTCCCGAATGCATTTGCGTGTATACTGATATACGCATCTGCTTTTGCCTGATTGGCTCGTCTGACTCTCACAGAAAGCGGTGTATCTGTATCTTCTGCTGCCACTGCCACGGTGCGAAAACCACAACGGTTTAACATCGGCATGAGCATATCTGCCACCCCTGCATTGAAATCATTTTCCGGCATATAAGAACCATCTGCAAAACGTGGTGTTCTTTTTCCTGCTGTTTCTTTCCCATGCCCATCATCTACTGCAATACAAATCATATTTTTTTCTCCTTTCTATTTTTCTTTGTCTAATATACCATTTGTACTTGGGTCAACCAGCACCCCCAAAATTGCCAAACAAGCAGTTCCCAATAAATACGGATTACACAATACCGCCTTGATTTCTTGCACCAGTATTTCCCAACTGGTAAACAATTCCGGATTTGCCCCTGTGGCTGTCAGCACCACGCCGACCAACCCCACCCAAAACCATGGATTTTTCATTCGTTTTTTCAAATGCATTTGTTTGCCTCCCCTCTATATACTATGCATACTCGTCCAATCTGTGATGTGCGGATTTGGCACTGTTTTCCACCACTGCAATACGCCCTTCATGTTCTGTCAAAAGACTTCTGACTTCTTCCATATCATTTTGCATACGCAATATGATATCTAACTTTGCGTCCACAGCTCCACGCCAAGCCGCATCTTTGCTGTGATATTTCTCTTTGCTCTGCAAAAAACTCAATACCCCCAACAAACCACCCAACAAAGATAGTGCCAAACCAATTTCAATCTGCATCTGCTCTCCTCCTTTCTGTTCCAGAGCATAAAAAATGCTTTCTCTCAAAAAGTCCCAACTTTTTTGCATAAAAAAAGACAGAGGAAAAATCCTCTGTCTTTCTATTATCTGAGCATAAATATTGTTTTTTATCAATGATATGCGGATTAACCCAACAACTGCAAT
>JAHHTU010000050.1 GCA_020024455.1 Anaerotignum sp. | reverse complement strand
ATAAATAGTCTTATTTGTCATTTATTTGTAAAAATGGAAAGAAAAAATTGTTTATAAATAGAAAAAAACGAATTTTTGGAAAGATTGTATAAAAAATTAACAATAAAATTGTATAGAATGACAAACAAGAATAAATTGACAAAAATACAATATATGTGTATCATTCTATTAAAGACTAATTACAGTCATGTCTAAAACTATCAGAGAGAGAGGGAGAAAGAAAATGAATCAAGATGTAAATTATTTGGATTTTGCAAACAGCCCTTTGATGTGGGCGGCGGCAGGTCTGGCAGTAGCGGTGGTTGTATTTCAATCTATACTGTTTTTCAGAAAATCACTGGTTGCTGCAAAAGAATTGGGTATCAAAAAGGAACAGGTGCATATGGCAATCAAAAGTAGTGCCATTTCCTCTATTGGGCCATCTATTGTTATTTTGGTAACAATGATTTCTTTGATTGTATCTATGGGTGCTCCAATTTCTTGGATGCGTTTGTCCTTTATCGGTTCTGTAAACTATGAAGCGATGGCAGCCGGTTTTGGTGCACAGGCGATGGGTACAACTTTGGAAAATCTGACACCAATCGCATTTGCTTGCGGTGTTTGGGTTATGATTTGCGGTTCTTTGGGTTGGTTGATTTTCACATTTTTGTTTACAGACAAAATGAACAAAGTAAACAACCTGATGTCAAAAGGTAATGCAAAAATGGTGCCAATCATTTCCGCAGGCGCAATGTTGGGGGCGTTTGCAAACTTGGCAAGCGGCAACTTCTTCTCCGCAGAAGGCAACTTTGCTTTTGGTGGTGCACCTGCAATCGCAACCGTGATTGGCTGTTTGTTGATGATGGGCTTGACAAAAGTTGCAAAAGACAAAAATATTGCTTGGTTGCGTGAATGGGCATTTGCAATTGCAATGTTTACTGGTATGTTTGTTGGTCATATTTGGAATATCACAATGTAATCAAGGAGGAATCAACTGTGGAAAATAAGCAATCAAATTACTATGCAAAGACATATATCCCCAGTATTATCAGATGGGGGAAAATCACAATGCTGTTGGGTATCTTGTTATGTTTTGCACCGGCATTGGTCATTTCCGGTATTTATGGCTATATGCCACCTATTTCTGCAATCATTGCAGGTACCATTTCACAAATTAGCGTAAGTGGTGCGTTTTATATTGTAGAACCGATATCCTATTTCCCTATTTTGGGTATCCCTGGTACTTATTTGACATTCTTGTCTGGGAATACATCTAACATGAGAGTACCTTGTGCATCTGTTGCACAGGAAGCAGCAGGCGTGGAAATGGGTACAGAAAAAGGTTCTGTCATTTCTACGATTGGTATTGCGGTTTCTATTTTGGTAAACGTTGTTATTTTGACATTGGGTGCTGTTGGTGGTAATGCCATTTTGGCAATTTTACCTGTTGGTATCCAAAATGCATTGAATTTCTTGTTGCCTGCATTGTATGGTGCGGTATTTGGACAGTTTGCCATTACAAGACCAAAATTGGCAGTGGTTGCTGTTGTGATTGCATTTGGTATGAACTGGTTGTTGAAAAACAACTTCTTATCCTTCTTGCCAGGTACACCATCTTATGCTGTTATTTTGGTTGCAGTATTTGGTTCTATTCTTGCAGGGAAAATGTTGTATAAAAAAGAACTCACAGAAGACTGATACGAGGTGGAAGCGTTATGGTATCCAGAGAAAGATTACAAAACACATTTTTGGAAATGATACAAATTTACAGCCCGTCCAAAGGCGAAAAAGAAATGGCAGATTGGTTGGAAAATTGGTTGAAAGAAAGAAATATTTCTTATCAATCCGACAATGCCGGTGCGGGGTATGGCGGAAATGGCAGAAACATTGTGGCATACATTCCCGGTGATAAAAGTAAAATGGCTTTGGGTTTTGGTGCACACATGGACCAGATTGAACCTTGTAAAGACGTGAAAGCGATTGTTGATGGCTCTATCATTCGCACAGACGGCACAACCACATTGGGTGGTGACGACAAAGCCGGTATTGCTGCAATATTGGAAGCAGTGGAAGATGTTTTGGCAAGCGATGCCCCACATCGTGATATCTACTTGGTGTTTACGGTATCAGAAGAAATCAGTATGCAAGGTACAAAACATATGGATTTGAATATGTTGCCTTGTAAAGATTTGGTGATTGCCGATGCAACCGGCGATACAGGTGTGATTGCATATAAAGCACCTGCGATGGAAGCGATTGAGATTACATTCCATGGTAAAAAAGCACACGCAGGGATTGAACCGGAAAAAGGTATCAATGCCATTGTTACCGCATCAAAAGCGATTGCCAATATGCACATTGGACGCATTGACCAAGAAACCACTTCCAACATTGGCCATATCGAAGGCGGTACAGCAACCAATATTGTGACAGATGCAGTGACATTTACAGCAGAAATTCGTTCTCATTCTATGGAAAAATTGTCTGCGGAAGTACAATATATGGAAGATTGTTGTAAAAAAGCGGCTGCGGATATGGGGGCAAGCTACACATTCTCCCATGAATTGGCATATCCTACATTGTCTGTGGACGTAAATTGTGCATTGGTACAAGAAACCAAAAAAGCAATGGAAGCAGAAGGGATTGCACCGGAATTGGTTGTCATTGGTGGTGGCAGCGATGCCAATGTATTGGCAGGGCATGGATACCGCAGTGTGATTTTGGGTTTGGGTATGCGTGATGTGCATACCGTAGAAGAATCTTTGGACATGGACGAAGTATATAAAGCAACAAAAGTCATCAGACATATGATGTCTATATAATGGAACAATAGAGAGGAAAAGCAATGGATAAAGCAGAGCTAAAACGCAGATGTATGGAAGCCATTGATGCGGAATGTGAAAGTATTCAGGCGATTGGGGATAAAATTTATCAAAATCCGGAATTGGGCTACAAAGAATTTGAAACCACAAAAACAATGGCAGAAGCATTTCGTTCATTGGATATGCATTTGGAAACAGAAATTGCATATACAGGCTGTAAAGCATATATGGACAAAAAAGAAGGCTTGACAGTCGGTGTCATTGGGGAATTGGATTGTGTGGTATGCACAGACCATAAAGATTGTACCGTAGAGGGCAATGTACACGCTTGTGGGCATAATGTACAGTTGGCAAATATTTACGGTTGTGCGGTTGGTTTAATCAAATCCGGCGTTTGGAAAGAGTTGGCCGGTAACGTGGAATTTATTGCAATACCGGCGGAAGAATGTGTGGATTATGCATATCGTGACAGTTTGATTGCCGATGGTAAAATTTCATTCTATGGCGGCAAACAAGAATATGTCAAAAGAGGCGGTTTTGACAATACAGATATGTTGTTGCAGTGTCACATGATGGAAATGGAAGACCCCAGCAAGGCTTGTATTGTGAATACAGACTGTAACGGGTTTATTACAAAAACAGTCAGCTTTTTAGGGGAGTCTGCACACGCAGGTTTTGCACCGTTTGAAGGTATCAATGCATTGAATATGGCAGAATTGGCATTGAACAATATACACGCACAAAGAGAAACATTCAAAGATGATGATAAAGTGCGTGTCAGTGCGATTATTACAGAAGGCGGAAATTTGGTCAATGTTGTGCCTGCCAAAGTGGAAATGCAAATTATGGTGCGTGCGTTCCATGTAGATGCAATGATGGACGCCTCCAAAAAAGTGGACAGAGCATTGAAAGCAGCGGCTTTGGCTTTGGGTGGCAAAGTAGAAATTCGGGATAAAATGGGATATTTGCCCATGAAAACAGACAGAAACCTTTCTGCATTGTATCGTGAAAATATGATGACATTGGCAGGGGTTCCGGAAGATGGTTTTGTGGAACGATATGAAACCGCAGGTTCTACCGATTTGGGTGATATGTCACAAATGAAACCTTGTATGCATATTTGGTCTACCGGTGTCACAGGCGGATTGCACGCAAAAGAATATCGTATTGCAGATGCAGACAAAGCATATATTTTGCCTGCAAAAATGTTGGCAGCAACTGTGATTGATTTGTTATATGATAACGCTGAAAAGGCAAAAGAAATCAAAGAACAATTTCAACCAAGTTTTACAAAAGAAAGCTATTTGGCATTTATGAAAGAACATACAGGCAAAGTATGTTTTGATGGTGGAAAAGAAATATAAGCAGAAAAAGAAGTATGCAGACAGTATATTGTTTGCGTACTTCTTTTTTTATCTTGTATAAAGAAGATACAAATGGTATCATAAAAGAAAAAGTTTGTATCAAAAAGAAGGGAAAATAATATGAAACTAGGGATTGTAGGACCACAAATACCTGCGGATATGATTGCAAGAAGTGTACAGGAAATTGATATGCAAACGGAAATTCACATATTTCAAGGGGAAAAGGTAAAAGACTGTATCCATGTGGTGGCAGAGTGCGAAAAAATGTGCGATGCAATTCTTTTTACCGGTTGTGCAATCGAAAGTTATGTCAAAGAACAATATGACTTGCAAAAACCGTATACATCTGTTGAAAAATCTATCATTAGTATGTCACACGCTTTTTTGGAAATGCAAAAAAAGAATATGGAATTGGACGCATTCAGCATTGATGTAGTGGAAAATCAAGTGCTTATGGATTTATTGGACGCATTTGATATTTTGGCAAGAAATATCTATTCTTGTTCTTTTCAGGCAGGCGTAGAGGAACAAACTTATGTGGATTGGCATATCCAGTTGCAGGAAGAAGGCAAAACGAATGTGGCATTGACGGGTTTTATGTGGGTGTATCGTGAATTGATACAAAAGGGATATCGTGTCATTTATTTGGGCCCCACCCGAGCCATGGTGCGTGTGGCTTTGGAACGATTGCAAAATGCATACGCACTCAATCAAGCAGAAGATGCCATGATTGCAGTTGGCATACTGCAATTAACCAATTATGAGCGGATTGATGAAAATTATTATACAGGTATGCTTAAAAAAGCGGATATCGAAAAACAGATTATACAGTTTGTGAAAAATGTGCAAGGTGCGTTGTTTGCGTATGGTATGCGGGAATATATTGTCTTTTGTAATGCCGGTGGACTGGGGAGTAAGTATCAGGAAAATAGAATGTTGGAGTTACAACAGGAAATTGCCAAAACAGGTATTGTATTAAATATCGGCATTGGTATGGGTGTGACAGCCTATAAAGCGGAAATGAATGCAAGAAAAGCATTGGAATATACATTAAAACGAGCCAAAAAAGAAATTTATTTGATAAATGGGCAAGATGTTTTGATTGGCCCAATGGGAAGAGAAAATAAATTGTTGTATGAAATGATTTCTTCTGACCCCAAAATACAAGAAATTGCAACAAAAACAGGCTTGGGTGTCAATACGGTATTAAAAATTATGGCGATTGCAAAGGCAAGAAAAAGTTATGTGTTTGATGCTCATGAATTGGCAGAATGTTTGGACGTTACGGTAAGAACGGCACACCGCATGATACAAAAAATTATGCAGTCAGGTATGGGAAAAGTGTATGCCAAGGAAAATGCAGTATCCGGCGGTGGACGGCCGAAAACATGGATTGAAATTTTATTTCAAGAAAATTTATAATAAAAATGCAGAAAAAGACTGTCAATATTTGATGGTCTTTTTTTGTTGGCAATTCAGCAGATGCGACAAGTTTTTGCATGGCAATTTCCTATAATAACAAACAGGGGGGATATTGTGGAACCTGTATTATACATAGATGTTTTGTTTTTCATCAATGGATTGTGTAGCAGTTTTACACTTTGGATTGCAGGAAAACTGTTTGCAGTTGCTCCAAAATGGTGGCGTGTGTTTCTGGGCGGGTTTCTGTCTTCATTGTGCTGGTGCTGTTTTTTGGTATTTGGAAAAAGCAATATGGTGGTATCTATCGTTTTGATGATGGTTGGCATTTGGATTGCATATACGCCAAGAACAATCCGCCGTTTTTTTGGTCTGTTTGTTGCATTATGGATTGCTTCGTTTTTATGGGGCGGTTTTTTGACAGTGTTGGATTGTCAAATATATGCGTGGTTTCTGGGCGGACAATGGGTTGTCAAACATCGTATGACAAGCGGTCAAATATTGTTGTGGGGGACAGTTTTGTTTTATATGATATTGCGGTTTGGACAGCGGTATTTGGCTCGGTTTGGCACAAAAAGAACATTATACTGCCAACTTATCATAGAAAGAGCAGGGAAAACTTGTCATTTGGACGGATTTTTCGATACGGGAAACGGCTTGGAAACAAAAGTGGGAAAGCCTGTGATTGTAGCAGAATTTTCTGCTTGTATGGGGTTATTTTCCAAAGATTGTGCATTGCAGCTTTTGAAAAAAGAAATCCCGACAGAAGGCTTTGAAAAAATCATGTACTCTGCATTGGGTACACAAAACGGGGAATTATCGGTGTTTTTTGCAGACAGAGTCGTTGTGATACAGCAAAAAAAACAAGTGGTGCAAAATCATGTTGCTGTGGGGTTATATTTTGATGCATTTTCAGGCAATTACACAGCATTAGTGCCACCGATTTTTATAGAGGAGGAAGTAAAATGAAACAATGGAAGTACCAAATGTTGTTATGGAAATATCGGTTACAAAACACAGTGCAAAAATGGAAACAAAAAAATGGTGTGTTTTATATTGGTGGCAGTGATGTGTTTCCGCCTCCGTTGAAACCAGAAGAAGAATGCCTGCTTTTGGAACAGTTGGGGGGAGAAGATGACACACAGGTAAAATCCATATTGATTGAAAGAAATTTACGGTTGGTGGTGTATATTGCACGTAAATTTGAGAATACAGGTATCAATGTAGAGGATTTGATTTCCATTGGTACGATTGGTTTGATTAAGGCAATCAATACATTCAAAACAGATAAAAATATCAAATTGGCAACATATGCGTCCCGTTGTATTGAAAATGAAATATTGATGTATTTGAGAAGAAACAGCAAAACAAAAGCAGAAGTTTCCATTGATGAGCCATTGAATGTGGATTGGGAAGGAAATGAATTGTTGTTGTCCGATATATTGGGGACAGATGGAGATGTGATATACAAAAGCATAGAAGATGAAGTCAATAAAGAATTGTTGTTTCGTGCAATGGAAAAACTTTCGGGCAGAGAACGCCAAATTGTGCAAATGCGTTTCGGCATACAGCCGGAAACGGTGGAACGTACACAAAAAGAAGTGGCAGATATTTTGGGTATTTCACAATCGTATATCTCCCGTCTGGAAAAGAAAATCATAAGCAGATTACAAAAAGAAATGAATAAATTGATGTAATGAAAAAACCCTTCCGCAAAAGCGGAAGGGTTCATTTATGATAGTATATGATAGTAAAATCAAATTATGCTTTGAAGTACTGGTTGTACAAGCCCAAGAAAGCTTTACCATGTCTAGCTTCGTCACGAGCCATTTCGTGTACTGTGTCATGGATTGCGTCCAAGTTGTCTTGTTTTGCCAATTTTGCCAATGCTACTTTACCAGCACAAGCACCGTTTTCAGCATCAATACGCAATTCCAAGTTTTTCTTTGTGGAGTTTGTTACAACTTCACCCAACAATTCAGCAAATTTTGCTGCGTGTTCAGCTTCTTCCCAAGCTGCTCTTTCATAGTACAGACCAACTTCTGGATAACCTTCTCTATGAGCAACTCTTGCCATAGCCAAGTACATACCAACTTCACAACATTCGCCTTCAAAGTTTGCTCTCAAACCGTCCATGATTTCTTGGCTTGCACCCTGAGCAACACCGATAACGTGTTCAGCAGCCCATTCCAATTCGCCTTCTTTTTGTTCAACGAATTTGTCAGCACCTACATGACAAACTGGACATTCTGCAGGAGCAGCGTCACCAACATGAACATAACC
>JAHHTU010000005.1 GCA_020024455.1 Anaerotignum sp. | reverse complement strand
ATAGGAACTCTGTCTTTTTATTTTTATTTTGTAACATATCTATTGTAATCCTACATCGAAAAAATGTTTTGTTTGCGGAAAAATGTTGACAGTGACAAAAGAGCGTGCTATCATATTGTTTGCAATGAAATATATTTGCACCCTTAGCTCAGTTGGAAGAGCAACTGACTCTTAATCAGTGGGTCCAGGGTTCGAGCCCCTGAGGGTGCAGTAAAAAGCAGTGTTTTTCAACAAGAATGTTGGAGAACACTGTTTTTTTGTATAAAAAACGGTTTTTTTCATATTGCACAAATACCTCTCATACAATGATACAGAATGGTTTTGCCAAAAAAAGAGGAAGGGAATGGGGGAGCATGACAGAGGAGATGTATCGTAAGATATTATGGGAGGGGTACGGATTGCAGTACAAAAGTGGCAAACGCACCCGCACGGGACTGATTTGTCAGACAGATTGCGGTTTATGGGAATTGAAAAAAGCACGCAGCCGCAAAGCGGAAATCAAGTTTGCAAATCATATCAAAATGTGTTTATATGAAAATGGATTTACACAACTTTGCTTGTTTGAACAGACAACGAATGGACAGCCTTATTTTGAACATAATGGGGTTGTTTATTTATTGGAAAAATGTATGCAGGGAACACCTTTGGAAGAAGAATGTGCAGAGGATTTTGTAGATGGTGCATTATTGATGGGCAATATGCATCGTTGTGCAAGGGGCTTTTGTACAAAACAGGAGCATATCGAAACGCCCACAATGGTGACACAATGGCAAAAACGATGGGTGGAGTTATTGAAAATCAAACGTCGTATTGAAAAACAAGGGACATATTCCGCATTGGATTTATTGATACTAAAACACTATCAAACATTTTCGGAGCAGGCAAAAAGAGCAGTGCAAATGTTACAGCAAAAAGAATATAACTCACTATGGCAATCCCATCAGAACATGGGGACGTTTTGTCACAACCATATCAAAGGCAGCAATTTGTACAGACAAGAAGATGGCACGCTTTGGATTGGTGGATTTGAACATTGTACGGCAGATAGCTTTTTGTTGGATTTGGCAGGGTATTTGCGTCGATTTTGGCGTAAAACAGACAGGCAAAAAGATGTATTGGAAAAAATGCTGGCAGCCTATCAGACACAACAGCCGTTATCCGATTTGGAAAAACAGGCACTTTATCCTTTGATTGTATATCCGGAAAAATTTTTCCGTTTGATGCACGAATATTATAACAAAAGACAGGTTTGTGTATCGCCGGCGATGTTGGCACGTTTGGCGGAGGCAGGCACAGAAGAAGCACAAATGACAGATTTATGGACAATATTACAAAAAATATGGTAATTCCAGAAAAAATGCGATGCTAAGTGGTATGCTCTCTGGATTTTCTCTTGCAACTTTTTACAGAAACGTATAAAATGAAAGTCAGAAAGTCATTCCCCGAAGGAGGAGAGGAAGGGCAATGAAAGACTATCATTTTGAAAACAATCCAAAAGAATTTGACCAAACCATTCGTTTGGATACCATCAATGAAAAGGTAAAGCAAATGGAGCAAAACGATATCCATACAGATGATTTGGGAGATAAAGACGAATTTTTGAATGTGTTTCAATCAGAGCATTTGGAACACATAGCACATAGAGAACCACAAGAAGAAACAGACGAAACAGAACAATCAGATACCATACAACCATCTGTGTGGGAACAGACCAAAGCGGAAAAAACCATACCAAACCTCGACATATTACAGCCAAAACCAGAAGAACCTGCACCGTTTTGGAACAAAAAAACAGTGGGCTTGGTTACATTGGGTTGTATTGTGGCATTGATGGTATGCATTGGGCTTGGGAAATTGCTGTTTCGTGGATTGCACAACAATACCGCAGTGTTATCTGATGCATATAAGCCGATGTTGATTTGTGCAACATTAGATGATGGGGAATTTTTGGTATATGATATACAGCAACAAAAACAAAAAACAGTCATGTGTACCGAAAAAACAGAAGTGTATCATAAAGGAGAGCGTGTATTTGTCGATACCATACAAAAAGGCGATGTTTTGATGATGGCATTGGATAAAAAAGAGGAAGTTGTCATAGAGGCAAAATATGATGATACCATCAAACAAAAAGAAATCACCAATTTGTCGGTGGATACACAAAACCGTACCATCAAAACAGAACATACCAATTATGTGTATGATGCAAATACCATCTTTTTGTATGAACAAAACAATATCGCCCCCAGCAGTTTAGCACCTTGTGATGTGTTGGAGATTGACACCATTGGAGATAAAATCTGGTCGGCGGAGGTTTTACAGTATCATGGATATCTTGCAGTGGAAAATAAAGCGGATATCAAAAACGGTATGTTGCAATTAGATGACCAAGAACCTGTACCATTGGAAGAAGTCAGCCGTATTCCTGTTTCAGAGGGCGAACACACTGTCAAAGTAACAGGAGATAATATCGAAACACACACAGACAATATCTTGATAGAAGCAGGTGCGGAATATCCCTATGATTTGTCAAAGGCACAAGAAAAAGTGGGGGTACTTGTCATCAATACCAATGTGACAGATTATAAATTATACATCAATGGTACTGTGGTGGATAGCAGTACGCCAACGGTATTGCCTTTGGGAGAATATGATGTTGTGATATTGAAAAACGGATATTTGGAATGGAATCAAACCGTGACCATAGACAAAGACACCGTGACCATCAAAGCAGAGTTGCAAGAAGATGTGCAATATGGTGCAGTCAGCATTGTATGTAATGAAGAGGGTTCTCGTGTACGCATTGATGGCGTGGAAAAAGGTGTGACACCATTACACTTGGAGTTGCCTTATGGTGTGTATGATATAGAAGTGGAACAGGCAGGCTTTCCTGTTTACCGGCAAACGGTAGAAGTCAAAAATCCTGTGGTGCATATCATTGCGGATTTGACAGAATAAAAAAGATATCAAATGCTGTTTTTGATGCCGACAAACAGTATAATCATGATGATAACAGAAAGTATAAGGGAGGAACACAAATGAACGAAATGGATAGATACCAACAATGGCTGACAGACCCTGCGATTGATGCACAGACAAAGCAAGAATTGCAGGAAATTGCAGATGATGCAAAAGAAATCAAAGAACGTTTTTATAAAGAATTGGAATTTGGTACCGGTGGTTTGCGTGGGATTATCGGGGCAGGGAGCAATCGTTTGAACCGTTATACCGTAGGGCGTGCCACACAAGGACTTGCCAATTATATCTTAAAAGAAGGCACACAACAAAAAGGTGTTGCCATTGCATATGATTCCCGTCATATGTCACCTGAGTTTGCACAGATTGCGGGCTTGGTATTGGCAGCAAACGGTATCAAAGCGTATGTATATCCAAGTTTGCGACCAACACCGATGTTGTCTTTTGCAGTCAGAGAATTGGGTTGCACCGCAGGGATTGTGATTACTGCAAGTCATAATCCGCCGGAATACAACGGCTATAAAGTATATTGGGCAGATGGTGCACAGGTGGTTGCACCAAGAGATAGAGATATCATACAAGAAGTCAATGCCGTATCCGGTTTTGGCGAAATCAAAGAGATATCATTGGAAGAAGCACAAAAAGCAGGTCTGTTTACTTATATTGGAAAAGAAGTAGATGATGCCTATGATGCAAATGTTTTGGCACAATGCCAGAACAAAGCATTGATTGCACAAATGGCAGATGATTTGAAAATTGTATATACACCCATTCATGGCTCCGGTAATTTGCCGGTACGTCGTGCATTGGAAAAAGCAGGGTTTTGTCATGTGCATATTGTCAAAGAACAAGAACAGCCCGATGCAGATTTTACCACAGTCGGCTACCCCAATCCAGAAGACCCCAAAGTGTTTACATTGGCAAAAGCATTGGCGGAACAAGTGGACGCAGATATCATTGTGGGGACAGACCCGGATTGTGACCGTGTGGGTGCAATGGTGCGTGATGACAAAGGCGAATTTGTGGTATTGACAGGCAACATGGTTGGGGCTTTGTTGACAGAGTATATTCTTTCTCAGAAAAAAGCAAACGGTACATTACCCAAAAATGGTGCTGTGATTAAAACCATTGTCAGCACGGAATTGATTGCCCCCATTTGCAAGGCATATGGTGTGGAACAAATGGAAGTTTTGACAGGATTCAAGTTTATCGGTGAAAAAATCAAAAACTTTGAAGAAACCGGCAGTCATACGTTCTTGTTTGGTTTTGAAGAAAGCTATGGCTGTTTGGCAGGTACTTATGCAAGAGATAAAGATGCGGTTGTGGCAACGGTATTGATTTGTGAAATGGCAGCATATTACAAACAAAAAGGCATGACATTATATGATGGTTTGCAAAAGCTGTATGCAACATACGGCTGTTATCAGGATACCGTCAAAGCCATTACATTAAAAGGATTAGACGGTGTGGAAAAAATTCAAAACATTATGGCATCTTTCCGCAAAGATATTCCAAAAACATTTGGCGGTATTGCTGTCACAGTGGCAAAAGATTATAAAACACAGGTTATCACAAATATGCAAACAGGGGAGGAAACAAAGAGTACATTCCCGCCTTCCGATGTGGTGTATTATACATTGGCAGACGGTTCTTGGCTGTGTGTGCGTCCTTCCGGCACAGAACCAAAGCTGAAATTTTATATTGGTGTCAAAGGTGATACGATGCAGGAAGCTAAACAAAAAGCAGCTATCTTGGAGCAAGATATTGATGCAAAAATAGAACAGGTATCATCAGAAAAAGCATGAGAATATTCTCATGCTTTTTATAAAACGGTTTGTCGGTTTCCAAAAATTACACATATGTTTCCGTATGGAAATACTTTGCAATTATATATAAATATGATACACTAAAAAAATAACAATATGCATATAAGATATAGTGGTATTTCGATATTTTAGGAGGTATACAGATATGAAACGCAAAATAACAATGGCATTGGCGGCAATGCTTTTTGCAGGCAGTTTGCCAATGCATACATATGCAGCAAGTAATTTTAAGGATATCAATGAGCAGCCATGGGCAGCAAGCACCATATTGTCTGTTGCGGAAAAAGGCTTGATTAGTGGGTATCAAGATGGCACATTTCGTGGGAAAAATAATGTGACATACAGCGAAACCATGTTGATGCTTTATAATGTTTTGAGCAGAACAAACAGCTTGCAATCTGTTGCACCAAACAGTCAGGTGATGTATCAATCTTTGCTGACTTCTTATAAAATACCGACTTGGTCACAATATAGCGTATCTTATGGCTTGGCATCGGGTGTGCTGAGTGCGGTGGATATTACAAAATTTACAACAAATGCAAAAGCGAATCCGGCAACCAGACAAGACGTTGTGATGATGTTCGGGAAAGCACTTGCTGAAAAATATGATATTATGGCGGGCAAAGGTGTGAAATACAACGATGCGTATTTGATTTCCAATACGGCAATGCCGTATGTGGACTTGTTGACACGTTTGGGGATTATATCCGGCGACACAAACAACAATTTCAATCCAAAAGCAAACATTTCCCGTGCGGAAATGGCTGTTTTGATGAATAAAACCTATGATTTGTTGACAAATGAATTGGCAGATAAAGGTGAAATCACAAAAATCACAAATTATGACGGTTCTTCTTATGATGTAGATGTAACAATGGAAAACGGAGAACGCAAACAGTTGACTTTGATTGATGGCAAGGTGAAAATATACAACAAAGACGGCAGTAAGGAATTTGCAGTCAGTGCGCTGTCAGAAGGGGACAAAGTCAGTCTGGTGTTTGATGGAAATATCATTTCGAAAATATATCTGTTGCACGAAGAAGCATCTGCACAGGCAAAATATGATGTGACAGGCTATGTGGTTTCTCTGAAAGGCGGCATTTTGAATGTGGAAAGCGAAAACACAGGTGAAACAACAAAATATGAAATGGATACAAATTGTACATTCTATTTAGATGGCAAAAAAGTGACGGAAAAAGATGCCAAAAAAGCAATCGAGAACAACACTGACAAATATGCCCGTGTTGGTCTGCTGACAAAAACAGAAAGCAAAAAAGTAGACGGCAATCATAAAGATATTACATATGCAACCGCAGTATATCTGACACTGGAAGATGAATATACACATACAGGTGAAGTTTCTGAATTCCGTGATGATGCGGTATCTTATAAAATGTCCGGAAGTAGTGCAAACAAAGTTGCAAAGTTTGCTTCCGATTGTAAATTTTATATTGGGGATAAAAAAGCAGATGCCGTTGATTTGAAAAAATTGGCAGATGCCGGCACAACATATATCAAAATCACAATCAATAAAGATGAAAAAGCCAAAAAAATTGTGATGTCCGAAGATACATTCCGAGATGATGCAAAAAACTCTTCCACTTATAAAGTGAAAGGTTTGAATAAAGACCGTATCATTTTGTCTTTTGCCGGCAAAGTAGAAACTCATGAATTTAAGTCTACCAGTGATGTGTCATTCTATGTTTGGGACGATAAAAAGTTCAATGATGTCAAATTCAAAACAGCAGAAAGCTATTATGACAATGCAAATGATACGGTATATGCAAAAGTAGGGTTCAACAAAGGCGGAAAAATTACAGAAATTTATCTGTCCAATACCAGTGGTGCTTGGGACGAAGACGAAGCCTCTGAAAGAAAAGGCACGGTTGCCTACATCAAAGACGGCAAATTCAAATTTGAAACATCTTCCACAGAATACACATTGTTGAATAAATACAATGTCAAAAAAGATGGGGAAACAATCAATCCTTTGACCATACAAGGTGCACTGACTTCTTCTTTGAATGTATTGGAAAGAATGGCAAATTGTGATGATGTCAAATTGTATGCGGAAATCAAAGCAGATGCAGACCGTAAAATCATTGAGATTGATGCAAAATTGACTGCTGCAAAAGGAAAATTGGTAGAATACGATAAAGGTGCCAAAGAATTGACATTTGAGGCTTCTGATGGCTCTCAATTCAAAATCAATACGGTCAGCAATCCCAAAACAGACAGTGATGCTTACACGGCGGAGGATATTGAGACAGCAGGATATGTTGGTTCCGGCATAGAATTGGAATTTAACAATAATGGGGAAATCAACAAAATTGTTGTCACAGACAGTGCATATAACAGCGGTGTGAAAAGAGTGAAAGGGGACGCAGAAAGTGCAAAAGATGGTTTGAAATTGTCCGGTTCCTCCAAAACATATCGTATGGATTCCAAAACAGCTGTGGATAGTCAAAGTTTTGCTTACAGCTCTATTTATACATTAAAAGATATGATTGAAGATGGTGATATCAAAATTTACATCGAAGCCAGTGTCAGTGACACAGATAAAGTAGAACGCATTGATGCAACTGTGAAAGAAGCAGAAGGCGAATTTGTGGAATATGATGATGGTGTGGTAAGCATCAAAACCAAAAAAGGCAATACATATGCGTTTTATACCGTTTCCAAAGCCAAATTGGCAGATGCCTGCGGTGTAGATGATATAGAAAAATTAAATGATGTGTTCAAAGGTGAAAAAGTATCACTTTCCTTTGACCGCAGTGGTGTTGTAGAAAAAATAAAATAAAAGCAAAAAAAGGGACGGTAACCCGTCCCTTTTTGGCTGTAAAAACAGCCAATTTTATCGAGCAATTTGATGCCGCAAGTGGTTTTGAAAAAGGAATGGGGGACTGCAAAATGCAGCTTTTTGCAAAACCGCTCGGATTTTGAAACAGACCATTACACAAAACAAAACAAAGAAAAAAACAGCCGCAAATGCTGCCTTTTCCCCCGCAAAAGCTTTGTCCGTTCGCCTGTTTCAAAAACAAATGCCGATAAAATTTCATGATTTATTATAGCCAAAAAACAATGTATTGTCAAATGAAACAAATGGGGTATTGATAATTTTGTGTATTTATGAGTATAATGGAGCATAGACACAAATGATTTATGTTTTGCAAAAATAAAATTTAACAAAAATTGGGAGAGATGAAATATGAGATATGAAGGAACCGTTTACAGACCGCCAAGTGAAGCAGGCAGCTTGATTATACAACTGACCATCGGTTGTGCAAGAAATACCTGCACATTCTGTAATATGTATAAAGATAAAAGTTTCCGTATTCGTCCACTGGAAGAAGTGGTGGAAGATTTGGAAATGGCAAGAAATTATTACAGCCGCATACAAGTACGTCGTATTTTCTTGGCAGATGGCGATGCGTTGATTGTTAAAACAGAAGATTTGCTTTATATTCTGGATAAATGTCATGCGTACTTCCCTGAGGTGGAACGTATTTCCGTATATGGTGCACCAAAAGATATTTTGGGCAAAACACCGGAAGAACTGCGTCAACTCAAAGAGGCAGGATTGGATATGGTGTATATGGGCTTGGAAAGCGGTGATGATGATGTCTTGCGTGAAACCAAAAAGGGCGTAACATCAGCTGAAATGATTGAGGCAGGGCAAAAAATAAAAGCTGCCGGCATGATTTTGTCTATGACACTGATTTCCGGTTTGGGCGGCAAAAAAAGATGGAGAGAACACGCACGCAACAGTGCAAGAGTGGTTTCTGCAATCAAACCCGAATATATCGGCTTTTTGACACTGATGATTGAACCCGATACAGAATTGTATCACCAACATAACCGTGGTGAATTTACATTGTTAGACCCGCAGGAAGTGTTGGACGAAACAGAGTTGTTTATCCGAAATGTAGATGCAGAGGGGACGGTGTTTCGTGCAAACCATGCTTCCAACTATATTGCACTGGGTGGTACCTTAAACAAAGAAAGAAATATCATTTTGGCACAGATTGAAGAAAGCCGTAAACGCAGTCGTTTCCGTTCCGATATGTTCCGTGGCATTTGATATGGCAGGATAACAGAGGTTTTGCTTTATGGAATGGTTGGGGATTGGCTTATGGCTGATTGCATATATTTGTGTGTTTACAGCAGCGGTAACAGGAAGAAAAGGCTGGGCTTTGTTGACAGGTTGGCTCGTTCCCCTGATTGTGATAACGATTGGACATGATGTTGGTAGACAAATCAATGGTTTGGTGATACTGATTTGTATGACGTTGTTTTTGGTTTGCAGACGTGGTATGGCAGATGTCAAGCTGTGGGATATACACAAAAGAAAACAACACCCCATACTGTTTTGGATAATATATGTGGTATTGCTGGTATTGTTGTGCTATGTGTTTATGGGTATGACCGTTTATTTGCCGATGGGTATGATGCAAAATACAATGCTCCAAACACCTATATTTGTCGGTGTTATGGTTGTTTTGTGCTGGTTGAATTATATTTATACCCGCATGGTATACACAGCCTGCGACCGCATATATTGCAAAAAACAAGAATTACGCCTCATTCATTGTAAATGTTTTCGCACCAACGCCATCGGTATGGAACACGGTCTACGCAAAAATTATTATCTGGAAGGCATACAAAACGGTGTGATATACTGTTTTCAGTTGACCAGACGGTCATACGAGATATTAAAAAGGGAAGAACGGATATGCCTGCAAGTACAAATCGGCATTTTCGGTGGATTGTATGTTAAGGATTTGGGAAAACCGGAATGGTTGGAGCGAGCCAAAAAAGTGGAACGTCGTGATGCAAAAATCGGTACGGTTTTATTGTGTTTGGTGATGGCAGCAGGTATTTGGGTATATTGGATTTATTGAGAAAAGAGGGAACTCCCTCTTTTTTTCGTATGTTTTTTTCTTTTTTTGCATATGCTTTTGTGAGGGGAAGTGGCAAGTATGCGAAAAAAAATCATATGGATTGTGTTGGGATATTTGTGTTTGGCAACGATTGGTATTCCATTGTTGGTGACAATGGCAATGGGCGGCTTTCAACAACAACATATGCAGGAAGCAAAGGTATTATACGGATTGCAAGACTATATGCAGGCAGAACAAAAAAAGACAAAGCCGCAAAAAGCAAACCATGCATTAGAGGCGTATGTGGTGGGGGTGGTGGCGGCAGAAATGCCGGCATCTTTTCCAGATGAGGCATTGAAAGCACAGGCAGTGGCAGCCAGAACATACCAAGTGCGTAAAATGGAGGAAACAGGTAGTACAAAAGTATTATATGATGTGGGACAGGCTTATGCAGATGAGGCAGCCCAAAGAAAAAAGTGGGGGCAGCAATACGAAACATATGCAAAAAAGATAAAACAGTTGGTGGCAGAAACAGAAAGCGAAATTATGGTGTATGAGGGAGAACCAATCCTTGCAGTATTCCATGCACAAAGCTGTGGTAAAACGGAAAATTCAGAAAATGTATGGGTACAGAAAATTCCATATTTGAAAAGTGTGGACAGTCGTGGGGATTTGCAAGCACCGGACAATTCGGTGACTGTGACAAAAAGTGCAAAGGCAGTCAAACAGGCATTATCCAGTTATGGAGATATTGGTGTTTCGGCAGAAGCATTGTCCTTTGACAATATCAAGCGTAGTCCAGCGGGATACATACAACAAGTGACAGTCGGAAGTAAAACATTGACGGGCTTACAGGTACGGCAGGCATTGGGACTACGTAGTGCAGATTTTACCGTCGACCGAAACGGTGATGATTTTGTATTTACCACAAAAGGGTATGGACATGGTGCAGGCATGAGCCAATACGGTGCAAAAGCATTGGCAGATGAGGGTATGACATACCATGCAATTTTGCAACATTATTATACAGGAATTTCTTTTGACCATATTGTATAAAACAGCGATTGATGGGCAAAACTAGCTTTGGAGGTGTCAATCGAATGAAGAATGGAAAAAGAAATGAAAGAAAAATGACAGCAATATTGGTTTCTATGGGGCTTTGTGTGATTGCATTGGGTGGCGGTTTGACCTATTATGCATGGGAAAAAGCACCTGCACAAAAAAATGAAGAAACACAACAAAATCAAACAGAACAGGTTTCTCCTGCCACCGTTTCTCAAACACCAAGTTTTGAAACAGCACAGTTGGAGCGGGAAAAAATGAGTCAAGATGATGGAGCAGAGCCAGATAAACAAGCAGAACAAAAACAGCCACAACAAAAAACAACCCCCGCAGTACCAAAACCAAAAACAGAACCACAACCGGCACAAAAGGCAGATTTGACATTTGCATATCCTGTCAGTGGACAGATTGTGATGCCATACAGTATGGAAAAAGCCATTTACGACCCCACACTGGAACAATACAGAACCAATGACAACATTTGTATTGCGGCAGAAGAAGGCACAGCCATATCTGCTTCCGCAGATGGTAAGGTTGTGGAAGTCAAAGATGATACAGAGGCAGGAAAAACCATTGTGATTGAACACGCTGACGGTTGGCGGACTACATACAGTCCGTTACAGCAGGAATTGCCAAAAGCGGGGGATACGGTGACAAAAGGGCAGATGATTGGCAAATTGGACAAACCGACAAAATACCAAGTTGGTTTGGGCAGTCATTTGGAATTTTCTTTGGAACGTGATGGACAGAAAGTAAATCCACAAGAAAAATTACAACAGTAATTTCTGAAAAACATCTATTTTATATGGTGCATGAGCAAATCACACAGATGTACAATATGGATAGATGTTTTTTCTGTTTGTGTATAAAAATGGCAAAATAAAAAAAGAATTGTATGATAATAGAAAAATTTGTAAAAATGACTTTACGAAATTTTGGAAACAAGATACAATAAAAAATATCTACTGATATACAAAAGATATTTTTGATATATGTGGTAGTATACGAAAAACATTTCTCGGTTAGGGGGTACAGGTATGGAACGATTTTCTATTATCAAAGGAGATATTGTGAAAGCCAAAACAGACGCAATCGTAAATGCGGCAAATACTTCCCTTTTAGGAGGCGGCGGCGTAGATGGTGCCATTCACAGAGCGGCAGGAAAAGAACTGTTGGCAGAATGTGAAACATTGGGCGGCTGTAAAACAGGTGAAGCCAAAATTACAAAAGGGTATAAGCTAAAAGCAAAATTTGTCATTCATACGCCGGGGCCGATTTGGCGGGGCGGCAAATGGGACGAGGAGAGCTTGTTGGCAAATTGCTATCAAAACAGTTTACAGTTGGCAGAGCAATATGATATACAAACGATTGCGTTTCCGTCTATCAGCACGGGGGTTTATCGTTTTCCGGTAGGATTGGCGGCAGAGATTGCAGTCAGAGAAATTATGTCATATTTGGAAGTACACCCCAAAATACAAAATGTTGTGATGGTATGCTTTGATGATGATACAAAGCTGGCATACCAAAATGCATTGGAACAATATCAGAAGGCACATACATGATGGATATCAACAAAGATATACACAAATATTGTGGACAACCACACAGGTTTATCCACAGGAAAAGTGTTGAAAAATGAAGTTATACACAGAGTTATCCACATTATCCACAGGTATCAATGGGAGAAAAACGGTATACAGTTGTACGCCCGTGGTGGTATACAAGCCATATTTTTAGAAAAAACAAATAAAATGATGCGAAAAAAGCAGCTATTCTGTAAACCAAAAACAGCAAAATAGATAAATTGTAAAAAAATATACGTTTTCTGAAAAAAAGTTTGCAGGAAAAAAGGATTTTGGGAAGAGATGCCGAATAACTATCTATAACAAAAGAAATTTATTTTCTTTTGAATATGGTTTTTAGAACCAAAAAGGTTTTCGTATTTGGAAGACCTTGAAAGGAGTTGTTTTGTATGCGTTACAACATTATTGGGAAAAATATCGATGTTTGGGACAAGACAAAAGAAATGGTTGAACACAAATTAGACCGTATCGCAAAGCTCTTTCCCGCAGAAACAAATGCAACCATTACACTGAGCTTGGAAAAATTGGTTTCCACAGTGGAAGTGACAATTCCCTTGAATAAACGAATTATTCGTGCCGAAGTACAAGATGCGGATATGACAGCGGCAATGGATAAAGCAGTTGACATCTTGGAAAGACAAGTTGTTCGTTACAAAAAACGTATGCGTACAAAAGTACGTCAGAATGGCGACAGCTATATGGCAGAATATAACGCAATATTGGTTCCCGAAGAATTTTTGGACGAAGAACCTTTGTATAAAATCGAGAGAGTGAAACACTTTGAAGTAAAACCTATGGACGCAGAAGAAGCTGTAATGGAAATGGAATTGATTGGACATAATTTCTTCGTATTCCGCAATGGGGAAACCGATGAAGTGAATGTGGTTTACAAACGCAAAGATGGTTCTTATGGTTTGATTGAACCCGAATATTAAACAAATAATGCTAAGGGGCATTTGCATAGAGCGTCATAAAAAAAGGAGAACTCCGATAAAGGGGTTCTCCTCTTTTTTTGATTACCGATTGACCATCAGTTTTTTTAAGGCGTTGTTGATGCCTTCCAACGTCAAATCGTGCATATCAAAGTCTTTGTTGATGATGTCATAGGTTTTTGCCCACCAACCACCCCAATAAGGTCGTTCGGAGGGGTTCAGCCAAACCAAATGCGGATATTTTTCACGGAAACGTGTCAGCCATTCGATGCCGGAAATTTCATCTCTTGCCCCATAATGGTAATAACTGCCCTCTAACAACTCCGAAGGCTCCATCTGTGCGTCTCCCACAATGATGACTTTGTACTCACTGCTGATGTTATGCAAAATCCATTCTGTGGATATGGCAGAAGATGGACGCAAATAAGGGTCTGTATAAATTTTGGAATAAATACAGTTGTGGAAATAAAATACTTGCAAATCTTTGAAGTGGCTGGACTTATTGACTGCTTGGAACAATGCAGAACACAAACGGCTATAATAGTCCATAGAACCGCCGCTGTCCATCAAAAGCATGACTTTCACCGTGTTTTTTCTGGGACGGTCATAGACAATGTTCAACGTGCCTGCATTGTCACAAGTTTTCTGTATGGTGCCATCAATATCAAATTCTGTTTTTGCTTCGTCTATTTGTGCAGAGAATTGACGCAAACGACGAAATGCCATTTGGAATTGTCTGGTGTCCAGTGTGTTGTCTTGACGGAAATCACGGAATTTACGCTCGCTTGCCACTTGGAAAGCACGGCGTTTACCGCCTTCGCCGCCCACACGAATCCCTCTTGGACTGAAACCGCTGTTGCCAAATACAGATACGCCGCCCGTACCTACCCAATAGCTGCCGCCATTGTGTTCTTCTTTTTGCTCGTCCAAACGTTCCAAAAACATACGCTGAATTTCTTGTTGAGAAAGACGTTCGTTTTGCATGGCACGCTCCATATCAAATGTATCACTCGGTGTTTCTTTGGGGTTTTCCAGCCAGTCCAAAAGCTCTTGTGGCAATGCGTCTGTAAATTCCATATCTTTGAAAAATTCCAGAAATGCTCCATCAAATTTATCAAAATCTGTTTCGCTTTTGACTAATACACTGCGGCAAAGATAATAAAAACCTGTGAAACTGGATTGGTGTAACCCTTTTTGTAATGCTTCCAGAAGTGTCATCCACTCATTTAAGGAAACATATAAGCCTCTTGCACGCAATAAATAGAAAAATGCTGTAAACATGGTATCACCTGCTTATCGAATATGACGGTTTAATGTGTCAATATCTTCATTCTTTTTCAGTAACACACCTGCAAAAGGTACGGTTTCACGAATTTTATCGGCAGAAATGCCGCCAAGCATCAGGGCTTGTATCCAGTCAATGACTTCTGATGTGCTTGGTTTTTTCTGAATGTTGTACATTTCCCGAATCCAGTAGAACGTATCCAAAACTTGTCTGAGCAATGTTTCGTCCAAATGGTCGAAGTGTACATTGATGATTTCTTCCATTTGTTCTGCATCGGGGAATTCGATGTAATGGAAGATACAACGACGCAAGAATGCATCAGGCAATTCTTTTTCTGCATTTGATGTGATGATGACGATGGGACGTTGTTTTGCCTTGATGGTTTGTTTGGTTTCCGGAATATAAAATTCCATTTTGTCTAATTCCCAAAGCAAGTCGTTTGGAAATTCCAAATCGGCTTTGTCGATTTCGTCAATCAACAAAATCACTTGTTCATCGGCAGAAAATGCTTCTCCCAATTTGCCCATTTTGACATATTTTTGAATATCGTCAACACCTTCATTCCCAAATTGGCTGTCATATAAACGCTGTACCACATCATATACATATAATCCGTCTTGTGCTTTTGTGGTGGATTTGATGTTCCAGATGACCAATTTTTTGCCCAATGCCTGAGATACCGCTTCGGCAAGCATGGTTTTGCCTGTGCCGGGCTCTCCTTTAATCAATAAAGGTTTTTGTAAAGCTATTGCAATGTTCATAGAACGCATCAAATCTTCGCTTGCAACATAATTACTGCTACCTTGAAATGTATTCATCAATCAATACCGCCTTTCATTTGTTTTTTGTTTGATATCGAGTATTATTGTAAAGTAGTGAAAAAAACCTGTCAACAAAAAAAGACACTGACTTTATAAAAAAGAAGTGTCTTTTTTTGTTTATTGTACATTCAATCCGGCAATTTTTGCCATTTCCAATATAGATGCCTTAGATACTTTTTTGCCTTTGTAATCAATCAAATCTTCCATACTGCCGGAAAAAACGTCAGCAGGTTCATATTTTTTGAGAATGATTGTATTTTCTTCTACAAAAATTTCCAAAGAATCTTTGATTGCGATACCCATATTTCTTCTTAATTCAATCGGAAGAACAACTCTGCCCAATTCATCAACTTTTCTTACAATACCTGTAGATTTCATATTCATTCCTCTTTTCATATGCGCTATCTTTATTTCTTAACGAAATTTTAACACGCATTGATATAAAATGCAACAAAAAAATACAAATAAACAAAAATATGGAAAAAATGTGAAAAATAATGGTGATTTATATAAAAAAATAATGCTATTGTACTAAAAGAAACCATATATTACACAATGGGAGGGATAGAATATGCTAAATATCATATGGGGTTTTTTTTTAATCGGAGGAATTTTGGCAGGTGCATTCTTGGGACGTATGGATTTGCTGACAAATGCCATTTTGGACGGTGGAAAGGGGGCAATACAGTTAGCTATCACAATGGCAGGTGTGATTGCGACATGGTCAGGGGTGTTAAAAATTGCGGAACGGGGCGGTATGATTGATTTGTTATCTGATAAAATGGAACCGTTTTTATCTTTTTTATTTCCGTCTATACCAAAAAAACACCCTGCAAGAACATACATAGCGGCCAATTTTGTAGCCAATTTTTTGGGTTTGGGGTGGGCAGCCACACCAGCAGGACTTTTGGCAATGAAAGAATTGGCAATCTTAAATAAAAGACAAAAAGGAACTGCGTCAAATGCCATGTGTATGTTTTTGGTGGTGAATATGTCATCATTACAGCTTGTCACAGTCAATATCATTGCATATCGCACAGAATATGGCTCGGCAGCACCCGCAGAAATTGTAGGTGCCGGCATTGTGGCAACACTTGTGACGACATTGGTTGGCATTATACTTGCAAAATGTTTAGAGGGGAGAGAAAAGGAATGAAATGGTTGTTGTTGGTTTCGGATTTCATCATTCCTGTAACCGTGCTGTTGATTGTGGTGTTTGGTTGTTTGAAAAAAGTCAATTTATATGAGGCATTTACCAATGGTGCAAAAGAAGGCTTGAAAACCGTTGTGGAAATATTGCCAACATTGATTGGGTTGTTGGTGGCTGTGGAAGTGTTTCGGGCAGGTGGCTTGTTGGAATTGTTGACCAATTTGTTGAAACCGTTGGAGATGGCTTTTGGTTTTCCTGCGGAATTGGCACCACTGACATTGGTTCGCTTGGTTTCTTCCTCGGCGGCTGTGGGACTTTTGACAGATATTTTTATGCAATTTGGGCCTGACTCCTTTTTAGGGCGTGTGGCATCGGTGATGATGAGTTGTACAGAAACGGTGTTTTATACCATGAGTTTATATTTTATGTCTGTGAAAATCACAAAAACAAGGCATACGCTGTTTTGTGCCTTGGTTGCAAATTTTGCCGGTGTTTTTATGGCGTTGGTGCTTGTGGAACGAATATTCGGGAGATAATATTTGAAAAATGTGCTTTTGTCATATATAATAAAAACAGTTGTGTGCAAGGTGAGCATTACAAAAGAGGGAAGGGACGAACATGAAAAAAACAAAGTTGTGTTTGCTTTTGTTGACGGTGATGGGTTTGTGTGGTTGTGCAAAAGAAGAAACAACATTCGCACTTACAGCACAACAGCAAGAGCAATATACGGATTTGATGGCGTCTGTTGCAGACCAATATTACTGGGATTTTGATAAAGACAGTTTACAATTTATGCGTAGTACCATACCACAAAAGTCAGAACAAACAGAAGATTTATTTGCAGCATCAAATATGAGTGAACATGATTTATCCACACATCAAAATGAAGAGGTGGTATTGGGTGTTGCCAACTTGGTACATTATAATGGTGATGTTGCAGGACAGATGTTTTGTTATTTGAGTGGCAACCGTGTGGTAGGTGTTGGATATCAAGGCGGCTATGACCATGGATATTATGGCTTGACAGAGAGAAATCCTTTTTTGTCAGATGTGGATTTTACAAAATATGAAAATTGGAATGGTATGGAAAAAGCATTTTCTTCTACATCGGCATCTTTTCCGCAGGAGGGTTTCCTGACCGTGGGGAAAGATGAAAAGGGGAATACGTTGATGGCGTCCATACAAGGCGGCGGTGTACGGGTGTATCGCTATCAGAAAAATGCATTGCGATTGTGGAAAACAATATCCTTTCCAAATGGATTGGAAGCCACCTCTGCCGCATTTTTAGATGGCAGTGCAGGCAGTGAGTTGGCAGTGTTGCTTTCCAGTGTAGAGGAACATGGCAGTGGGGAAGGCGAGCATAGCTTTACCAAATCCAAAAAAGTTGTGTTTTATGACGGCAATATGCAAAAGACCAATATGGAAATTCCATTGGAAACGGGCAATGCAGGGGCTTTGTGTGCAGATGGCGGCACATTGATGTTGTCGGTTGACCAAACCATACAATACTATACACGCACAGAAACAGGTTGGGACAATACAACATACACCCGTCTGAAACATGGGGTACGGTATATGCATATCACCGACTTGGACGGCAATGGCAGCAAAGAATATTTGATGAGCGATGGCTTGGATTTATATGTATATCAAAAAAATGGTACGACATTTAAGAAACTGTGGTCAACCCATTTGGGTGTGGAGAGTTTATATGGTCCAATCACAAGCGGAGATTTGAACCAAGATGGTGTCAAAGAAGTGTATGTGTGTGATATGACAGGTACGACCATTCGTTATATTTTAACAAAAAAAGGGTTGGTTTCTTCCAATGAAGATATTGCATATGCACAAAGTATGTATCCCGTAGACTTGAATGGTGACGGTTTGGACGATTATTGGCTGGTCACGGATATTGAGGCAAGAAACGGCTCTGTGTGTGTTGCAAAAGGGGAATGACAATATGACAGAAGAACAGGATTTATATTATATGCAACAAGCACTGTTAGAGGCAGAAAAAGCCTTGGAGGCGGGAGAAGTGCCGATTGGTGCAGTGATGGTGCGGGAAAATGCAATCATTGCATATGGACATAATATGCGTAATACCGCAAAAAATCCCTTGCGTCATGCGGAGATAGATGTCATCAATGCGGCAGCAGATGTGGTTGGTGATTGGCGTTTAGAGGACTGTACATTGTATGTGACCGTAGAGCCTTGCCCCATGTGTGCAGGAGCGATTGTGCAGGCAAGAATACCCCGTGTGGTGTTTGGCACAAGAAACAGCAAAGCAGGCTGTGCAGGTTCGATATTGGACATTTTGCAAGAGCCTAGGCTGAATCATCAAGTGGAAGTCACAGAAGGATTGTTGCAGGCAGAATGCAGCGAAATCATGAAACGGTTTTTCAAGCGGTTTCGCAAACCCAAAGGGGTGTAAGTATGGAAAATGCAGACCAAAAGCAATTTTTGGAACAGGTGGCTGCCATACAGGAAAGCGTGGTGCAAATTGCATGGAGCAAATATAAACCAAATGATGATATCGAAAGTTTGCTCTATGAAGTGACATATGATGTATTGGCAGATTTGTTTGCGTATATTGACGGCTATGGCGGTGCGTGTGCCCAAAAAATGGATATTGTGAATGTGCAAACCGGAAAAGGTCTGAAACAAGACCCGTTTATGGAGTTGCACGATGCGATTGCAGATTATTTGAAATGGGAAAAAGAAAGAAAATAGTATGTTATGGCGGTATGGCAATGGGATACGGTTCTATGTTATATGTAGGCATAACGGAAAAAGGTATATTTTCTGATTTTCATATTGTTGGGCGTGCATATGATGCGTGAGTTCATGTTGTAAAAAAGAATGGTTTGTATATCCGACAGTATACACTGTCATATTTTTGGTGTTGACAGCAAAGGTATTGTTCGGTATACTATATAGCATGAAAATCGGTTGATATTTCCGTGCTAGCCGGGGGATTAGCGGTACCCTGCACCCACAATCCGCTATAGTGGGGGTGACGTTTGCTTTCGGCACAGCCAAATATGGCCTGCCCTTGGGAAGGGGTGTTGAAGTGCAGGTCTTGCACAACAGGAGCCTGTGAACCGTGTCAGGGTCGGAAGACAGCAGCACTAAGCAGTCAACTTCTCGTGTGTCGCAAGGGTGCCTGTATGGAGCTTTGGAACAAGGTAACGCATGGTTGACTGTGACAACAGCAAATGCACGGATTTCTATAAAACACAAGGACGGGAAAAGTATGCTTTCCCGTCTTTTTTGTATGACGGACAAGGAGGGTGTTGTCATGTCGTATACAGCATTGTATCGAAAATTTCGCCCCCATACATTTTCGGGTGTGGTTGGGCAAGAACATATTGTGAAGACATTGAAAAATCAAATGCAGACAAAGCGGGTTTCTCATGCATATTTGTTTTGCGGTACCAGAGGGACGGGGAAAACGTCAACTGCAAAAATATTTGCAAGAGCAATCAACTGTCTGCACCCGACAGAAGATGGAGAACCATGTAACAAATGTCGTATGTGTGAGGCAATTTTGGCAGGGCGTAGTGTCAATGTGATGGAAATTGATGCAGCATCGAATAACAGCGTGGAAAATATCAGAGAAATTCGGGAAGAAGTCAAATATCCGCCCACAGAGGGGATTTATAAAGTATTTATTATAGACGAGGTGCATATGCTCTCGGGCAGTGCGTTCAATGCATTGTTGAAAACATTGGAAGAACCACCTGCACACGTCATATTTATATTGGCAACCACAGACCCACAGAAAGTGCCTGTGACCATATTATCCCGTTGTCAGCGGTTTGATTTTCGCCGTATCACCACGGAAGATATTGCAAACACATTGGCAGGGTATTTGGAAACAGAGGGTTTGTTTGCAACAAAAGATGCCTTGCATTATGTGGCACAACTGGCAGATGGTTCTTTGCGTGATTCTTTGAGCATTTTAGACCAATGTTTGGCGTTTTACAGTGGGGAAGAAGTCACATTGGAAAAAGTGCAGGAAGTCGTTGGTGCAGTTGACAAAAGTGTATTTTTTGACATGACAGACGCTTTGGCAAAAAAAGATGCACAAAAAGCGATGGAATTGATTGAAAAGATGCTTTTGGACGGGAGAGATGTCAAACAATTTGTATCCGAATTTTTGGAACATTTGCGAAATCTGCTCATCACCGCAACGGTGGCACAACCGCAACGGATTTTGGATATATCCGCAGAAAATACACAACGGTTGCAAATACAGGCACAAACGCTTTCCGCAGAGGAATTGACGTATTGGATTGGGCGGTTTTCCGCATTGCAAAATGATATCAAATATGCAGTCAATCCCAGAATATTATTGGAAGTGGAATTATTGCGTCTGTGTTCCCAATGGGCAGACCAAGATATGACAGCACTTGCCGCAAGATTGGCAGGGTTGGAAAGAAAGGTGGCAGAGGGCGTGCCTGTGGTGCAAATGGTAGCCGCACAACAGCCACAGCCATCACAGCCAAAACCCAAAAAACGCCCGCCTGCATTGGAAGAAGATAAACAAAATTTGCAAAAAAATTGGAAATTGCTTTGCAATGATTGTTTTGACGGCAGTTTGAAAGGGATACTTTCTCAAGTGGAAATCGGCTTTCAGGAAGATGATAAAGTGTATTTGGTGTGTGGGTATGATGCATTGACCGATATGGTCAATAAGCATTTGCAAACCATCACAGAAACCATTGCAACAAAAATGGGAAAAACATTCCAATTTGAAACCATTGTCAAAGAGAAGTATGAAAAATGGCGGGAAATGATGTATGGAAAAGAAGATGAAACACAAAATGATATGACAGACCCCGAATTTGCAAGTTTGATGACAGGTTATTTTCCGGAGGCAGATGTAGAACCTTAAAATCCTCTTGCGGGAATGGCAAGTTTTATATAAAATAGAAAAGAATCACAATAAAAATATACTTTTAGGAGGTTATACAATATGGCAAAAGGTGGATTTGGCGGCATGGGCGGTATGAACATGAACAACCTAATGAAACAAGCACAGAAAATGCAAAAACAAATGGTGGAAATGCAGGAAGAACTCAATGACAAAACATTGGAAATGACAAGCGGCGGCGGTGCTGTCAAAGTTGTGATTTCCGGTAAAAAAGAAATCAAAGAATTGAAAATCAATCCAGATGTGGTAGACCCCGATGATGTGGAAATGTTGGAAGATTTGATTTTGTCTGCGGTCAATGAAGCTATTCGTCAGGCAGATGAAATGTATAACAATGCAATGGGGAAATTGACCGGTGGTATGGGCGGTTTATTCTAATCACAAGAGGGGATATTGATGAATTATTATGGCAATCCCATTACAAAATTGATTGAGCAGTTGGCAAGTCTGCCGGGGATTGGTGGCAAGTCTGCACAGCGTTTGGCGTTTCATATCATTCATATGCCACCGGACAAAGTGGAAACATTGGCAAATGCGATATTAGAAGCAAAGCAGGAAGTCAAATATTGCTCTGTTTGCTGCAATTTGACAGACGAAGACCCCTGTCCGATATGTGAAAACGGCAAACGAGACCATACCACCATTATGGTGGTGGAGGACCCCAGAGATATGGCAGCGTATGAACGCACAAAACAATACCATGGGGTGTATCATGTGTTGCATGGAGCAATTTCTCCCATGACAGGCGTAACACCGTCTGATATTCATATCAAAGAATTGGTCGCACGTATGACGGAAGATGTCCAAGAGGTGATATTGGCAACCAATCCGAATGTAGAGGGCGAGGCAACGGCAATGTATATCAGCCGTTTATTGAAACCTTTGGGTGTCAAAGTGACACGCATTGCAAATGGTGTGCCTGTGGGCGGCGATTTGGAATATGTGGACGAAATCACATTATCCCGTGCCTTGGAAGGCAGACGGGAATTATAAAAAGAGAGGAGATATGTGAATATCTCCTCTCTTTTTTGTTTGATGATGTACCCCCAAAAGCAAACCCATGTTATGCTTTTTCTTTATATAATTTTTGCACCAGCTCAAATTCGGAAACAATTTCCGCAGAAGGTGCAGGTGTTGCCAAGCTGACAATCACATTGGCAATGCAAGCCGCAACAAATGCAGGCAATAATTCATAAATACCAAATGCACCACCCTTTGGAGCAATGATATATTTCCAAACAAATACCATCACACCACCGACCAACATACTTGCCAAAGCACCATATTTGTTGGAGCGTTTCCAGAACAATGCACAAACCACCACAGGGCCGAATGCCGCCCCAAAGCCTGCCCATGCAAAAGATACAATACCAAATACAGAGCTGTTGGGGTCTCTTGCCAAGAAGATGGAAATGATAGAAATGACAACAACGGTAATTCTTGCAATCAACATGGCTGTTTTTTCGGAAATTTGTACTTTAAAAAATCCACGAATTAAGTTTTGGGATACACTGGAAGATGCCGCCAAAAGCTGAGAGTCTGCGGTGGACATGGTCGCTGCCAATATCCCTGCCAATATAATCCCTGCCAAGAATGCCATCAAAACGCCTTCTTTGCTTAACAAGTGGGCAATTCTGACGATGATGGTTTCAGATGCAGGCCCTTCCAGAAAAGGTACTGCACCGGCTTTTGTCATGGCATAACCGACAATCCCAATCAAAACCGCAATCATCATAGAGATAACCACCCAGATGGTTGCGACACGACGGGACAACGCCAATTTTTCTTTATCTTCGATTGCCATAAAACGCAATAAAATATGTGGCATACCACAATAACCAAGCCCCCAAGCCAATACAGACACAATTTTCAGTGTGCTGTAAGGTTCTGCTGTGCCGGTTACCACACTATATGTTTCTGTCATATTCAAGTATCCAGGGATAGATTGTACATCGCTCACAATCAAATCCCAACCACCACCAACTTTGATACCAAATAACAATATGATAATCAATGCAACGGTCATAAAAATACTTTGGATTAAATCTGTGGCACTGGCTGCCAAGAAGCCGCCTGTTGCAGTGTAACCCACAATGACAACAGCACTGATAATCATAGCAGCCATATAATTGACACCAAATAAGCTGCTGAATAATTTCCCGCAAGCTGCAAATCCGGAGGCAGTATAAGGGATAAAAAATACAATAATCAATATGGCAGAAATACACATCAATATATTTTTGTCATCACGATATCTTCTGGAAAAGAAATCGGGTACGGTGATAGAGTTATCTGCCACATGAGAATAAATACGAATACGTTTGGCAATAATCAGCCAGTTCAAATACGTACCGATTGCCAGCCCGATTGCTGTCCAAGCTGCATCGGCAACCCCTGTCAAATATGCGACACCGGGTAAACCCATCAACAGCCAGCTACTCATATCAGAGGCTTCTGCACTCATGGCAGTCACAAACGGCCCTAATTTTCTGCCGCCTAAATAAAAGTCATCTACATTGTTGTTGTGCTTGGAGCAGTAAATCCCAACTGCAAGCATTGCAATCAAATAAATAGCGATTGCAATCATGATACATACTTCTGATGAAAATGAAAACATTTTGTTTCAGTCCTTTCTGTTGCATATTGTTGACAGTATACCACAAATCAAATTAGACTAAAACACAGAATAAAGTTTAGACTATATTCTATATAAAATATATCAAATATCATAAAAAATATTGAAATAATCAATCAAATAAGCAATACGATTATTGATAATAAAATTTGATTAAAAATTATATCTAAAACATTTTTTTGTGAAAATAAAAAAGAACTTTATCAAAAAGTCCTTTTTTATGTTTATTCTGTATCAGGATTACGAAATCCACTCAAAAATCGTGGCATCATTTCTCCTGCATATCGGCTGAGTGCATATTCTCCGTTGCACAAACACCAGTCATAAATCAATGCACGCTCGCACAGTGCGTATGTTTTGACCAATTCATTGATGGAAATATCATCACGCAATTCTCCTTTTTGTTGCCCCTGCGATATGATTTGGCGTAACAGCTTATAATACACACGGTTATGGTCTAACAAATGCCGCTCTCCGTTTGTAATCAGCTGAGAAGAATATAATCGTGCCAACAAATCCAGAGAAATACTGTCATCAATCATACGAAACAACTCTTTGTTGAGATACAGCAATTTGTCAAAGCTGTCCATATCCTCGTTTAATGTGGGGATAAGCTCTGTATATTTATCGTCAAACAATTCGGACAATGAACCAAGCAGAGCATCTTTACCATTGAAATAATGATAAAATGAACCTTTGGAGGTGTTCGATGCCTCTACAATTTCTTCGACGGTGGTGTCGTCATATCCTTGTTCATAAAATAATTTCCATGCTGCCGCAATAATTTTGCTTTTGGTATTGCGGTTTTTCTTTTTTGCCACAAAGTCAAGTCCTTTCTTATATTTTTTTCCATTTCAGGCTAACCAAGTCATGCTCCCGAATGGCACGCACAAGTCGCTTTTCAAAATCATTGGATAAAATATCGGTAGCATCTAACAATGTGATGCCCAATTCTTTGGCACGTTGATATGTGCCTGTTTTATCTGTTTTTTCTCTGCCAAATGTGACAATGACGCCTTTGGAGAACCACCCACCCAGACGTTTTTTTGCAATGAGCAATTCATTCAAAGCGGCAGTGTCAGCACTGCGTAATTTGCAGGAAATGAACACAGGCAAAGACTGTTCCATTAAAATAACGTCAATTTCATTGCCTGCAACAGTGACACCGTCGTAAGCATTCCAGTCAATCATTGTCCCCAGCTTTACGTCATCAAAGCGTCCGGAGCGTTGTGCGGCAATATAGACATATAATTCCAGCCAAACGCCATATCCGATACAATATTGTCTGTCTTGCACAGAGCAATAAGAAAATTTGACACGTTCCCCGTCCATGACCAAATGTTTGATAAAACCCAGTCTTTGGAACTCTTGCAATATGGCTTTGTCGGCAGTGGTTTTTTTGCCATTTTTCATATAGATGGTTGCTTTGCTCTCCATATAAAGCTCATGTGGCAAATATCTGGCGGCAACGGTTTGCAAAAAACTGCAAGTGTGTTTCCAATCTTCCAAATGGGTGAACAAATAGCGTGCCATATCCCAAATGGCTTGGTAACGGGAGGGTGCAGGTGGTCTATGGGATTCTCCGATAAAGCAAGCCCCTCTTGCGTCCACAAAGTCCTCCAAAGAAAGTGTGGTTGTCGTGGCAACAGCCTCATCTGTCAAAAGGTCTGTGATTTGACTATGTACCAAATCGGTATGCAACACCCTTGCACCCATTTCCATGCCTGCACGAAATCCTGCAATGACCATCAATTCGCTACCACCTGTCAATTCCAAGTCACAGTTTCCGTTATGTTTGATGATTTGACAGGTACGTTGATAAATTTTATCCATGGATAAAATATCAACCGGATAATGTTCTACTTGGATATGGGGGATATGTCTTTTGAAACAAGTATGTAAAGCACGAAAAACGGTTAAGTCTTCCATGCCGCTGTCATATAAGAAAATGGCTTTGTCAGGGCGTAATGTCAAAACGCCCATAATGTTTTTCAATACATCTTTGTCGTAATATGCAATCAATGTTTTCATGGGTGCCTCCCATTTCGTTTACTCTTCCACAACCAATTCTTCCTCAAATTTTACAGATGTTTCTTTTTCGGGTTCTGCTTTTTCTTTTTTGCCAAATACAGCACCAAAATTCAGTTTTGTTGCGATATTCGGTGCCATATCAATCAATTTGCTGACAGCATCCTGATTTTTCATGTTAATCAGTTGCACGCTGCCGTTTTGTATGGCAAGCACTGCGGCAGGTGTGATTTTTGCACCCATACCGCCGGCAGAACCGCCGTCGTCTTTGCCACCCAAACCAACACCAACGCCCACCTCAATGAGCGGTAATAATGTGATGTCGCCAATGACAATGGCATCGCCGACAACGGTTTTTGTGGATACCAATTCGTCTACTTTTCCAAATAATACATCTAATGAAGCGTCAAATTCTTTACCCATTTTGTGTTCTTCCTTTCCATAACGATTTGATGATTTGCCGTATCGGCTTTGCCAATGCAAATCTGGCGGTTAGATATGCCAAATATCCTAACACAATACGACCTTTGCATCGAAATATGATATCTTGGGCGGTTGCCTTTGCAAAATCGCCTTTGATTTGTAAGTTTTCTCCGAATTTTGCTTTCCATATGCTTGCCATTGCCAATAAGTACCCTGTTTGTGCGGGGTCACCCGTTCCGAATGTGCCTTGAAAATAAAAATGGTTTGGCAATATGGTTTTTGTGATGCCTTTGACAAAATGCCAAATGGCTTTTACAGTTGCTTTTTTTTGGTCATATGCCCAAATCTTTTTTACCCATTGTTTCCATGTTTTTTCTGCTTGGGGGGTATCGGTTGCTGTGTCGTCCGATACAGCAGATACGGTAGGCTCTGTTTTCTGTTTGGGTGTGTCCGGTGGAGGTGTTTCTTGTATTTGTTCCAGTTTGACACGCCGAATGCCTTCTTTTTTTTGTGGTGTCTCGGGTTTGATTTCTATTTGTGTTTTTTCTGTTTTTGGTTTGGGTGGTTGTATTTGTGTTGCGGGTTTTGGTTCTGTTTGTGTGCTTGGTTTTTGCGATTCTCTACTATATAAAACATCAGATTGTTTTTTCTTTTTCGGTTTCTTTTTTCGGCTATTTTGTGTCAAGGACTTGCCGCATATGCAAATATCCAAAGTGAGAGTTTCATTTCCCTCTTGGAATACGCCGGATACAGATACCAACCCGAATAGCCATCGAACACGAAAATTGCCACGCAGTTTGTCCGTTTTTTCGCCATTTGCCTCATATCGTATGGGAGAGAGCAAAATGGTCAAAACAATCAGCAACAGTATGCCGATGATTGCCAGTAGCAATATCCCTATGCATTTGAGTAAAAACAATATCATTGCGAACAATGCTACCAACGCTCCCTCTTTTTATAATATCCACATTTTGGGGTCTGTGATGTCCCGATTGGCTGTTGCCGTTTGTTCCAACATATAACAAAGCACGTCAATACATTCCTGTTTGCCCATGGCAATGCCTGCAATGATGGGATTTTGTTTGTCATATCTGCCGCAAAACAGCTCTTTTGTGGATAATAATACCATACGATTTTGTGCAGGAAACCATGCAATGCAATATAGACGAATGACGGGGATATTCCGACGCAGGCTATATAACACCGTACCCAAATCCGATACGGATTGCCCAACATATAAATCTTCGATACATTGCATACTTTTGCACCTCGTTTCCAGTCCGATATGGTTTATTATGGCATTTATTATAGCAGATATTCATGTAAATGGAAATATGTTATGTATTCCAAATGCAAACAGGCAAAATAAAAAAAGGGACATTGTCCCTTTTTCTTTGTATTACCATAATGCTTGGTCCAGCAGATTGAATTTATCTTTTGGATACATTTGCAACAATTCTCGATATTGGTCTTTTTGCAAATCGGGTGTATTGACATATAATGCAATTTTTTCGTCTATATTGGCTTTTGCAAATTTTTCTTTCAAAGCCTGAAATGCCTTATACTCCATGTCCGTCCTCCTTTTTTTGGTTCGTTTTCTTGTGGAAAACTTCGGTCAGTCCCATGACAAATAAAAATCCGGCAAATACTTTTCGCAGTATTTGCGGTTGCAAAAACACAGCTAGCAGAGAACCGCATAAAGCTCCCAAAAGCCCTGTCCAAATCAAAGGCTTTGCGGTTTTGGTTTCTACGTTTTTGTTTTTGATATGGGTATACAATGCAATGAGGGCAGTGGGTAGAAAGAATAATAGATTGACGCCTTGGGCTTGTTGCTGTGTCAAATCGGTAAAAAATAAGAGTGCAGGAATGAGCAGTGTCCCGCCGCCAATCCCCATACCGCTGATGATACCGGCAAGAAAGCCTGCAATGACAATTTCTATCATACTAAGAAAACATCATACGTGCAGCCGCAAAGAGCATGAACAATCCAAATATGCGATGCAGCCAAATGCCACTGACTTTTTTGAGCAATTTTGCACCCACAAAACCGCCTGCCACACCGCCCAATGATGCCCAGAGTGCAATCTGCCATATGATTTCTCCTTTCCAAAGATAAATACCCAAAGAAAGCAAAGAAAGCGGAAGTATGACAGCAATCGCCGTTGCGTGTGCCTTATGTTCTTCGGTATGCAAAAAACGCTCCATTGCAGGTACGGCAATCGTGCCGCCACCACTGCCAAACAGTCCGTTTGCAAATCCTGTGCATAATCCCACTGCCCAATGTTTTCTGTTTTGCATATCTGCCACCGCCTTTGTGATTAGTTCATCATTTTGGCAGAGTTGCCGTCTGTGACATCGTCCACAACATCTTTGACACCACGCCCAATGTCATCGGCACCGTTTTTGATGTCACGCCCAATATCGTTTACACCATTGTTCAGGTTATTGCCTGTGTCTTTCACTTGGTTGCTGAATGATTTGGTATTATACTTTGCCATGCCAAATTCTGTGCGGTCTGTTGCACCGTCCAAAGGATAGCCGTTGTTTACCCCATATCCGTCCCAATACATATTGCTGCCGTATACATCGTTGTTTCGGTCATCTGTTGCACCACCCAAATTGTTTGCGGTATTTGCACCACAACCTGTCATGGCAAGTGCCAAACAAGCGGCTGTGGCTGTTATTTGCAGTTTTTTCATATTTGTATTCCCTCCTTAATTTAGAATTGGTTTGCAAGCATAGTGTTTGCGAACGGCAAAGAAAAATTCTGACTTTTTTCTGGAATTTCATATAATTTTTGGCAGTTCTGCGTATAGTAACCGAGATATAAAACTGATAGAATATAGCAAAAAACAAAACGCAATCCATGGAGGTTTATGGTTTATGGTATTTGAAAAAAGAAGAAGCGGCATATTGTTGCACCCCACATCGTTACCATCTGCGTATGGGATTGGAGATTTTGGGGAAAATGCACGTATGTTTGTAGATAAATTGCAACAAAGCGGACAAACATTATGGCAGATTTTGCCTTTGTGTCCGATAGGCAGTGGTCATTCTCCATATCAGAGTACCTCTGCATTTGCGGGCAATGTATTGCTCATCAGTCCCGATGATTTGGTGAGAGATGGTTTTTTGGCAGAGGAGGATTTGGGAGAAATTCCCTGTTTTGATACCAAACGTGTGGATTATGAGGCGGTCAGACAGTATAAATTGCCCCTTTTGCAAGTGGCATATACAAAATTTCAAAAAGACACAGCCAAGCACAACGCATTTACTGCATACTGTGAACAAAATGCATATTGGTTGGAAGATTATGCATTGTTTACGGCTGTCAAGGCATATTTGCAAAAACAAAGACAGACAGACACCAAACATTTTGAAAGCTTTGCAAAAGACACAGAAACATTTTTATCAGAAACGGAACAAAAGATGTATTTTGATACTGCTTGTTGGAATACATTTCCTACTGACTTGCGAAAACGCAATGCAAAAGCAATACAAAGATGGAAAAAAACCGTGCAAGATGCCATGCAGGAAGAAATGTTTTATCAATATCTGTTTGCAATGCAATGGCAGGCATTGAAAGCATATGCCAATGCAAGGGGTGTTTTGCTGATTGGCGATGCTCCCATTTTTGTGGCATATGACAGTGCCGATGTATGGGCAAACCAAAAGCTGTTCCAGTTGGAAAGCAAAGGCTTTCCAAAAGCTGTGGCAGGTGTACCGCCGGATTATTTTTGTGCAGAAGGACAACTGTGGGGCAATCCGTTGTATGATTGGAATATGCATGAAAAAACAGGTTTTGCATGGTGGATTTCCCGTATCCAAAAGGCATTGCAAGATACGGATTATTTACGCATTGACCATTTTCGGGGGTTTGCAAGCTACTGGTCTGTCCCATTTGGTGCAAAAAATGCCATGCAAGGCACATGGAAAAAAGGGCCAAATACCGCTTTGTTTGATGCATTGCAAAATGCATTGGGCAAATTGCCGTTGATTGCAGAAGATTTGGGCATCATCACAGAAGAAGTCCATCAATTACGGCAGGCGGTTGGTTTGCCGGGTATGTGTATTTTGCAGTTTGCATTCGGTGCAGATGCAAACCATGCATATCTGCCGCATATGTGCCAACAAAACCGTGTGATGTATAGCGGCACGCATGACAACGACACATCAAAAGGCTGGTATCAGACAGCAACAGAGGCAGAAAAAGACCATTACAGAAGATATATGAATGTCAGTGGCGAAAATGTTTCTTGGGATTTTATTCGGTTGGCATTTGCCTCTGCTGCCATATTTGCCATCGTGCCATTGCAAGATGTGCTGCAATTAGACAGTGCATATCGTATGAACATTCCGGGAGTTGCAACAGGCAACTGGGGCTTTCGGTTTACATGGGATTTGTGGAAAGAAAGTGATACCGAAGGATTATATTATTTGTCAACATTGTTTGGAAGATATACAAAAAAAGATACTCTTTCCGAACACCCGAAATTGTGCTAAAATAACAAACGAAAAGGCAAATAAGGAGGATATAAGATATGTGCGGTATTTGCGGCTTTACAGGACGCTTGATGACGTCCGAAGAAATATTGGAAAATATGATGAATAAAATTTTACACCGTGGGCCGGATAGTGGCGGTAAGCATATTGACGATGGTGTTTCGATGGGATTCCGTCGTTTGAGTATCATTGACTTGGAGGGCGGTACACAACCGATATATAATGAAACAAAAGATATGGTGATTACATTCAATGGTGAAATTTATAATCATCAGCAAATCAGAGAAGATTTGATTGCAAAAGGTCATGTGATGAGCAGTCATGCAGACACAGAGGTGTTGCTGCATGGGTATGAAGAATATGGAGAAGCATTGTTGCCCCGTTTGAGAGGTATGTTTGCATTTGTCATTTGGGACAGCAAAAAAGAAACATTGTTTGGAGCAAGAGATTTTTTCGGTATCAAGCCGTTTTATTATGCCATACAAGACAATCAGCTGATTTATGGCTCTGAAATCAAAAGCATATTAGAATATCCAAATTTTGTAAAGCAGGTCAATCCGGAAGCACTGGAAAATTATTTGACATTCCAATACAGCGTATTACCGGAAACATTTTTCAAAGGTGTGTTCAAATTGCCACCTGCCCATTGTTTTACATTCCATAAAGGCAAAATGGACATCAAACGCTATTGGGAGCCGGTGTTTGCCCCTGACCATAACAAGAGCTTGGAAGCATTTGTGGACGATATTGACAACGTGATGCAAGGCTCTATCGAAAAACATAAAATCAGTGATGTGGAAGTGGGTTCTTTCTTATCCAGCGGGGTAGACAGTTCTTATGTGGCAGCAAGTTTCCATGGAGATAAAACGTTTACCGTAGGCTTTGATTATGAAAAATATAATGAAATTGATTATGCAAAAGCATTGTCTGAAAAAATCGGCATTGATAATTACAGCAAATTGATTTCCAAACAGGAATATTGGGACACTATCGGCAAGGTACAATACCACATGGACGAACCTCTGGCAGACCCTTCTGCGATTGCATTGTATTTTGTCAGCCAAACAGCGGCACAGCACGTCAAAGTATCTTTGTCGGGAGAGGGTGCAGATGAATTTTTCGGTGGGTACAATATTTACAGAGAGCCACATGATTTGCTGCCCATGACAAGATTGCCACGCCCTGTCAGAAAATGTTTGGGTGCAGTGGCGTCCAAAATGCCAAAAATCAAAGGCAGAAATTATATCATTCGTGGCAGCAAAGAATTGCAGGAGCGTTTTATTGGCAATGCGTTTATGTTCCCGCAACAGGAACGGGAAAAAATACTCAAACACCCCACAGGGAAATATCCACATACCACATTGACAAAACCGTTTTATGATAAAGTCAAAGACCAAGATGATGTTACCAAAATGCAATATATTGACATTCATTTCTGGTTGATTGGGGATATTTTGTTAAAAGCGGATAAAATGAGTATGGCACATTCTTTGGAGGTGCGTGTACCGTTTTTGGATAGAGAAGTGTTTGATGTGGCAAGAACCATTCCCACAAAATATAAAGTCAATGCGGAAAATACAAAATTTGCCATGCGTCAAGCGGCACATCGCTATTTGCCCGATATGGTGGCAGAAAAGAAAAAATTGGGTTTCCCTGTCCCCATTCGTATTTGGTTGAAAGAAGATGCATATTACAATCGTGTAAAAGCAGCTTTTGAAAGTGAAACAGCAAAAGAATTTTTCCGCACAGAGGAAATTGTAAAATATTTGGACGAGCATAGAGCGGGCAAAGCCGACAACAGCAGAAAAATATGGACAATTTATATGTTCTTGGTTTGGCACGCACAATTCTTCCCTGAAAAACAGGCTGTATAAAGGATAAATCAAGCAGTAAGCAACCGTTGCGTTATTGGAAACGGTTGCTTACTTTTTTGTTGTCATATGCTTGCTTGTTGCAAGAAAGTAGCGTAATATATCTATAAATAAATGGATATGTTTGTGTGGGAAAGGAGATATTTGTATGAAAAAAATAAGTGCGATGTTACTTGCGGTTTGTATGTTGTTTGGCGTATCTGCTTGTGGCAAAACCGATGACACACAAGCAGAAAACCGTACAGGGTATATTGTCGTTGCCGAGGACGGGTTGCATTTTGATGCTGTGGAAATTGTGACACAAGACGATACAGAAAGAATCAAAGAACTGGGACTGGAACAAATGCGGGATTATCCCAATGGTTTTGCAATCATCAATGAAGAGAAACAAGAAGAAGTATTGCCATTTGCAGATGATGTGCAAATACAATTTGTGGATACGGCACTGGAGTTTATAGATGTTTCCGAAAAAGATGGAAACAGGGTGTATCAAACCAATAAAATAGAGGAATTTCTCAAACATCGTGGAGATTTCAATGATATCCCGCTTACCGAACAGAAAGTTCCTTATATCATCATGGTAAAAGATGGAAAAGTTGTCAAAATCATAGAAGAATTGCAGTACACCATGTAAAAAAAAGAGCAGTATCTTTGGATACTGCTCCTTTTTATACCTGTTTCTTTTTTTCAAAGCGGGGGATAATGGTAAATACTTTATAAGGCAGTACCAAAATGATAAGAGAACCAATGCCAATCGCCCCAGCCAACTTAAATCCGCTCAGTGCATAAGAATATGTGCCAAGAATATCGCCCATTAACGCAGTACGCATGGTGTTATAAACCGCTGCCCCCGGTACCAGTGGCAATATGCCCGGAATATGGTACAATATGGAAGGTGCTTGTCGATGATAAGAGAAAAATCTTGCAACTGCTGTCACAACCATAGTTGCAATCAATGTTGCATTGACCATATGTTCGCCGGTTGGCTCAAATATGATGGCATATACAAACCAGCCTAAAAATCCATTGATACCACAATAAATCAATTCTTTTCTTGGTGCATTGAATATAATGGAATATCCAAAACAAGCAATGAATGAAAAAACAGATTGAAATAATATGGTATACAGCAAAGAACTGTTCATTCTAACCCCTCCAAACTAATTATATTGGATTGGAAACAAACCAATCCCTAATGCAACGCCGGCAGCAATCCCGCAAGCAACCAAAAGTGCTTCCACAAGTCTGGATGTACCACTGATAAAATTGCCCTCCAAAATATCCCGAATGGATTTTGTCAACGTCAAACCGGGCAAAAGTGGCATAATACTGCCAACAATAATCATGTCGATGTGTGATTGTGGTACGAACATATAAGCAATCATGGTAAGTACGCCGGTAATTGCACCACCCAAAAGCGGGCTAAAGAAATAAGGCGTTTTCCATTTGGTGTTTAACACCGCAGTAAGCCCTAAAATCAAACCAATGATAAATGCAATCAAACTATCTAACAATGTACCGTTATATACCAATGTCAAACCGCCTGATGTCAGGCTGTATGCAATGATAATTGCCAAATTGGAAAAACGTGGTGCATTATCAATATTTTGCAATTCTGTGATAGCTTGTTCCAATGATATGTTACCGGAAACGAATGCACGGGACATTTCATTTACCGCACAAATTTTTTCAAAATTGACAGAGCGGTCACGCACCCCTCTTGCCATAGACAATGGGCCTTTCTCCTCACGAGGCAGGCTGACAATGAGCATAGTGGAAAGTGCCAATGCTTCTACTTTTTCCCGTCCGCTGACAGAAAGAATACGTAACATGGTATCTTGTACACGGAATGTTTCTGCACCGGACATGAGCATAATTTCTCCTGCGTCCAATGCCAAGTTTAACAATTTGGTATCGTTATCCATATTGTAAACCTCCATTTCTTTTTTATTTCTTTTAACAGTGTATTCTTTTTTCCAAAAAAGTAAAGTCCTAATATCAAAAACAGATATAAAATTATTTTGTTTACAAAGTATTTTTTTTGTGCGAAAGTGTGGATTTGCGGAAGGTAGGACAAAGAAATGGTTTACAATATTTTTTTTTTGTACTATAATAAACGAAATCACATAGAGAAAAGCTGGGGGTGCTGTTACATTTGTTACAGCTGAGAGGACAATCCAACCCTTTGAACTTGATGTGGGTAATACCAACGGAGGGAAGCAGTATATGCAAAGAATTGGAAATTCTTTCCTCATAGGAAAGGATTTTTTTTGTTGAGAAGGAGGCGTGATTGGTATATGAAATTGACAGAACGATTGTATCATAGTGTGGAAGGAATTTGGCTGGGATATTTGGAGCAACCGTTTGTAAAAGAATTGGGAGAAGGCACATTAGATGCACAAAAATTCCGTTTTTATATGATACAGGATTATCGGTATTTGTTGCAGTATGCAAAGGTGTTTGCAATGGGGGTTGTGAAGGCGGAAGAAGAACGATTGATGGAGCGTTTTTCCCATATGGTGCATGATGTGCTGCATGGGGAAATGAATGTACATAAAGCGTATATGTCCCGTTTGGGTATTACAGCACAAGAAATCACAAACACAAAATCTGCATTGGCAAACCAATCCTATACTTCTTATATGTTAGATGTGGCATACAAAGGCGGGTGTCTGGAAATTTTGATGGCAGTTTTGGCTTGTGCATGGAGTTATCAAGTCATCGGAGAACATCATGGCAAAATCGAAGGGGCTTTGGAACACCCACTTTATGGGGAATGGGTGCAGGGATATACCAGCAAAGAATATCGTGCAGCCACACAGGAAATCATCGACTTGGTAGATGAACTGGGAAAAGATGTCACAAAAGAACAGGAAGCTGCTTTGACAGAAATATTTGTCAATTGCAGTCGTTATGAAAAAGCATTTTGGGATATGGCATATCAAATGGAATGCTAAAAGGAGAAAAAAGAAATGTTACAATTTGAACAAGTGTCGTTTCAATATCCGCAAGATGATTTGCCTATGATGACAAATCTTAGTTTTGATGTGGAAAACGGTTCTTTTGTTTCCATCATCGGTGCAAGTGGTTGTGGCAAAAGTACGGTGTTTCGTTTAATCAATGGTTTGGAAAAATTGCAAACGGGGCAAATCAAAGTCAATGGCACACCCATACAACAATTAAAACAATACAGTGCATTTATGCCGCAAAAAGACCTGTTGTTTCCGTGGCGCAGCATTGCACAAAATATCTGTCTGCCTATGGAGTTGGCTGGTGTACCCAAAACACAACAGCAACAAAAATGCCAAGAAGTATTGGAACAGGTGGGGCTTTTGGCGTATGCCAACAAGTACCCCAAAGACCTTTCGGGTGGTATGAAACAGCGTGTGGCATTTGCCCGTACATTGCTTGCAGGAGCAGATTTGTTGTTGTTGGACGAACCATTCAGTGCATTGGATTATCTGACAAGGGTGGATATGCAGGAATGGTTGTTGCAACAATGGGAGCATTACCAAAAAACCATATTATTCATCACCCATGATGTAGAAGAAGCCATTTTTTTATCCAAACAAATTTTTGTGATACAAGACAGACCGTTTTCGCAGATGGAATGTGTGCAAGTACCCTTGCCATACCCTCGTAATCGTGATGATTTGAAACGGGCAGATATTGTGGAATTGAAAGAAATGCTCATACAAAAGCTCAGAAAGGGTGTGACAATATGAAAAAGCATTTGCCTGCACTGTTTGTGGCACTTGGATTGCTTGCTGTTTGGCAAGCCGTTGCCATGTTTTTAGATGCGGCATATATTTTGCCATCACCCACACAAATTGCAGTCCGTCTTTGGGAATTGCGAGAACCTTTGTTTTTGGTGCATTTGCCTGCGACCATGCGTGTCACGGGAATTGGACTTTTGATTTCCGTGGTGCTGGGCATTTGGCTTGCCGTTGTGATGGACAGCAATGAAAAGGTGGAACAGGCGTTATACCCTGTGATTGTGGCATCGCAAACCATACCCACAACAGCGATTGCACCATTGTTTATATTGTGGTTTGGGTATACAATTTGGAGCAAAGTATTGGTTACCATATTGATTACATTTTTTCCGATTGCCATTACAGTCTTTGACGGATTTAAGGCAACCAAACGGGAAATGGAAGAATTGCTCTTGACATATGGTGCAACAAAAAAAGATATTTTTATCAAACTGAAATTGCCAACAGCGTTACCGAACTTTTTTTCCGCAATCAAAATGGCAATTCCGATGAGTGTCATCGGTGCAGCCATTGCGGAATGGTTGGGGGCACAAGAGGGCTTAGGATATTTCAGCAAAAGAATGATGACGCAATTAGACGGTGCAGGTGTGTTTGCCCCGATTGTGTTGTTATCTTTTGTGGCAATGCTGACAGTGGGCATTGTCACCATACTGGAAAAAAGATGTATCAAATGGCGGAAGGAGATTTGAGAACGTGAAGAAAAAAGTATTTGCCATGTTTTTGGCAGCAGCGATGGCATTTGGTGTGACAGCCTGTGGCAACAACACAACAGAGGATACACCAAAAGAAGAACAAAAACAAACAGCACAACTGGAAGATTTTACAGTCGTATTGGACTGGTACCCCAATGCGATACATGGATTTTTGTATGATGCCATGGAAAAAGGCTATTTTGCAGAAGAAGGCTTAAACCTTGTGATACAATTCCCTGCAAACACAAATGATGGGATTTCATTACCCGCAGCAAAAAAAGTAGATGCAGGTGTATATTATTTGCAAGATGCCATATTGACAAGGGCAGAAGAAAATGTCCCCATCGTTTCAGTGGGTGCATTGTCACAAGAGGCGTTGAATGTTGTAATTTCTTTGAAAGAAAGCAATATCAAAGAACCAAAAGATTTGGCTGGTAAAAAAATCGGCTATGCAGGGACGGTGTTATCCGAGGCACATATCGAAGCGATGCTCGAAGATGCCGGATTGCGTACAGATGATTGTGAATTTATTGATGTGGGATTTGACTTGATGTCTGCATTGACAACCGGTCAGGTAGATGCAACCATTGGTAACATGGTAAACCATGAAGTACCACAAATGGAAGAACAGGGCTTTGCAGTAGATTATTTCTACCCTACCCAATATGGTGTGCCCCAGATGTATGAAATGGTATTTTTGGCAAACAAAGATGCTGTGACACAAAATACAGAAAAATATCAGAAGTTTTTGAGAGCTTGCCAAAAAGGCTTTGCGGATATGAAACAAAACCCGGAAGAAGTACTCAAAATATTGTTGGATAACCAGAACGAAGCAAACTTCCCGCTTTCTGAAACGGTAGAACGTAAGAGCATGGAAATGTTGTTGCCGGTGATGGAAACAGAAGATGGCAATTTCTTGCACCAAGAAGCAAGTGTATGGCAAACCAATGCGGACTGGTTGTATGAAAGAGGCGTTTTGACAGAAAAAACAGATGTTTCCGATATGGTGGTCAATGTTTTGGAAGCAGAGTAAATCATCAGAAAAACCAATGAAGTATTTCATTGGTTTTTCTTTTTTTGTGGAAAATTGCGGTTGGGATTTCTTGAAAATGCTGTCAAAAATACGGTATAATCGAAAACAGGATAGGAGGAGTTTGTATATGCGTGCATTGATTACAGGGGCAACGGGTGGTATGGGACAGGCATTTGCTTTGCTGTTGGCAAAACAAGGCGTGGATTTGGTGTTGACAGGCAGGAATGTGGAAAAACTGAAACAGATGCAAAAGAAGTTGGATACCAATGTGCAAATCATACCTGCGGATTTGTCTAATCCCAAGGCGTGTGAGATGTTGTATGAAACATTGCGACAGCAAAACATGGATATTGTCATCAACAATGCCGGTGTGGGTGTTGTGGGTATGTTTTGGGAAACAGCGTTAAAACAGGAATTGGATATGCTTTCTTTGAATGTGGAAGCGGTGCATATGCTGACAAAGCTGTTTTTGAAAGATTTTCGTAAAAGAAATCATGGGTATATCTTGAATGTATCGTCTTCTGCGGGATTTGGTGCAGGGCCTTGCATGGCATCTTATTATGCAGGCAAAAGTTATGTATTGCGTTTGACACAAGCCATTGCAGAAGAATTGCGGCAGGAAAAAAGCAATGTAAAAGTGGCGGTGCTGTGTGCAGGGCCTGTGGATACGGATTTTAACCGTAATGCAAACGCCGTTTCTGCGGTCAAAGGCATATCCCCCAAAAAAGCCGCAAAAGAGGGATTAAAGGGCTTATTTCGTGGAAAAACAGTGATATTGCCTGATAAGGGGACAAAATTGGTGTATCTGATGCAAAAGCATTTGCCTATGCATATGGTAACGGCTTGCAATTATCACATTCAAAAACGAAAAAGGGGTTGACCATATGCATTGGAAAAAAGTACCCGAACGAAAGTGGCAAAAGTTATTGTATTTTATGGCTTTTGGTTATTTTGAAAACGGTGTTGGCAGGACAGCCGCCGCCATGACATATTATTTGTTGTTTGCGTTATTTCCGTTTTTGATATTTGTGACATCATTGTTGGGGCTTTTGCATTTGCCCATGTTGACATTGGAGGGGGAAATCACAAAATTTCTGCCGGCAGATGTGGTGGGATTGTTGAACGCTATATTGACGCATATTACGGCAAACAGCAACAATGCGTTATTGACATTCGGTTTGGTGTTTACGGTGTGGTTTCCGTTGCGTGCCGTTTCCAATTTGATGAAAGCAGTCAATGATATTTACGAAAGCGAAGAGGCATCTGTGCATTATATACGTATGGCAATTTTAACGGTATTGATGATTGTCCTCATTCCTGTGCTTGTGATTTTATTATTGTTGGGGGAGCGTTTTTTGCAGTTTGTTTCGACATATATTCCATTGGCTCCTGATTTTATCATAGATTTTGCAAAAATGCGTTTTGTACTGATGGCAATGGCGTTGTTGTTTGTACTGTCAGCAATTTATTATCTTTCCCCTGCAAAAAAACAGCCGCCCAGATATGTGTTGCCGGGGGCATTGATGGCAGTGGTGATTTGGCTTATATTTTCGTTTATCTTTTCTGTGTATGTCAATCGTGTTGGGAAATATTCCGTTATTTATGGTTCTATTGGTGTGATAATTGCGTTATTGGTATGGCTCAATTTTAGCATGACAACCATGTTGATGGGAGCTGTGTTTAATGTTGCCATCAAAAAGACATTTCAAAAAGAAACAGAAAAAAAACTCCATTCTCAGTAAGGGAATGGAGTTTTTTGTTTTATCCAATGATTATTCTAAAATATAAACATTTACGTTTTTTACGCCCCAAGTTCTTGCTTCGTTCAATGTGGGGTAGCAAACGTCCAATTTGTTGCCTTTGATAGCACCGCCTGTGTCTGCGGCAACGGCAACACCATAACCGGGTACATATACCTTAGAACCCAAAGGAATGACTCTGGGGTCTACGGCAACTGTGCCTCTGCCTGCCTTTGTACCTGTTGCTGTGATACCATTACAGCCGGGGTCATATGGTGTGTATGCGGTTGCTCTGACAGAAAGCATACGGGAATATTTGTGACCGTCAATGACATTTTTGGGTTTGGGTACTTTGGTACCAACTTCAATGATTTTATTGACCGGTGCAGTTTCTACTTTTTCTTCTACAAATACAGTGTCAACCAATTCTGCACCATGATAGATTTCTTTGTTGATGACAGACATTTTGCCGTCGACACCGTTTTGTACCACACGGGATTCGCCTTTTAACATTTCGTCATTTTGACGTTCTACGGTTTCAAAAGGCATTACTTTTGTGGTAGAAACCATTTTTTCTGTTTTAGATGTCAATGTGATTTCCATCTGGTCTGTGATGGGGGTAGCGTCTTGTGCATCTGTTACAACGTATTGGGTGTCCATGTTTTGGCTCAATTCCAAAACCAATTCGCCAACGGTTTCTTTATCGGTGGTTACCATACGGGGGACACCGTCTAAATCCAATACTACGGAATGCATACCTTCTTTTGTGTATGCGGACGCTGTGCCACAGCCGATTGCTAATATAAATACCACGATAGCAAATACTCTAAGATGTGTTTTCATTTTCTCCTCCTTGAACGCAGGCTGAAATTTTTGGGTTTTTGGTTTTGTGGGAAACCAAATGTTCTGCGTTCCGCTCGTTTTTGATGATAGACATTAGATTTTATGCCTTGCCCAAGCCACATAGGGGGGGATTGGACATCGCAGTCGCAACGGATATGAAAGTCGTCACTTCCATATGAAATTACTATGTTTGATACAACTGCAAAAAATAAAGATATATCATAACGATATACCTTCATTTCTATTTACAATGGATATATTAACACATTTGTAACAATTATGCAACCCTTTTTTAAAAAAACAATGATTTTGCGTTATTTTGTGTAACTTTTGCGACATTTTCTGGTGACAAATTTTTAATTTCTGCAATTTTGTTTACAATATATTCCAAATTGCGGGAATCGTTGCGTTTGCCACGGTTGGGGTTTGGTGCAAGATAAGGAGAGTCGGTTTCAATCAAAATTTTTTCCAAAGGAAGATGTTCGACCACTTCCACCAATTTTTTTGCATTGGAAAATGTCACCACACCACCAACGCCGATGTAAAATCCCATATTGGCATAATCCACAGCCATTTGCCAAGAGCCGGAATAACAATGAATCACACCTTCTCGCACAGAGGAGCTTTTGATGATATCAAATGTTTCTTGTGATGCCTCCCGAGAATGAATGACAACGGGTTTTTTCATTTCCTCTGCAAGGCGTAATTGCTGACGAAACCAAAATTGTTGCAACTCTCTGGGGTGGGTGTCATAGTAATAATCCAGACCGATTTCCCCGATGGCAACTACTTTTGGGTTTGCACAAAGTTGACGGAGTTGTGCAATGGTTTGTGATGACATATCATATAATTCGTGTGGGTGAATGCCCACTGTGGCATAAATATAGTCGTATTGTTCGGCAAGGCGAATGCTTTGCTTGGAGCTTTTGATATCGCAGCCGATATTGACCACATAATCAATCCCACAAGAGGGAAGGAGCGTCAACAGCTCTTCCCTGTCCTGTCGAAATCGTCTGTCATCATAGTGTGCGTGAGATTCAAAGTACATTAGCTAATCCCGCTGCCGCTTGCAAAGTTTTCGTCCGCTGTGGTCAGTATGGACAGTTTGCCGTCTCCGTCTTCGGCACACAAAATCATACCATAGGACATTTCACCCATCATTTTTCTGGGTTTGAGGTTATATGCAACCACAACACGTTTGCCAACCAGTTCACCGGGGGCATATGTGCCTTTGATGCCGGAGAAAATCACTCTTTCTTCTTCCCCGAATTTGACGATATTACGCAATAATTTTTTAGAACCTTTGACTTCGGCACTTTCTATCACTTCGCCCACTTTGAGTTGTACTTTGCAGAAATCATCAATGGTAATTTCCGCAGGGTATTCGGGTTCATTGTGTTTGGGTTCTTCTTTTTTCTGTTGGTTTGCAATGGAGGTTGCCTGAGAGGCTTTGATGGCAGCATCTAATTCTGCCAATTCTTTTTTCATATCAATACGGGGGAACAATGTTTCTCCTTTGACCGCTTTCAGTGCTTTTGGCAATACGCCCCATGTTTTTGTGCTTTCCCAAGTGGTTGCTTCGCCTTCTTCGATACAGAATTGTACACGCATTTTTGCAGGTGTATTGGGCATAAAAGGTGTAATCAATACAGAGATGATACGAATGCTTTCTGCCACATGATACAATGCATTTGCCAATTCTGCTTTTTTGCTCTCGTCTTTGCAAAGAATCCAAGGTTGTGTTTCATCAATATATTTGTTTGTTCTGCGAACCAAATTCCAAATTTCAATCAATGCGTCACTGAAAAACATTTTTTCCATAGCCGTTTCCACATTGGCAACCGTTGTTTTTGCCATTTCCTGCAATTCTGCATCAAATGCGGTTGCTGTGTGTGTTTCGGGCAGTTGTCCGTCGAAATATTTTTCAATCATGCCGGCGGTTCTGGAAACCAAGTTACCCAAATCGTTTGCCAAGTCGGAATTGATACGTTGTATGAGTGCTTCGTTGGTAAAGTTGCCATCTTGTCCGAATGCGATTTCACGTAACAAGAAATAACGGATAGCATCTACGCCATATTTGTTTACCAATACATTGGGGTCAACCACATTCCCCACAGATTTGGACATTTTACCACCATTGATGACTAACCAGCCATGTCCGAAAATCTGTTTTGGCAAAGGCAGGTGCAATGCCATCAGCATAGCAGGCCATATGATGGCATGGAAACGCACAATTTCTTTTCCGACAACGTGTACATCGGCGGGCCAGAATTTTTGGAACAAACTGTCATCTTCTGTGCCATATCCCAATGCAGTAATATAGTTGGACAATGCGTCTACCCAAACATATACAATATGACCGGGGTCAAATTCCACAGGTACACCCCATTTGAAAGAGGTACGGGATACTGCCAAATCTTCCAAACCGGGTTTTAAGAAGTTGTTAATCATTTCGTTTTGACGTGTGTTTGGTTGTAAAAATTCCGGATTTTCTTCCATATATTTGATAATTCTGTCTTGGTATTTGGAAAGACGGAAGAAATAGCTTTCTTCTTTGAGCAATTCCACATCTCTGCCACAGTCGGGGCATTTGCCGTCAACCAACTGATGTTCTGTGAAGAAAGATTCGCAAGGGGTGCAATACCAACCTTCGTAAGCACTTTTGTAAATATCCCCTTGGTCATACAGTTGTTTGAATATTTTTTGTACGGTTTTTACATGATAATCGTCTGTGGTACGGATAAATTTATCGTAGGAAATGCATAATGTATCCCACAGCTCTTTGATACCTGTCACCACTTTATCCGTATATTGTTTGGGTGTCATGTTTTGGCTGTTGGCAATACGTTCGATTTTTTGCCCATGTTCGTCCGTACCGGTCAGAAACATGACATCATAGCCACGCAGTCTTTTATAACGTGCCATAGTGTCTGTGGCAACGGTACAATAAGAATGTCCGATATGCAGCTTGTCACTGGGGTAGTAAATGGGTGTGGTAATATAAAATTTTTCTTTTTCCACAAATATCACTCCTTTTTTATGAATGGTTATTTTTTTCGTTGGGTGGCAGAACAATAAAAAAAGCCGTCCTTCTGCACAAAGGACGGACATTATGCCGTGATACCACCTTATTTCATCTTTTTTTCGCAAAAAAGACCTCACTAGGTACTGTTCATACCTTTACGCCATAACGGGCGTATCCCGTCGCCGCCTGTGCTTTTTGTAAAAACAGTCGGGGGCGAAGCTCCAAGGTCATGTTCGGCGATGGTTTTGCACCTCTTTTCAGCAAACAGAGGCTCTCTGTGGCATTGCGTATCGCTTACTCTCCTTTTCACAGCTGTTATCCCTTGCATTTTACTATATTTTGGGCTTTTCTGTCAACGGATATACATAGAAAACAAAAAAAGAAAGTCATAATTGTACAAAGTATGCGGCTATGATAAAATAAAATGTAAAATTTTAATAAAGAATTAAGAAAAACGAATTGACAGTATCTTTTATCATATACTACAATAAATTTTATGCAAAATAACAAAGAGTATGGAGGAATGACATATGAAAAAATATATGGGCTTGCTGATGGCGGCGATGTTGGTATTTGCAACAACGGCGTGTGGTGCAAAAGAAGAAACAGAACAAAACCAAAACACAACACCCCCTGCACAAACAGGAGAGGTCAAAGATACGATTATACAGGCACAACAGCCACAGCCAGGAGAAGAAATCGCTGTGATGACCACATCGGAGGGTGTTATCAAATTGCGTTTGTTCCCGGAAGAAGCCCCCAAAGCGGTGGAAAATTTCAAAACTTTGGCACAAAAAGGATATTACGATGGATTGACATTTCATAGAGTCATTGAGGATTTTATGATACAAGGCGGTGACCCAACCGGTACCGGTGCAGGCGGAGAAAGTATGTGGGGCGAAGCATTTGAAGATGAAATTTCTCCGAATCTGCATTTTTATAATGGTGCTTTGGCAATGGCAAACAGCGGCCCAAACACCAATGGCAGTCAATTTTTCATTGTGCAGCAAAAATCTGTGGTAGAAGATTACATCAATAAGTTAAAAGAAGCAAGAGACACCAACGAGGAAGAATTGGGATTGAGCATCAACAATGTATTTTATCCTTTGACAGCATTGTTCTCAGATGATGTGCTGGCATATTATCAGGAACATGGCGGTGCCATTCATTTGGAATATATTTATGGAAGTCCCTATACCATATTTGGGCAAGTGATAGAAGGTATGGACGTTGTGGACAAAATTGCGGCAAAAGAAGTTGGGGCACAGTCCAAACCGGTGCAAGATGTCACCATAGACAGTATTGTGTTTGAGCCATATGCGGCAGAGTAAGAACAAAGATAGAAAGGGTTTGAAAAAATGAAAAAAAAATTGGCGTTGTGTTTGGCTTTGGTGTGCAGTTTGGGAGTGTTTTCTGCTTGCGGAAAAGAAAAATTACCACAACAGGAAGTGGATTATACCATGACATTTATCAATGAAACAGGGCAAGATGTGTCTACATTGAAAATCCGTCCCACAGAAGAATATAACTGGACAAACAATTTGTTGCAAAAAGATGTTTGGAAAACAGGATATGAAGTGCCTGTATCTTTGAATGGGCAAGTGCCTGTGGTGGAAGACGGCTGGCAGGTGCAGATGACATTCAGCGATGGCACAGAGAATGTTTGGGAAAATGTTACATTAAAAGATGGGGATAAAATTACATTCACACAGGAAAACGGCGATAATGTTGTGACACATGGTGAAACATTGTCCATGGAAGATGACGTCATAGAAGATACCATGTCTGAGACGGAAACACAATCGGACACAGAACAAAATACAGAAGATACACAAGAATAAACAAAAAAGACAGATTTTTCAAAAATCTGTCTTTTTTTTGAGAAATCGTAAGAAAGAATTAAAAGAAATCATCAATGTTTTCTTCTATTTATGTGTTATGATAAAAATGAAAAAAGCGTGTGGTTCTTTTCTGTGTCGGATATTCATAAAACAGAAAAGGAATGGTATGTTTGATACTTTTTGAAGGAGGCATTGTTTCATGAACACAAAAAATGAAAACATATTGGTTTTGATTACAGCACAGCAACAATCAAAGCAATTTATCGCATGGGGATATGACATGGCAAAAGCGTGTGCAGGACAATTATATGTGCTACATATTGCAGACAGCCCTCAAACAAGTGACATGGAACAGATACAAACATTGGCAGAATATGTTTGCAGTTTGGGCGGGCAGTTTTCCTTTTTATGGGATTGTGAACCCGTATGTGCGATGCAAAAATTTGTGGAACAAAACAAGATTACAAAGATTTTGACAGAGCAAGTGCAAGCAGTACAACCAAAGCAAACACAGGCAGTATCTGAAAAAAGCACCATTTTGACAAAACGAAGTTTGATTGCATAAATACAACATACAACACAAACCGTATGAAAACGGAAAAAACTTCTGTTTTTATACGGTTTGTCTATGCAAATTTGTGATTTTTAGTTGCAAATGAGCACAATTTATATTATCATGGCAAATGATAAGTTTTTTATTTTCAGAAATTTTGAAACAAATGATATACAAAGGAGAGAAAGATTGATGAGTTTATATGAAAATTGGATGAAAAAAGCATTTTCAAAAGATGGCAGAAGCGTAGATGAGGTTTGGGAAAGCTATATGCCAAAAGAACAAAAAATCTATGAATATATTTTGCGTGAAAAAGTAACAAAGTTGGAAGGTTCTGTGACAGAATTGGCACAACGTTTTGCCATGACAACAGAAGAAATTGTTGCTTTTATCGACGGTATCAATGACGTATTGCCCAATGCATATGATATGCCAAGTTTGGAAGAAGATTCCATTATCATTTTGGATATTGATTTTGCACGTTTGTATAAAAAAATGGTGGAATACCATGCGGAACATTTGTATCGCTTGCCTGAATGGGACAATATTTTTGACGCAGATACCAGAAGAAAATTGATGTTGGAACAAAAACGCTCTCGCACAATCATCAAAGGTGAAAAAATCGGACGTAATGACCCTTGTCCATGCGGAAGCGGTAAAAAATACAAAAAATGTTGCGGAGCAAATCTGTAATCAGATGAAAACCATGCAAAAAAAGGTGCATACGCAATATCCCGAGGCAGATATCATTGCACAGGCTGCACAAATATTGCAACAAGGCGGTTTGGTGGCATTTCCCACAGAAACCGTTTATGGTTTGGGGGCAAACGGTTTGGACGAAGCAGCTTGCAAACGCATTTATGAGGCGAAAGGCAGACCTTCCGACAATCCGTTGATACTGCACATTTCTCATATAGATGAGTTGCGTCCGATTGTAAGGGATATTCCGCAAGCAGCACAAAAATTGATAGATGCATTTTGGCCCGGCCCATTGACTATGATTTTTCAAAAAGCAGACTGTGTGCCGGATACAGTGACAGGTGGTTTGGATACAGTGGCAGTACGGTTTCCGTCACATTCTGTGGCGATGGCACTGATTCGCAAAGCAGGACTGCCAATCGCTGCCCCCAGTGCCAACACGTCAGGCAAACCAAGTCCGACCAGAGCAGAACACGTTGCTTTGGATTTGGACGGCAAAATTGATATGATATTGGACGGCGGTGCAACCACATGGGGATTGGAATCCACCATTGTAGACGTTTCGGTGACACCGCCCATGATATTGCGTCCGGGAGCAATTACAAAAGAAATGATGGCACAAGTGGTGGGCGATGTTGATATAGATGCAGCATTGTTGCAAAAACCGACAACGGATTTTCGCCCCAAAGCACCGGGCATGAAATACACCCATTATGCACCCAAGGCAGACGTTTTTTTGGTGCAGGGAAATGATGTGGTTCGTTGTATCAATGATTTGGCAAAAAAACAGAAAGCACAGGGCAAAAAAGTCGGTGTTTTGGCAACTGACCAAACAAAAGCAAAATACCATGCAGATGTGGTGCTTTCTGTGGGCAGTCGTGAAAAATTGGAAGAAATCGGAGCAAATTTATTCCATGTATTGCGACAATTTGATGTATGCCAAACAGATGTGGTATATGCGGAAGTATTCCCCCTAACGGGAGAAGGTTTGGCAATTATGAACCGTTTACAAAAATCCGCAGGATACCGTATGATTGAAGCAGATTGAAAAAGGAGGAAACAAATATGATTGCATTGGGTTGTGACCATGGTGGGTATCCACTGATGAAAGAAGTCATTGCATATTTAGATGCAAACAACATTGCTTACAAGAATTTTGGCACATATTCCGAGGAGTCTGTGGATTATCCTGTATATGGCAAAGCAGTTGCACACGCAGTGGCAGACAAAGAGTGTGAAAAAGGTATTTTGATTTGTGGGACAGGCATTGGCATTTCCATTGCCGCAAACAAAGTCAAAGGCATTCGTGCGGCATTGTGCGGTGATGTATTTTCTGCCAAAGCAACAAGAGAACATAATGATGCGAACATTTTGGCAATGGGTGCAAGAGTGACCGGTGTCGGATTGGCATTGGAAATTGTGAAAGCATTCTTGGAAACACCTTTTTCAAATGATGAACGCCATATCAGAAGAATTCAGCAAATTGAGGATTGATGGCAAGAAGGAGATGAAAAACGACATGAGCAAGTTGTTTGTATCAGAGCACCCGTTAATTCAAAGCAAAATGGCAATGCTCAGAAACAAAGACACAGGTGCAAAAGAATTTCGGGAAATCATTGGGGAAGTGGCAATGTTGCTTTCTTATGAAGCAACCAGAGATTTGCCTTTGGTCGATATTGTTGTACAAACACCTGTGGAACAGGCAAATTGTCGTACCATTGATACCAAAATTGCCATTGTACCCATATTACGTGCAGGCATTGGTATGACAGAGGGGCTTTTACAGTTGATGCCTACGGCAAAAATCGGACATATTGGGTTGTATCGTGACCCGGAAACATTACAGCCTGTGGAATATTACTGTAAGCTGCCCAGCGATGTGGAAGAAAGAACAGTGTTTTTGACAGACCCAATGCTGGCAACCGGTGGCACTGCGGAGGCGGCGATTGGATTTTTGAAACAAAAAGGTGTGAAAAAAATTATATTCCTTTGCATTTTGGCAGCACCTGATGGTGTGCAAAAAATACAACAGGTACACCCTGATGTTGATATTTATGCAGCGGCATATGACAATGCCTTGAATGACCATGGATATATTGTGCCGGGATTGGGAGATGCCGGTGACCGTATTTTTGGTACAAAATAAAAAAGCAAAACAGCATCATAAGAAAAAATATAAGGGAAATACATAGATAAAAACCGTATTTCCCTTTTTGAAAGCGTTTGCTGTGATAGTTGTGATGCGAAGTTTGTATTTTGGCAATCATGTCAAAATCGTGAGGAGTGAATTTTTTTGGTAAATTATGATTGGTTGCTGTACATTGCAACTTTTGCCAGTGCATTTGCAATCACACTTGTGACAACACCTTTTGCAAAATGGGTTTCCATCAAAGCAGGTGCTATTGATTATCCCAAAGATAGAGGGGTGCATAAAAAACCGATGCCCCGTATGGGTGGGGTTGCCATTGTACTTGGTTTTTTGATTACTGTATTGATGATAAATTTCTTTAACCCTGGTATGAACCAAAAACAATTACTTGGTTTTTTGGTTGGTGCAATCATCATTGCAGCATTGGGTGTTTGGGACGATATGAAAAATTTGCCTGCAAAATTAAAATTTTGTGTGCAGATTGTGGCAGCATTGATTGTCATATTGTCCGGCACAAAAATTCAAATCGTATTATGGCCTGTGACCACAACATTACAGGCATTGAGTATCCCCATTACGTTGGTTTGGATTGTGGGGGTAACCAATGCGGTGAATTTGATTGACGGCTTGGACGGCTTGGCAGCAGGTGTGACAGGCATTGCAGCAATGAGCTTGATGGTGCTTTGTATTTTTACGGGCAGTACGACGGCGGTTGTATTGACAGCGGCTTTGGCAGGGGCTTGTTTGGGCTTTTTGCCCCGTAATTTCAATCCCGCAGAAATATTTATGGGCGATACTGGTTCTACATTTTTGGGCTTTGTGTTGGCAGTGACCAGTATATTGGGCGTATTCAAAGGATATGCATTGCTGGCGTTGAGCGTGAGTATTTTGTGTATTGGTTTGCCAATCTTTGATACCATATTTGCGATGCTGCGTCGTATGGCAAAACATCAACCCATTATGCAGGCAGACAGAGGGCATTTGCACCATAGATTGATTGACCGTGGCTGTACACAAAAGCAAGCGGTATTGATTATGTATGCAATCAGCTTGTGCTTGGGGGTTTTGGCAATCTTTATTTCTGTCAAAGACTCTCGTATTTTTGTGGTGTCTTTGTTGACCGTGATTGTACTGAGCTTTATCATTTATTATTTTAACGCACATATCAAAAACAAAAATCAAGAGTAATATGTAATTTATGGATATGAGGAGCCGAATGGCTCCTTTTGTTGTGAAACACACCAAAACGTGATACAATAATCAAACAAAAGGAGGGAGCGGTATGGCGGAGGAAATTACAATTCCCATAACTTTTATTGAAACAGAATTACCAAAAGCACCGCCGTTATATGTGTCCGTCTTTTTGATGACACAGGCAATGCCAAAATGTACATCGGCAGAAATAGCACAAAAATTGGCAATATTGGAAAGTGATGTTTTGAAAGCATGGCAATATTGGGCAGACAAAGGATACCAAGCCCGACAGATATCACAAAAGCATATGCAGCCAAAAGAAACAAAACCCAGATTGATTGCCGCAAAACGTCCGGAATATACCCCACAAGAAATGGCAATGTATATGAAGCGGGAAGATATTACAAAGCTGTTTCGTTCCGCAGAGGCAAAACTTGGCAAAACGTTGTCTTCCAACGATATGTCAACGTTGTTTAGTTTTTATGACTGGTTGGGATTTCCATTTGATGTGATTGAATTATTATTGACATATTGTGTCAGCAGAAATAAAAGAGGTATGCGATACATAGAGCAGGTTGCCATCGGTTGGGCAGAGGCAGGTGTGGATACTGCCGAAAAAGCCGCAGAATATGTCCAAATGCGTACCAAAGGATACAAAGAAATACTGCGTGCATTTGGGCAAAGTGGGCGTATGCCTGTCAAGGAAGAAGAAATATATATCAAAAAATGGTTGCAGGAATATCGGTTGCCATTAGATGTGGTACTGACGGCTTGTGAACGAACGGTGCTTAGAACAGGCGGTGTGAGCTTTGCTTATGCGGATAGTATCCTTTCGGATTGGAAAAAGGCAGGTGTCAAGAACAAAGAGGATATAGCAAAATTAGATGATGCCTTTGCTGCCAAAAAAGCACAGCAAAAAGCACAGGTACAAAAAGCGACACCCGTACAAAAACAAAACCGTTTTATCAATTATACACAGCGTGATTGGGATTATGCGGAATTGGAACGATTGGAACAACAAAAACAAAACGAATGGTAAGGTGGTGATACAGTTTGGCAACCAAAACACAAATTTATAAAGAAGTATTGAGAGAATATGACCGTATTCGGACACAAAAAACAGCAGAACAACGTCGCAAAAAGGCATTTGTATATGAGCAAACACCAAGATTGGAAGAAATTGAACAGGAATTGTCTTTGTTGGGAGTGCAGGCGGCAAAGGCAGTATTATTGCAAACAAACCAGATGACAGATGTGGTGGCAGGATTGCGGGAAAAACAACAAGCATTGTTGCGGGAGAAACAACAGTTGTTGGCAAATATGGGTATGCAGGCAGATGCATTGGAACAGGAATATGTTTGCAAGAGTTGTCAAGATACGGGATATATTGGCAATGTGCCTTGTATTTGTTTGAAACAAAAGGTCATGGACAGATTGTATGACCAATCCAATGTACGGGATATTGTAAAGGTGGAAAATTTTGACAGTTTTGATTTGCGTTTGTATAGCGATAAAGTCATTCCGAAAGAAAAAATGTCCCCCAGAGAAAATGCGACCAATATTTTACGGCACGGATTGGCGTTTGTGGAACGGTTTGAAAAAGAAAACGGCGAAAATTTATTGCTCTATGGCTCTACGGGATTGGGCAAAACATTTCTTTGCAGTTGTATTGCAAAAGAGTTGTTGGAAAAAGGATTTGTGGTGCTGTATTTGACGGCAGGGCAGTTATTCCGTAAATTGGAAGAAATTCGTTTTTCGCATGACGAAGATGTGGAAAAAGAAGAATGGGACAAAGAATTGTTAGAAGTGGATTTGTTGATTATTGATGACTTGGGGACGGAATTCTCGACTGCGTTTACGGCATCGGAATTGTTCCGTTTGCTCAATGACAGAAAATTGAAAAACAAATCAGTGATGATATCCACCAATTTGAATGCAAAAGAAATTACAAATCAATATTCTGACCGTATTACGTCCCGATTGCGGGAGTATCAAGTGCTGCGTTTTTTTGGAGAAGATATACGGTTTTTGAAAAAATATCAATGATATGGAAAACGGCATGGAAAAATGCCGTTTTTTTGTCGGGAAAAATTTTTGCATATCTGCCGCATTTCGGCAAAAAAAACAGTCATATTTCCGTAAAATGGGAATATGGAGGGGAGCAGATATGGAAAAAACAGAAATTTTATTGGAACACGTACAGAATAAACAGATTCCGTTTGGACAGCATATGCCAAAACAGCATATACAAAGATATTCGATACCTTGGAAACAAATGATACAACTGGGTATTTGTTGGACAGTACCGTTTTTTTGGAGCAAATTGGCAGTATTGCAGATATTGCACCCATTGGGTATGGGGGTATTATCGGCATTTTTTGGCAGTGGGCATCTGTTTTGGGTTGTATGGACGGCTGTGTTTGTCGGCAGTTTTGGCAACGGTGTTTTTTTGAAACATATCGCAGTGTATTTGGCGGCAATGTTACTGTATATGACACTGGGGCGGTTCTTGACAAAAGAAGATGTTTGGAAAAAAGCAATATTGGGCAGTTTTGCAATGGCATTGGGCGGGAGTTTCTATGCCATCAGTCAAGGCGGATTGCATTTTTATTTTGTTGTGGCGTTTGTGGAAAGTATGCTGGTAATGGGAATTGCATTGTTGTTACAAAAAGGCGTTTTGGTATTGACGGAGCATCGAAAAGTGATGGTGGTCAGCAAAGAGGAGTTGCTGTCAATGATACTGCTTTTGGGTGGCACTTTGGCAGGTATGGCACAGTTGCAAAATACGATATTGCAACAGATGCTGTTTCCTTTTTTGGTGACGTTGCTGGTGCTGGTAGCGGCATATCGGGAGGGCATTGGCGGTGGTACGGCGGTTGGTGTGATGTTGGGTTTTTTGTTGTATGTGACAGGGCGTGCAGATTTCGGTTTTGTGGCAATATTGGGTTTTGCAAGTTGGTTTGCAGGTTGTCTGAAAGACATTGGCAGATGGGCGGCGGCAGTGGCTTTTTTGATGACAATGACAATCTTTTTGTTTTATACCAAACAAGACTATTTGCATGAGGGGTGGTTGCCCTGTATGGCAAGTGCAGGGATTTTGTTTTGTATGCTACCCAAAAAAATCTGGCTTGGCGGTATGCGGGAAATCGCAGACAGCAAAGACCGTTTTGTGCGTATGCGAGAAGATACAGAGGAAAAACTCAAAGGCTTTGGTATGGCATTTCATGGGTTGGCAAAAACATTTGCCGTAGAACAGAAAACGGAAACGAAAGAAATTTCCGAATTGGTGGAACGTGTGGCACAGAAAGTCTGTCAAAATTGTGGGTTATGCCATTCTTGTTGGCAGGAAGAAGTATATCGTACATATAGTATGACCATGACGGCATTTTCGTTGTGTGATACAAAAGGGTGTTTGACGATGGAACAAATGCCAAAATGGTTTTTGGAAGTGTGTCCCCGAAAAAAAGAGTATGTGGATATGATTTGTGCAATTTATGAACAACATCGGCATCATTTGATTTGGGCAAGTAAATTGCAGGAATGTCGGGAGTTGGTGCAACAACAACTAGATGCTGTGGGTGGTATTTTGGAAAATATGGCAGGCAAATTGGATACGGATTGTTTATATTTAGAACCTGTGCAAGAGGCGTTGCTATTTGCTTGCAGAAAGGCAGGGATTCGCATACAAGAGGCGATTGTGACAGAAGAAAAAGCAAACAGAGGCAAAAAGGTTGTGTTGCGTGTCAAGGGGTGTCAAGGCAGAGGGATTTGCAAGACACAGGTGTTGCCGATTGTCAAAAAAATCGTTGGGCGACAAATGGTACAGCAACAACCAGATGTTTGCCATATGACAGGCGGTGTTTGCACCATGACATTTTTGGAAGAACCGATGTATGCTTTGACAGTGGCAACGGCTTGTGCGGCAGCGGAACGTGGCAAACCTTGTGGTGATGCTGCCACATATTTGGAAAATGACAAAGGGATTGCCATGATGGCAATTTCAGACGGTATGGGCATGGGAGAGCGTGCGTTTGCGGAAAGCAAGGCAGCCATGGAGTTATTGGAACAATTTGCCGAAGCAGGATTTCCCAAAGAAACCGCCGTCAAATTGATTAACTCGGCATTGTTGTTGCGGCGTGCGGAAGAAAATTATGCAACATTGGATATTTGCAGTGTGGATTTGTATGACGGATACGCAGAATTTATCAAATTGGGTGCTGTGGCGTCGTTCATTTGCCGTGGAAAACGGGTAATTTCTATGCATACCCATTCTTTGCCTGCGGGTATTTTGCAGCAAGTGCAAGTGCAAAAAAATGATATCCGATTGAAAGATGGGGATATGGTGTTGTTGTTGACGGACGGCATTACCGATGCATTTGGCGGGGAACAAAAAACCGCAATGTGGTTAGAGGAAATCTTTTTGCCCAAAACATTTGCCAATCCACAAAATGCCGCAGATTTTATATTGCAGGCGGCACAAAAAGCAGGCGGGACAGATGATATGACCGTACAGGCAGCGAGATTTTGGCAAAAAGTGATGTAAAGAAAAAGGGGAATACTTTGCAAAGTATTCTCCTTTTTTCTGTTTCAATAGGTTTCAAAGAAAAATAGTTGATAATTGGCTTTGAAATTATAATCCATACCCGCAAATTTGATGGAAACAGGGCAATCTGCATCTAATGTTGTAGTGTATTCCAGTTTATTTGCTTTAAACAATATTTCTCCAAATATTCTTTGTCAAAATATATAATCTTGAATGGAAGTTTGATATTCCATGGCGTATCATCAGAAATTTGTTTCAAATGGTCATTGAATGTATCTAAATTTAATAACTCTAAATACAAATTATCATAAATTTTTGTTTTTGTGGATTTGTAAGCATCTAATTGATAAACTGCCACATCTTGTGGTATTTCTGCGGTGAATGTGGTATCAAAAGGAACATCAGCCCCATATGTTTCGTTCCAATATACATTGGCAAGCCCAGACCATCGTATGGTCATATGGTTATTTTGGATATCCAATATTTCGATTGTGCCGCTGGAAAGCAGTTCATGCTCTTGTACACACAAACAGCCTGCTTCTTCATCGTTTTCATTGTATGTACTTTCCCAAACAAATTTTTTGCCTTTTAATGCTTGTAAATCAGAAACATGGGTACAAAAGCCGTTGTTGTGGTATAAATGGACGGAAGACATATCATAATCCACATTTTCATCTTCTGTTTCGGCATCTACGTCTGGATACAATATGATGTTACCATTTTCAAAATGATAACCCAAATCTGCATATGTGACATCGTATACAATGTCTGCAAGTGTAAATGTTTCGTTTTGTTGTGCCATAAATACGCTCCTTTATTTTAGCGATATGCGTCTTTGTAAATCGCAAGACAATCTGCAAAAGGCATATCCACAGGGTCTGCGGTAAACAATCCGCCCATGGTTTCATATGCCATTTTTGCATATGTTTCCAAATCGCTTTCTTGTATGCCATAATCAGACATTTTCAAATCATCAACATGACAGGCAATTTTCAAATCATGCAATGCCGTGACAAAATCCATCGGTTTGTCGGCATCTGTTTTGCCCAGTGCTTTTGCCATGTCAATCAGTCTTTTGTCAACGACACCACGTTTTGCCCAATAGGTGTAATATGATTCACAAAGCATAATCAAGCCTGCCCCATGTTCCAATTTTGGATTTTTGCCGCTTAATGGGTGTTCCATGGCGTGTTCGGACGTACAACCACCAATGCTTTCGGACATACCGGACAATGTGTTTGCCAGTGCCATATCTTCTCTTGCCTGTTTGTTTGTGCCGTCATTGACAGCGATGGCAAGGCTTTTGCCAACCAATTCGATGGCTTTCAATGCATACATATCATTCAAAGGGTTTGTGCGGCGGTTGATATAGCCTTCGGTGCTATGGAACAATGCATCAAATCCTTGATATGCTGTCAGTTTTGCCGGAACGGAAAGCATCAAATCGGGGTCAACAATGGAAAGCACAGGGAATGTGTTGTCATAGCCAAAACCGATTTTTTCGCCGGTGTGTTCATTTGTGATGACTGCCCAAGGGTCTGCCTCTGTGCCTGTGCCTGCGGTGGTGGTGATGGCAACGATGGGCAAGGGTTTGTTTGGAATGGGTTTGCCACCGCCTGTGCCGCCGGAAATATAGTCCCACATAGTCCCTGTATTGGTTGCCATAACCGCAATGCCTTTTGCAGAGTCGATGATGGAGCCGCCGCCCAAACCGATGACAAAGTCGCATTGTTCGGCTTTGGCAAGTGCTGCCCCTTCCATGACATGGCGTTCGATGGGGTTGGGCAGTATTTTGTCAAAAATTACATAGTCTACATTTGCTTTTTGGAGTTGTTCTTCCAAGCGGGCAAGATAACCGAATTTTTTGACAGATGTACCACCGGAAATGACAATCAATGCTTTTTTCCCCAATTCTTTTTGTTTGTGCAAGCGGTCTAATTGTCCGCTGCCGAATACTATTTTTGATGGAATATAATATTGAAATTTCATGATGGATTCCCTCCTTATTGTTTTGATAACAGTATACCATATTATGTATTATGTGCAAAAAGAAAATCGTTGACGAAATGCTGTTTTTTGTGTAAAGTCTTTGAGAAAGGTACGAAAGGCGGCGAACAAATATGTTGTTGGAACAAGTCAAACAAACCATTTTGCAATACAAAATGTTTGCAGATGGTGCAAATATTGTGATTGGGCTTTCGGGCGGTGCAGACTCTGTGGCTTTGGTGCATATCTTGTGGCGATTGCACAAACAATATCACTGGCGGTTGCAGACAGTGCATATCCATCATGGTTTGCGTGGGCAGGAAGCAGATGCAGATGCCGCATTTGTAAAGGCATATAGTACACGTTTGGGAATTGCCTGTGATGTGGTCTGCTTTGATGCGGCAAAGGCGGCAAAAGAACAAAAATGCACCGTAGAAGAAGCAGGCAGAAATTTTCGGTATCGTGTTTTTGCCAAATACGCAGGGCAAAACGGTTTTATTGCAGTGGCACATCATGCCGATGACCAAGCGGAAACCATATTGATGCGATTGTGCAGAGGGACAGGCTTGGACGGTTTGACGGGAATGTTGCCGGTGAGAAACCGGATTGTACGCCCTTTGTTGTTTTGCAGTCGCAAAGAGATTGAACAGTATTGCAAACAACATCAGCTTTCGTATCAACAAGACAGCACCAATTTTGAAACGGCATATACCAGAAATAAAATTCGTTTGCAGGTGATGCCGTTATTGGAACAGGTGCATGGCGGCAGTGCGGCACATATCGCAAAAACAGCAAGTTTGCTGGCACAGGAAAATGATTTTATGACACAGACGGCAAAACAGATGTATCAGCAAATCCGTATGCCGCAAACACAGGTTTGTTTACAAAAAGAACCCTTGCAACAAATGCATCGGGCGTTGCGGTTGCGTGTTTTGCGTTTGGCAGTGGAAGAAGCCACAGGCACAACCCAAAATTTGACACAGGCACATTTGGAGGCAATGGAGCATTTGTTGATGCAAAATCAAAATGGTTTTGTGCAGATTGTGGGTGGTTGGCAATGTTGTTTGGAATATCAGCGGCTGATGTTTTGCAAAGAACAAACGCAAAAAACAGAATATCTGTATGATTTGCAACTCGATATGCCCATTTATATCAAAGAAATGGACGTTTTTGTAGAATGTGGCATCATAACCGAAAAAAATGCGGAATTTTGTGACAACGACTATACGAAGTTATTTGATTATGATAAAATAAAAAAAAGCCTGTGTGTACGCAATCGAAGAGCCGGTGACCGTATGCGATTACATGGTGGTACCAAAAAGATAAAATCATTATTCATAGATGAAAAAATACCGAAAGCCCAAAGAGATACAAAGCTGTTGTTGGCTTGCGGGGAAGAAATTTTATGGATATATGGTGCACAGACATCTACGGCTTTTGCAATAGATGAAAATACCAAACAATATATATGGGTTCGGATAATGGAGGGAAAACAATATGAAAGAAAGAATTGAAGTCATGATTTCAGCAGAAGCAATTTCCAAAAGATTGGAAGAAATTGCGGAACAGGTACAAAACGATTTTGCAGGTGAGCAGGTGGAACTGGTTTGCGTACTCAAAGGCGGCGTTGTGACACTGGTGGAATTGGCAAAAAAAATCAAATTGCCTGTGACGTTGAATTTTATGGACGTTTCCAGTTATGGCGATGGCACAGAAAGCAGCGGACATATCAAAATTTTGCGTGATTTGGACGAAGATATTACAGGCAAAAATGTATTGCTGGTAGAAGATATCATTGACAGCGGCAGAACATTGAGCCATTTGCGTGAATTGTTGTTGCACAGAAATCCCAAAAACTTCAAAATTTGCACATTGTTGGACAAACCGGACCGTCGTGTGACAGATGTGCCTGTGGATTATGTGGGCTTTACCATTCCAGATGCTTTTGTGGTTGGATATGGTTTGGATTATGCACAAAAATACAGAAATTTGGACTATGTGGGTGTCATTCATTTTGATGAAGATTAAAAAACAATGAGAAAGTATACGGCGTTAGCACAAAAAGCTAACGCTTTTGTGTATTTTCGGGCGGAAAACGCTTTTTTTCACACTTTCTTTCTAAAAACCGCCGTTGCCTTTTTGGATAATCTGTGATAGAATTGTAAATTGATATGCTATCTGTAAACATATCAAAAAAATAATCAGTTTTGATAAAAAATAGGGGGGAAGCTCTTGAAAAAATATTGGCAATCAGCAGGATTATATGTGCTGATATTCGTAATGATTTTGGCTGCCTTGGCATTTAGCGGCAAAGGTTTGATACAGCCGGAAAAAGAAGTGAAAGCATATACGTATGCAGATTTATTGAAAGAATTAGAAGAAGATACAGTGGCAACATTGGAAGTAACCAGAAGCAAAGAAGTGGGCGATTACGCAACGGTCATTGCAACGCTGGACGACGGCGGTGTGATGAAAGTCAGTGTGCCAAGCATTGAGGCGTTTATGCAAAATGTCAATGAAATGCCGGCACAGGGAAGTGACATCAAAATTGTTGCCATAGACCCGCCAAGAGAAAGTATGCTGACAGCCATATTACCATCTTTGGTGATGATGATATTGATGGTTGTGTTATTTGTTGTACTGTTTGGCAAAATGCAGGGTGGCGGCGGAAAAATGGCGTCATTTGGCAAAAGCCGTGCAAAAATGAATGTTGATGACAAAAACAAAGTCACATTTGACAATGTGGCAGGTTGTGATGAAGAAAAAGCAGAATTGGAAGAATTGGTACAGTTTTTGAAAAATCCACAAAAATTTACAGAACTGGGTGCAAGAATTCCAAAAGGTGTTTTGTTGGTGGGCCCTCCGGGGACAGGGAAAACATTGCTGGCAAAAGCCGTTGCCGGTGAGGCGGGCGTACCGTTTTTCTCTATTTCCGGTTCCGATTTCGTAGAAATGTTTGTCGGTGTGGGTGCATCTCGTGTGAGAGATTTGTTTGAACAGGCAAAGAAAAATTCTCCCAGTATTGTATTCATTGATGAAATTGATGCGGTTGGTCGTCGCAGAGGTGCAGGCCTTGGCGGTGGGCATGATGAAAGAGAACAAACACTCAATCAGTTATTGGTAGAGATGGACGGTTTCGGTATCAACGAAAGTGTTATCATCATTGCGGCAACAAACAGAGCGGATATCTTAGACCCTGCATTGTTAAGACCCGGTCGTTTTGACAGACAGGTATATGTCGGCAGACCTGACGTAAAAGGCAGAGAAGCCATTTTGCGTGTCCATTCCAAAGGCAAACCCTTAGACCAAGAGGTGGATTTGAAAGTGGTCGCACAGACAACCGCAGGCATGACTGGTGCAGACTTATCCAATTTGTTGAATGAAGCAGCATTGCTTTCTGCAAGAGACGGCAAAAAGACCATCACGATGGAGTCTATACAACGTGCCTTGATTAAAATTGGTGTGGGTACAGAGAAAAAGACAAGAGTCATTTCCGACAAAGAAAAATATATCACAGCATATCATGAAAGCGGTCATGCGATTTTATTTGAAGTGTTGAGCGAATTGGACCCTGTGCATAGCATTTCCATCATTCCGACAGGTATGGCAGGCGGTTATACCATGCCGTTGCCCGGAGAAGATAAGATGTATATGACAAAGTTGTACATGGAGCAGGAAATCATTAGTTTTTTGGGCGGTCGTGCCGCAGAAGCTTTGGTGATTAAAGATGTGACAACAGGAGCATCAAACGATATTGAACGTGCAACCGCAATGGCAAGGGGTATGGTCACACAATATGGTATGAGTGAGGCACTTGGCCCTATTCAGTTTGGTGAGGACAGCAATGAAGTCTTTATCGGCAGAGATTGGGGACACAGCCGCAATTATGGCGAAGCAGTGGCAACCACCATCGACGATGAAGTCAAACGCATTGTGATGGGGGCATACAACGAGGCTCTGCGTCTGTTGCAAGAAAATATGGAAGTATTGCACGCATCTGCAAAATTGCTGGTAGAAAAAGAAAAAATCACTGGGGAAGAATTCCGCAAGTTGTTTGAGAAAGAAGAACGAGACCGAATTTTAGGCTTGGCAGAAGAAATCACACAGGAATCAAATCAGCCTGTGACATTACAAAAAGAAAAACCTATATCTGCTGCTGATGCACAAGAAGATAACAAAACAGAGGAATAAGAAAGGGGATTGTATTTATGGAATTTAACAACATTGTACCGGGTATGTCTTATGAAAGAGAATATATTGTGGAAGAAAGTGATACCGCAGCACATTTTGGAAATGACAACGTGCCTGTGTTTGCCTCTCCCAAACTGCTTTCTTGGATAGAAGGTACTGCGATTGGCACAGTTGCACCATTTTTGCCAGATGGTTGGGAAACCGTTGGCACAACATTTGATTTCAAACACTTGGCAGCAACACCTGTTGGCATGAAAGTGCGTGTGGTGACAGAATTGACAGAGGTCAATGGCAAATTATTGACATTTAGTGTGAAAGCATATGATGAAGTAGATAAAATTTGCGAAGGCACACATGGTCGTGCCATCATCGACCTGAAAAAATTCTTAGGTCGTGTGAATGAAAAAGGTAAAAAATAAGTTTGAAACAACCAAAAGGACGTCGGATTTCCCGACGTCTTTTTCTTGAAAGGTGTTGGAAAGTATGTATCGTATATTAGATGTATTACAGCAAGCCGGTGATTTTGTTTCAGGGCAAGAAATTGGCAACCAGCTTTCTGTTTCCCGTGCGGCAGTATGGAAAGGGATTGAAAAATTACGTCAAGAGGGGTATGAAATTGAGGCAATTACAAACAAAGGGTATCGTTTGATACACCCCGAAACCATGTATAACCAAAGAGAGTTGGAAAAAGGCAGAAAAGCACAAAGAATGGGGAAAACCGTACATTTCTTTCAGGAAACAGACAGCACAAACAATCGTATACGGGAATTGGCACTTGCGGGGGCAAAAGAAGGGACTTTGGCTGTGGCAGAGTTGCAGACACAAGGGCGTGGCAGACGAGGCAAACCTTGGCAATCTCCTGTTGGTACGGGTGTATGGCTGAGTGTGTTGTTGCGTCCCAATATTGTACCTGCACAGGCATCTGTATTGACATTGCTGGGAGGGTTGGCAGTTTGCGAGGTATTGCAGAATATGACGCAATTACAGCCACAGATTAAATGGCCAAACGATATTTATGTCGGAAACAAAAAGGCAGTTGGCATTTTGACAGAGATGGATTGTGAATTGACGGAGGTACATTTTGTGGTGATGGGCATTGGTATCAATGTCAATACAAAAGAGTTTCCGGAAGATTTACAGGATATTGCCACTTCTTTATATTTGGAAAGCGGACAAACATATCCACGCAAAAAAATTGTGCAAAATATCATGGAGTCTTTGGAACGATATTATGATGCATTTTTAGCGGCAGGCTCATTTGAACCGTTTTTGGAACAATATCGTAAAAACTGTATGACATTGGGCAAAGAGGTTGTGGTGTATGGCAAAGAGCCTTTTGTGGCAACGGCTTTGGATATCACACAAGAGGGAGAATTGTTGGTGAAAAGGGCAGATACCGGAAAAAAAGAAGTGGTATATGCAGGAGAGGTATCCATTCGAGGAGTGATGAAATAAATGGAAAAAACAGTGTTGGCAGGGGCAAGCTATACCGAACAAAAATATTTTTTGGAACAGGCATTTGCTGCATTGCCAGAAAGCATACAGGAAGAAGTGCGTACCATTTGTGTGGTGATGGCACAAAAATTGGCGTGTACCTTTTTGATGGGGTTTGCAGAAGATGGTACATTGTATTTTGAAACCGTCAAAAGAGAAGATGATTTTGATTTTGATGAAATTGGGGCAGAATTGGAAATCAAACGTATACAACGGGAACAAAAAGAGCTTTTGCGTGCGTTAGAACTATGGTATGCAATATATTTCACAGAAGAAGGCGAAAAAGTCAAACAAGAATTGCTCAAACAAGCGGAAAAAAATGAAAACAGATAAAACTTTGTATAAAAAATAACAAAAATATAGAAAAAAATATTGTAATCTATGGATTTGCTGTTATAATATATGGTGGTTACGCAAAAGGACAAAAAAACATACAGATGTTATGCCCAAAGGCAAATGTACTGTATTGTTATCAATTTGTGGAAACCACTATTTCCAAGTCATCTTATATCTCATAACAGAATGAGAATGAAAGGAGCAAAAAAAAGAATGAATAAAAAAGTAACAAGCGGATTATCGGTACGAGAAATGACAGCCTGTGGCTTGTTGACAGGATTGTTGTTGGTGATGTCATTTACACCGATTGGATATTTCCACACATTGGGACTGGATATTTCTTTGATGATGATACCGGTTGCCATTGGTGGTATGATACTTGGCCCGAAAGTTGGTTTGTGGTTGGGCTTTGTGTTTGGTGCAACCAGTTTTCAGCAAGCCTTGACAGGGGCATCTTGGTTTACGGCTACGTTATGGAATATGAATCCTGTGGGAACATTCCTGCTTTGTATCCCAACCAGAATGTTGATGGGATATTTGGCAAGCGTTTGTTTTCAGTTGCTACATAAAGTAGATAAATCAAAAACGGTTTGTTATTTTATTGGTGGTTTTTTGACTGCATTTTTCAATACAGTATTCTTTATGAGTGCATTGCTGCTATTGTTCTGGAATACAGAATTTATACAAAATTTGAATACAGGCTTTGGTGGTTTGAACCCATTTTTGTTTGTGTTTGCATTTGTGGGCATCAATGGTGCGTTGGAGATGTCTGCAAGCTGTGTATTGGGCGGTATCATCAGCAAAGTGTTGGCAAGAACGGTCGGCAAAAGACGTGTATAAATCATAAATCATGCGGATATGATGCGGCAGGGGTGCTGTATGCCCGTGCCGTTTTTTGATAAACAAAACAAAGTAAGGAGTACAAAGATGATATTAGTAATTGATGTGAGCAATACCAATACCACATTGGGTGTGTTTGATAACGCCTGTTTGGTGGCGAATTGGCGACTGTCTACATTAAACAATCGTACATCTGATGAAACGGGTATGTTGTTGCGTATGCTGTTTGTACATTCTGAGGTGTCGATTGCAGACATTGAGGCAGTCGTGGTTTCTTCCGTTGTACCGAATGTGATGTATTCTTTGTTGAATGGGATTAAAAAATATTTGCAGAAAGAACCTATGGTTGTCAAAGCAGGTATGAAAACAGGAATCAATCTGCGTATGGAAAATCCAAAAGAAATGGGAACAGACCGCATTGTGAATTTGGTGGCAGCGTATGAATTGTACGGTGGGTCTGCGATTGTGATTGATTACAGCACTGCAACCACATTTGATGTGTTGAGCGAAAATGGGGAATTTTTGACCGGTATTACAGCACCGGGGATACAAATTTGTGCAGATACTTTGACACAAAGAGCCGCACAACTACCCAAAATTGAAATCAAAGAAACCAGCTTGATTACAAAAAATACTGTGGAAAGCATACAGGCAGGTATTGTGGTGGGGCATATTGGCGAAACACGGTATATTATCGAACAAATCAAAAATTGGTTTGATATGCCACATATGAAAGTTGTGGCAACGGGTGGTTTGGCAAGAGTGATTGACCCAAATGAGGAAATATTTGATGTATATGACCCTGTTTTGGCTTTACAAGGATTGCGTTTACTATATGAAAAGAACAAAAACAGGAAATAGGAGGAAACCGAAATGCTTTTGGTAATTGATGTGGGAAACACCAATTATGTTTTGGGTGTGTATAAAGGGGAACGATTGATAAAATGCTGGCGTATGGCAACTGCCGGCGTGAGAACGGCTGATGAAACAGGAATATTTATCCATTCTTTGTTTGATGCGTCCGAATTGCAGGCAAAAGATATCAAAGCGGTGATTATTTCTTCTGTTGTACCTGATATTATGTATTCCTTGACACAAGGCATACGCAAATATTTTCATATTGAACCGATGATTGTGAGCGTGGGTATGAAAACAGGGATTGCAATCAAAAGAGATGACCCCAAAAGTGTGGGGGCTGACCGTATTGTCAATTTGGTGGCAGCAAACGAAATTTATGGCGGGCCTGCGGTGGTCATTGATTATGGTACAGCAAACACATTTGATGTCATCAATGAAAAGTCAGAGTTTATCACAGGGTTGATTACACCGGGGATTTCTATTTGTGCGGAAGCTTTGACACAAAGAGCGGCACAACTACCCAAAATCGAAATCAAAAAACCAAAGTCCATCATTGTCAAAAATACGGTTGGCAGTATTCAGGCAGGTTTGGTATTGGGACATATTGGACAAACTACATATATCATTGACAGATTGAAAAAAGAATTGGATATGCCAAATATGAAAGTCATTGCAACCGGTGGCTTGGCAAGGGTGATTGACCCTGACAGAAAAATATTCGATGTCTTAGACCCTGTTTTGACATTAAAGGGGTTGAAATTGTTATATCAAAAAAATAAAGCATGAACAAAAATCTCTTGTAAAATTCCGATTTCACAAGAGATTTTTTGGCAAAGAGATGTATTTTTACATAATTTTGTTTTGTTTGGTTCATACTATTTTTGTAAAAACAACCAACTACATTTGTTGGCAAAAATAAGGAGGGCAAAACAAACATGAAAGCAACAGGTATTGTCAGAAGAATTGACGATTTAGGCAGAGTTGTGATACCAAAAGAAATTCGCCGCACACTACGCATTCGGGAAGGTGACCCCTTGGAAATCTTTACAGACAGAGAGGGAGAAATTATACTCAAAAAATATTCTCCGATTGGAGAATTGGGCACATTTGCAAAAGAATATGCGGAAAGTTTGGCACAAACCGCAGGGCATATTGTTTGCATTGTGGACAAAGACCGCATCATTGCGGTGTCCGGTGGTGCAAAAAAAGAATTTTTGGAAAAACGCATTAGTCCCGAAATGGAAGAATGTATTGCAAAAAGGGTTGCCTTTACCGCACAGGAACATGATGGGCAATTTGTACCTGTATTATATGAAAAAGAGGAAAACACATATCCGTATCAGTTGGTAGCACCCATCATTGCAGAGGGTGACGCTATGGGGGCGGTATTGTTTTTGTCCAAAGAGAAAAAAATGGGCGAAGTGGAAGGCAAATTGGCACAAACTGCCGCAGGTTTTTTAGGCAAACAAATGGAACAATGAAAAGCAAGTCCCCTTGCGTGGCAATGGTATGTCATGCAAGGGGCATTTACAGAAAAGAGGGGACGATATGCAAAAACAAATACATAACAATGGCTATTACAGACATTATAAAGGGAAGTATTATCAAGTGTTGGGTGTTGCGAAACATTCCGAAACATTGGAGGAATTGGTGGTATATCAGCCACAATACGGCGATTTTGGATTATGGGTCAGACCGTTGGAGATGTTTTTGGAAGATGTGGAAGCAGAAGGAGAAAAAATGCCTCGTTTTGCATTTGTGGGTATGACAAAACCGAAAGAGATATAAAGATAAAAACCAAAAAATACCGATATATCGGTGTTTTTTGGTTTTTTTGTATTGGTTATTCCGATGCATCTTTTGTCGCAGACGGAAAATTCTGCGGATTGGCTTTGAATGTGCTGTGTTCTGCCTCGGTATCTTTGACAAGCGATGTCACAATAGAGCCATACAAATGGCTGACATTTTTTCGCCAATTCCGACAGATAGCAAGTGCTTGCTGTTTGGATACGACAGAAACACTAATTTCCATCAAAATGTTACCGTTATCATCGTTTAAGCCGCATTTTACCAAAAAATCATCGTTGATTTCCGGAAAATAGTTTGCGGTGACGGCGTATTCTGCACGAATACGTTTGCTGTTTTCCTGCACATAGGTGTTGATTTCATTGCGTGCGTGTTCAGAAATGTGGTTCAAAAAATAGTTGACGGTTTCGTCACCTTCGTCTGTGAGGGTGTAACGGGTGTTGTTTTGTTCCCGTGACTTTTCCAACCAGCCTGCGTCAACCAATTCTGCCAGATATTGCTGTACAGAAAAATAATCCATATAATTTTTTTCCAATAAAAATTGGCAAATTTCACTGTTTGACAACGCAATGCCCATTTTTTGCAGCAAATGCAGAATAATCAATTTATGTTCTGCTAATTGCCGAATGGAGTCAGGCATAGAAAACCCTCCTTTTTTACTGTATTACTGTTCCTTATCATATCATATTTTTGTCAAAAGAAAAACAAAAAACAAGAAAAAAATCAAAAAAACAACAATCCATTCGGTTTTTGGTAACAATCGCCTTGGTGGATTTGTCGCAGACGCAATTCTTTATGTATGGTATTCAAAACGTCACGCTTGTTTAAGCTCCAAAGCGGGGCAAGCAATGTTTTGGCGTTGCCGTCGCCTGTGAGTCTGTGTATGACAATATCGGGGCGTAAACGGGCAATACAGCCACAGATGATGTCAATATACAGTTCTTTGGTCAAAGGTGTATATGCACCACGCTGATAAAGATTTGCCAATCCTGTGTGGGAGAGGATATGCAACAAATGCAATTTGATGCCTTGTATGGGCAGTCGGTTCAAATAAGCAATCGTTTGGTAAATATCCTCCGATGTTTCGTTTGGTAAACCGATGATGGTATGTGCCACAATTTCGATATTTCTTTCGTGCAAATCGGCAACGGCTTTTTCAAAAACGGCATTTGGATAGCCCCGACGGATAAACTGTGCAGAGGTTTCATTTGCCGTTTGCAAGCCCAATTCTACCCATACTTTTGTTTTGGTTTGCAGTTTGGACAATACGTCCAATACATCAGGCGGCAGACAATCGGGGCGTGTGGCAATGGAAATGCCCACAATATCGGGCTGCGTGATTGCCTCTGTATACAATTTATCCAGATGGCTGGCAGGGGCATATGTGTTGGTATATGCTTGAAAATAAGCAATATATTTGGGATTTTCCCATTTTGCGGCGGTTTGTTGTTTGCCCTGTTGTATTTGTTGTGCAATGGATAATTTTGCCGATGTCGAAAAATCGCCAGAGCCTTCTTCCGAGCAAAACAGGCAACCGCCAAAGCCCAATGTGCCATCACGATTGGGGCAGGTAAAGCCGCCGTCCAATGAAATTTTTGCTGTTTTACTGCCGAATAAGTTGCGATAATATGTGTTTAAGTCAAGATAGGGTTTCATGGTTTTGGTCACCTTTCTCCATATGTTTTTTTCTTAAATTTTCGCACAAACAAAACAATGCTTGCCAATGGGTATCATCGGGCAGAGCGGAAAGCAATAACAATAAAAAATCTGCTTTACTGCTTTCCAAAAAATGTTCTGTTTTCCATGTGTTATTGCAAAACTGTTTCCATGTATGTTCACTGCACGCAAACGGAATACAACATTCCATGTCTGTCAGAATGTTGCCGATTGTGGTATCTCCGCAAGGCAAATCTGCCGTATGGCAATAAAATGCCCGACTGTTCAAAAATATCACGTTATGGGGCATTTGAAAGTCTTGCAGTGTTTGTCGCAAAAGAGAAAAATAGCCGCAAAGTGTTTTGCGGCTGATGGTTTGTATCACATCAATCACCTCAGAGTCTGTTATTCTGAGTTTATGATATCCGTTTTCAATCAAAATACATTGTCAGATTTTTACGCTTGTTCTACCAGTTTTTTCAACTCTTGCAAAAGGGTTTGATTTTGCTCTGGATTTAGGATACAAAAACGCAAAAAGGTTTCGTCCAAAAATGCAAAACTAGATGCATCACGAATGAGCAATTTTTTGACAATCAGTGTTTCAAATATCTGTGCGGCACTGATATTTGGTGTCAACAGTTTTAATAATATGAAATTGGCAGAAGAAGGATATGCTTTCATCTGTTTCCATGTGGCAATTTCATCAAATGCTTTTTTGCGTTCTGTGGAAATCAACTGTTTTGTTTGGTTGTGGAAATCGGTATCCAAAAATAAACGTTCTCCGGCAAATGCCGCAAGGCTGTTGACACTCCAAGGGTCTTGGTTGGTTTTCAAGCGGTTGAGAAACGCTGAATTGGAGGAAATGCCATAGCCCAAACGGATACCGGGAGCGGCAAAGAATTTTGATGTTCCACGAATGACAAACAAATTATCAAATTCCGCAACCAAAGGAATGGCACAGATTTCTTCCAAATTGTCGGAAAATTCGATGTATGTTTCGTCAATCATCACAGATGCCCCAATGGCTTTACAATGTGCAAGGATTTGACGCAGTTGTGCCACGGTCAATGCAGAGCCTGTGGGATTGTTTGGATTGCAGGCAACAAACATACCGATTTCGGGTGTCAATGTTTGCAACAGTTTTTCCAAATCAATGACAAAGTCCTGTTCTGCACAAAGGGGAAAATAATCAAATGTGCCGCCGGTGAGCGAAACTTCTCTTTCATATTCGCTGTATGCGGGGCCTAAAATGATGCTTTTTTTGGCATTTACGGTTTTGATGAATGTGCCAATCAATTCCGTAGAGCCATTGCCTACCACAATGTGTGCAGGATTTGCCCCTGTATAGCCTGCAATCGCCTGACGCAATGCGGTGTAATGCTTGTCGGGGTATGTGCAAATGATGTCCAAATTTTGGGCAAGTGCAGTTTTTACAGATTGTGGAAATCCAAGCGGATTGATATTGCCGCTAAAATCCCAGATTTCATTCTTGGGGATACCATAGTTGCGTTCGATGGCATCTAAATCGCCACCATGTTGGTGCATCATAGGTTCGGTGTGCATAACGCAAAATCCTTTCTTTGTTTAATGTTTAGTAAATTTCGTCTATATCTTCCAAGGCGGATATTTTTTCGCTTTGGGCTTTGACACGGGGATACATACGATAGGGACTGCCCGATTCGCTTTTTTGTAATGTGATGGTCAAAGTCATGTGTTTGTCCTGTTGCGGCGTGAGCGTCCACACAGTGTCTTGTGTGGGGTGTAAATCCTGCAATATCATTGTATTTGTTTTGTTGATGGCACGCTTGGAAAACGCCGGTGCATAATACATGGGAAATCCTGTTTCGTTTGGTACAGACAAGACGTAGTCTGTGACATCGTCCATGCAAAATGCAGAGCAAATATCACAACAAAAATCATGCAATGCATGGTCTACGGAAACTTCTACGGTTTTCCAAAGGGTTTGCTCCTGTTGCATCACAACATGAAATGTATAAATTTGCGGTATGGTTTCACAACGCAACATTTCCTCAAACAAACGCAATTCGTTTTCCGGTGCGATGACTTCCAATAATTGTGCAAATGGTATGGAGCGTGGCATTTTTTGTTTGTTTTCGCCAACTTTTTCCCCCGCAGTGAGTGCCATACCCAAAGCAGTCAAACTATAATATGTGGGGGGTGTGAACAGTTCCGCCCCCACATTATGTTGCATAATCAATAATGCAGATAAATTGTTTATGGTTTGGTAAAACCTTGTGGGGGTAAAGTGTATGGGGCGTATCACACGCAAAAACAAACTCATGGGCGTGATGAACCATTTGGAAAGCATGATACCTGCAAATACCACAGAAGAAAGAATCGCCTGTTCTTCTGATGATAATGTTTCGGGAGATTTTTCCCAAATGGGTGCCAAATCCATGCCGACTTGCTCATAAAAATCCGTAAAAATATGGTCAATTTCTTGGTGGTCTGTTAAATACGCATAAAAGAAAGTATGGTCAATCGTGCCTGCCTCCAAACTCATAATGGTATGAAAACGCTCAGCGGCTAATATACAACCTTCCACAAGCAATGTATGCAATATGGTTTTGCTGTCTTGGGCAAAAAATGTTTCACAAGAAGATGATTTCGTAATCTTATGGGTGTGTATTGCCGGCAGTGTTTCGAAAAGTTGCAACTGATAACATAACCGCATAAGATACTCTAAATAAAAATCATCGGAAAAATGCAGTTGTTTTTTGCAAGTGTCTGCATCTTCTGCAAAAAGCAATCCATCTTCCTGCACCGTTTTATCCGGTAGACAAAAACGCAATACCGTTTGCAAATCGGCAAGAAAAGGGTGATTGTTCAGGGTGTAACGTTCCAGAGAAAAACGATATTTTTGCAAGCCTTGTTTTTCTGCATCAACGTGCAAAACATATGCCAGTTCTTCTGTTTTTTCGTCTGCCAGTTCCATGTTGATGATGTTTGCAGGGGTGAGTATGGTTTCTTCTGCCAGTGCGGTATCAAACCATTTTGCAAACACCAATGGTGCAAGATGGAGCAAAGGTTTTTGTACTGTGGTATCCATATGTGAAAAATACTTTTCGTATTCCGTTGTAAAAAGTTCCAACAGTTTTGCAACATCTGAAACAGAGGTATTTGTATCCATAAAAATAAAAAGCTCCTTATTGGTTTTGGGTTTCTTGATAAAAAATCATTATCTTTTATTGTAACAGAAAAACAAAAAATTGTGAAGAATTGCATAGAAAAAACAATTGGCAATTATACAAAAGAAAGACAAAAAAAGAAAAAGGTTTTTGTGCAAAAGACAGAAAGTATTTTGTTTATGAAAAAACACAGAAAACCATGTTGAAACGTGTTGCAGAATATGGTATATTCCTTGTATTGGGAACAAATGTATGCAATACAAAAACAACAAAGGGGAGAAAACTCATGAAAGAAGATAAAAATTTCTTTATTGTGGACAAAAGTGTATTGCCAGAAATTTTTTTGAAGGTAATGGAAGTGAAAAATCTGTTAGAAAGTAAAAAAGAAAAAACAGTACAAGATGCAGTCAGTCGTGTGGGCATTAGCCGCAGTGCATTTTACAAATACAGAGATGCGGTACACCCTCTGTATGAAAATACAAGAGGAAAAACCGTTACCATTGCAACCAATTTAGATGATACGCCGGGGCTGTTGTCAACGGTATTAAACTGTATTGCCACAGAAGGTGCAAATATATTGACCATCAACCAGACCATTCCCATCAATGGGATTGCCAATGTGACCATTACCATTGAAACAAATGAAATGCAGGGAGAATTTGGCAGATTGATGCTGCAATTAGAAAAAATGCAGGGCGTACAATCCATTAGTATTATTGGTAGAGAATAATGGCAAAGCGTATGCCGTTGATACGGCATACTTTTTCTTTTGTCCCTTGACAGAACAGAACGGAGGGTGTGTACAATGAAAGTAAAAGTAAAAGTGCCGGCAACTTCGGCAAATATGGGGCCGGGGTTTGACAGCATTGGTGTTGCGGTGCAGCTATACAATTATTTGGAAGTGGAGCCGATAGAGCAAGGGTTTGAAATTATCATCAAAAAAGAACAGAGTATTGCAATTCCCACAGATGAAAAAAATTTGATTTATCAAACCATGCAACAGTTTTTTGAAACATTGGGCAAACCAATGCCTGCCGTGCGTTTGACGCAATTCGATGATATTCCGATGGCAAGAGGATTGGGCAGCAGTGCAGCTTGTATTGTGGCAGGACTTTTGGCAGCAAATACATTGGCAGGCAATCCGTACACAAAAGATGATTTGGCAAAAATGGCAGCAAAAATCGAAGGACACCCCGATAATTCCAATCCTGCTTTTTTTGGAAGCATGGTTACAGGCGTTTTGACAGAAAAAAGTATGGAATATGTGCGTTTAGAGTTGCCCGACGATTTATTATTTGCTATAATAGTGCCAAATTTTCCTGTTTCTACAAAGAGTTCCAGAAGTGTTTTGCCACCGCATTACGACAGACAAGATGTTGTGTATAATGTGTCAAGGGCAGCATTACTGGTGGCATCTATTTTAACAGGAAAATATGAAAATTTGGAAGTTGCCATGGACGATAAAATTCATCAACCATATCGCAAAGTGTTAATTCCGCATATGGAAGAAATTTTTGGAAATGCAAAAAAATGTGGTGCGATTGCTTGTTATTTAAGTGGGGCAGGCTCTACGTTGATGGCAATGGTGACAAAAGAACACGCAGAAGAGTTCCGAAATAAAATGTCCACCTATTTGCAAACTCTTCCCGATGATTGGCAGTTGACGTTGTTATCTGCCGACAAAGAGGGTGCAACAGTCGTGACAGAATGACAGGAGGAAGTAGAAGATGTTGATTGTGCAAAAATATGGCGGCAGTTCTGTTGCTGACGCTGAAAGAGTCTTTCATGTTGCAAAGCAGATTATTGCGGCAAAAGAGGCTGGAAATGACATGGTTGTGGTACTGTCTGCACAGGGCAAAACCACAGATGGTTTGATTGCAAAAGCAAAAGAAATCAATCCGACACCAAGCCGTAGAGAAATGGATATGTTGTTGTCAACAGGGGAACAGCAGTCTGTGGCGTTGATGGCAATGGCAATCAATGCTTTGGGCAGCAGAGCAGTTTCTTTGAATGCGACACAGGTGGGCATTGAAACAACAAATGCTTATAGTAATGCAAGAATTAAAAAAATTCATGCAGAACGTATTGAAAATGAATTGGAAAGAGGCAACATTGTGTTGGTTACAGGCTTCCAAGGGATAAACAGCTTGGGCGATGTGACCACATTGGGACGTGGTGGTTCTGATACGTCCGCAGTCGCATTGGCAGCAGCGTTGCACGCAGACCTTTGTGAAATTTATACAGACGTGGAAGGTGTATACACAGCTGACCCTCGTATTGTCAAAGATGCAAGAAAATTGGACGAAATCAGTTACGACGAAATGTTAGAATTAGCATCTTTGGGTGCAAAAGTATTACATGGTCGCTCCGTAGAAGTTGCAAAAAAATACAATGTAAAACTGGTGGTACGTTCCAGTATGACAAATGCAAAAGGTACAGAAGTGAAGGAGGATTGCAAAATGGAAAGAATGCTGGTAAGCGGCGTTGCAGCGGATAAAAATGTGTCTCGTATTTCAATCATGGGTATCAAAGACGAACCCGGAAAAGCATTTGAAATCTTTGATTTGATGGCAAGAGAAAAAGTCAGTGTGGATATTATCTTGCAATCCACAGGGCATGAAGGCAGACAGGATATTTCCTTTACCATTGGAACAGATGATTTGGATATTGCATTGAAAGCATTGGAAGAAAACAAAGAACGCCTGACTGCACAAGAAATTGCACATGATGATGATGTTGCAAAACTTTCTGTTGTGGGTGCGGGTATGGCAAGCAACCCCGGTGTTGCAGCGATGTTCTTTGAAGCGATGTATGATGCAGGTGTGAATATTCAAATGATTTCCACATCTGAAATCAAAATCACATTGTTGATTGCCAAAAAAGACGTAGACGAAGCAATGATTGCTGTACATGATAGATTTAAGTTGGCATCTGTGAATATGAGAGCGGAATAAGCCATACATTTTTTGGAAAAGACCACATTTCTTTGATGTGGTCTTTTTTGGTAAAATACAATAATTTTTTTCAAAAAATGGATAAAATCAAACCGATTCTCAAAGGATTAAGCATTTTTTGACAGAAGAAGTTGTATTTTTTTGTATAATCTGTGTCTTGTTTCTTTGTGTAAATTTCGGTACAATAGTGTATACAGTATAAAAAAAACGAGGGAATAGTGTGGAAGAAATTAAGCTGAAAGCACGAGCGAAAATCAATTTGACATTAGATGTCGTAGGAAAAAGAGAAAATGGTTACCACGAATTGGAAATGATTATGCAAACTGTGGGGCTATACGACGAAATCACAATCAAGCGGATTGCAGAAGATGAAATCCGTTTGTATGCCAATGTGGCTTGGTTGCCAACAGATGAAAGGAATTTGGCTTGGCGTGCGGCAAATTTGATGCGGCAAACATATGGCATCAAAGGAGGGTTCTGCATTAGCATTGACAAAAGAATTCCTGTGGCAGCAGGGCTTGCCGGCGGCAGTGCAGACTGTGCAGCGGTGCTTGTGGGCATCAATCAGTTATGCAAACTGGGGCTTTCTCGTCGGAAATTGGAAGAATTGGCTTTGACGATGGGGACGGATATTCCTTATTGTGTCAGACGGGGAACGGTTTTGGCAAAAGGTTTGGGTGAGGAATTGACCAATATTTCTCCTGCGTGTCCTATTTGCCATGTGGTGTTGGCAAAATTGCCTGTGGGGGTGTCTACGGCAAAAGTATACCAAACGTTACAATGGGACAAGGTGGAGTACCACCCAGATACAAAAGCCATGTTGAAAGCCATTGCACAACAAGATGTAGATAAAATTGGGCAGTTGTTGGCAAATGTATTGGAAGATGTGACCATACCGATGGTACCCAAAATTGCAGAAATCAAACAAGCATTTTTGGAACATGGTGCGGTGGGAACATTGATGAGCGGAAGCGGCCCGACTGTGTTTGCGTTATTTACAGAGAAAGAAACTGCAAAAAAAGCAGCCAAAATGATAAGACAAAAATTTGCGATGAAAGATGTATTTGTGACAAAGATTTACCATGTGTCACGGGAAAAGCACGAGAGGAGAAAACAGTATGACAGACACAAAATTTAATATCAATTCCAATGAATATCTTCCATTGAGAGATGTGGTATTCAACACTTTGCGTGATGCAATTTTGACAGGGAAATTGGTTCCGGGAGAAAGATTGATGGAAAATCAGTTGGCAGAAAAATTGGGCGTAAGCCGTACACCTGTCAGAGAAGCACTGCGTATGCTGGAATTGGAAAATTTGGTGGAATTGGTGCCAAGAAAAGGCGCACAAGTGTTGGATATGAGCGAAAAAGATATTATCAATATTTTGGAAGTCAGAGGGGTTTTGGAAGGTCTGGCAACCGGTTTGGCTTGTAAAAATATGACACCGGAAACACTGACAGAATTGAAAGCATTGGAAAGCAAATTTGAAAAAGCGATTGCAGAAAAATCATTGGAAGATATTGCAGATATTGACGAACAGTTCCACAATGTGATTTTTGGTGCGACAGATAATGAAAAATTGATACAGATTTTCAAAAACCTGCAAATTCAGCTGTATCGTTATCGTATGGCACATTTGAAACTGGATTCTTCTATTCCTGCGATTGTGGCACATCACAAAAGCATCATTCGTGCGATTGAAAGCCATGACGCAGCCGAAGGCACAACCGTTGCACAGGGACATATCAAATACCATACAGAATTTATATTACACGCAGTACGCAACAAAGAAGGCAAAAATTGAGTAAAAAAAATACCACTCAAAAGAGTGGTATTTTTTGTTAGGCACTTTCGGCATTATGCAAACATTTTGCACATTTACCATAAAGAATTAACTGTTCACATTCTACTTCAAAATCCAATGGTGCAGAAAGTTTGTTATGCAAATCGGTCAATTCCACGTTATCCAAGTCTGTGACTGCACCACAGCAAGTACAAACCGTGTGTGGGTGACAATGCACGATTGCATCATAACGTGCACTACCTTCACCGACATTTAATTCTTGCACCAACCCCAAATGTTTGAAATAATCCAATGTCTTATAAACAGTGGCTAAACTCATGGTAGGATTGGTTTCTTCCAATGTGCGGTATATGGTTTCCGCATTGGGGTGCTCATGGGTATTGAGCAGCATATTATAAACAGCAATTCTTTGAGGCGTCACCTTCAAGCCTTTTTCTCGTAAAATCTGAGCAGTTTCTTTCATAGGCAACCTCCTAACAAATAATTATTGTTATTTAATAATAATATACAATAAGGAATTCGTCAAGAGAAAATTGTGCAATATTGAATTTGATGTAATTTTATGCTAAAATTTTGAACAAATGATAGGAAAAAAGGAGGAGTATGATGCACGTTGTATTGTTAGAGCCTGAAATTCCACAAAATGCAGGCAATATCGCAAGAACTTGTGCGGTGACAGATGTGGTGTTGCATTTGATTCAACCGCTGGGATTTTCGGTAGAGGATAAGTATTTGAAACGAGCAGGATTGGATTATTGGAATTTATTGGATATCCGTTATTATGAAAATTTTGCTGATTTTCTGGAAAAAAATCCAAATGCCAATTTGTGGCTGGCAACCACAAAGGCAAAACACGTATACACTGACGTCACATATGGTGAAAATGATTACATTATGTTTGGGAAGGAAAGTGCCGGTATTCCGGAGGAAATTTTGTTGCAATATCCGGAACATTCTATTCGTATTCCCATGTTGGAGGCGGCAAGAAGTTTGAACTTGTCCAATGCGGTAGCGATTGTGGTGTATGAAGCACGCAGACAACAAGGGTTTCCGAATATGTTACAACAAGGAGAGTTGCACCACCATCGCTGGACCGAGGTGGAATGAGCATAAAAAAACCAAGAGAAACAAGCTGTTTCCCTTGGTTTTATTTTTTATCAAAAAGCAATGTTCAATGGAAAATCAAATTATTTGCCGCCTTTTGCTTTGTATGCTGCAAGACCTTTGCCCAGCAATTCGATACCTCTTGCCATATCTTCTGCATTCAAGATGTAAGCAATACGCAATTCATCTTTGCCCAAGCCTTCTGTTGCATAGAAACCTTCCGCAGGTGCATACATAACAGTTTCGTTGTTATCTCTGAATTCTTTCAACAAGAACAACAGCAAATCTTCTGTGCTTTCTACGGGCAATTTGCAGGTGATGTAGAATGCACCGCCGGGTTTTTCACATACAACACCGGGGATTTTTTTCAATGCTTCGTAAGAAACATCACGTCTTTTTTCGTATTCTGCTCTAACTTCATCAAAGAAGGAAGGATCCAATTTGTACAGAGCAGTTGCGCCAACCATTTCCAATGTAGGGCAGCACAGACGACCCATAGCAATTTTCATGACATTTGCCATGAATTCTTCGTTTTTGCAAACGATGCAACCGATACGAGCGCCGCAAGCGGAGAATCTTTTGGAAACAGAGTCAATCACAATCACTCTGTCAGCAACATCTTCGTATTGACCGAAAGATGTCATTTCTCTGCCGTCATATGCAAATTCTCTGTAAACTTCGTCAGCCAAAATCCACAAATCATGTTCTTTTGCAAAATCGCAAATCACTCTCATGTCTTCTCTGGACAAAATGCAACCTGTGGGGTTACCGGGGTTTACAATAGAAATCATTTTTGTTTTGTCTGTTACAGCAGCTTCCAATCTTTCTTTGATAGCGTATTTGTAACCTTCTTCTGCGTATGTAGTTACAGGTCTTACAACACCGTCAGCAGCCTGAATGAATGTCAGGTAGTTTGTGTAGTAAGGTTCTGCAACGATAACTTCATCGCCAGGGTTAATCAAGGACAGGAAAACCAAAGTCAACGCTTCGGAACCACCACTTGTAATCAAAATGTCTTTTCTTTCCAAATCCATTTTAAATGTTTTGAAGTAATCAATGATAGCGTCCTGCAATTCAGGCAAACCTGAAGATTCAGCGTAAGCCAAAACTTTTTGGTCAAAACCTTTGATAGCTTCCAAGAATACGGAAGGTGTTTCGATATCGGGCTGACCAATGTTCAAATGATAAATTTTAGTACCTTGTGCTTTTGCTTCCGCAGCCAAGGGGTTGAATTTACGAATAGGGGAGTTTTGCATTGCCTGCACTCTGTCAGATAATTTCATGATTTTCACTTCTCCTTTTCCATAATAATGGTAAATATACAAAAATAATGATTGCAAAGAAAAGAAAGTGCCGCTTGTTTGAAGATGGATATAAAATAGTTATCACTATTCAATATCACCACGAAAAACAGCAAAACACACTTCTATTTGCATTATTAGTATATCACTTTTGGAAAGAAAAGCAATACCAACTGTGAAAATTTCCACAAATACAGGGAATTTTGTGTAGTTTTTCGTACATAATTTTTAAGAAAATAGGAAAATAAGATTTTTTTATTGAGAATGACTGATTTTTTTGGC
>JAHHTU010000049.1 GCA_020024455.1 Anaerotignum sp. | reverse complement strand
CGATTTCTACTCACACGCCTCATGCGAGGCGTGACCGCAATATTTTGTATCATACTGCCGTTACGCCTCTATATATGGAAGCGGACAAAAATATATATGATTTATTTTCGGTAAATCATCAAAAAAACCTGCAAAATTTAGGCGAACCTGATTCGTATTTTTGTATCACCGACACTTCGCCAGTACTATGTTAAATAATGATGACACCCTCAGGAGAATAGGTTTGCTTTGCACCGAAATGTTCAATTCTTTTCTCCCAATGGTTTCCCAAATAATAAAATCGCAGGCTATCTGTTTGTACATCAATCAATTTTAACAGGCGATTTTTTAACTTCAGAAAAGTAGAATAATCTAAATCAGCTTCAAATACAGAATTTTGTACTCGTTGTGCATGATTTTGACACTCTTTTGCAACCTTTCTTAACCTTGTACGCCCAGCTTGGTCTATCGTGGAAACATCATAACTAATCAAAACCATCATACAATCATCTCCTTACTTCAATAAAAATACAGGATATTCTTCCAAATCTCCACGAATAAATTTTGCCAATAAATTACTTTGTACATATGGAAGCAAACCCAATGGTATTTTTTGTTTCAAATAAGGATGTACCATATCACTTCTTTTTTTCTCTTGGTATCTGGTTAATACCTTTTTGCGACCGTCCTCATTCAACCAAACAGCTCCCGAAATTTGTTTGGTAAAATCCTTTTCATTCAAAATACGCAGATTGATAAGTGTAATGACAAAGCGTTCCGCAAGACATCGTGTTTCTTCTACCAAATCACAAGCCAAAGAATTTCTGCCGCTTTTTAACGTGTGGCAATATCCAATGTAACTATCCAAGCCCACAGTTTCCAATGCTGCTGCAAATTCTGTCGTCCATAATGTATAAACAAAGGACAATACAGCATTTATGGGGTCCAGAGGAGGTCGTTTGCTACGAGATTGAAACGTAAATGTTTCTTGCGAATTTGTCAACATTTGATTGAACACAGAAAAATAGGCTTTTGCACAATTTCCTTCTATCCCAATCACTTCTTCCATACTCTGTGCCTGATATATATGGTTTACACCTTGTTGCAAAATATGGATAACATCTTGTATTTTTGCATCTTCCCGTAAAGTAGGATTATCATGCAGTGTCCTTTTGAGCATACGTTGGCTATTACAAAATTTCGCAGCCATTGTATTTTGTGCCAAAAGTAACTTTTTTTCTCGAAAGGTATCTATCTGTGCAACACGCAAAAAAACATTTCCTTTTGTTTCTCCGCAGACTTTTGCCAAAAATTTTCCCTGTGGAGAAATGAAATTGATTGGTATGGTTTTGCTGACACATTTTCCCATCAACGCCGGAGAACAGCCCATATAATTGAAACACACAATGTTTTCCACATTATCAAAAGGGATTCTGAGTTTGTTTTCTCCATTGATTTTGCAAACTAGATTCTCGCCATCTAAACTCAAATAAGTATCCTCATTTGTAATATAAATGGTATTCAAGAGTTTTCTCATACTTCTTCCTCCATCAATTTCTGTATTTCTTTTTGTATCTTGGATACCTTTTTGACAGAAGGCATACAAATATCTTTCAAAGAACAGCCGGAACATTTTTGTCCTTTTTGTTTTGGTGGAATTTGCCCTTTCTGCAAGTATTGCCGCATTTCTTTCAAAATGTTTTTGAGTTTTGCATCATATTCTGTAAAGTTTTCTTTGAGTGGCAAATGCACTCTTTTTTTCGTGTTTGCATAATATAGCTCTGCATCACAATCCCCGCCAAAAACAGCATCTACGCATAATTTCTGTGCAAATACCTGCATCAAATCATCTATATGGTATGCTTCTGTTTTGGGTTGTGTTGGTTTGTATTCCACAATGCAAAGCTGATAACGCTCAGGATAACCTTCTATGGAAATACCGGAAGAAGATTTCTTTGCTTCGATACAATCAGTAACACCAAATAAATGATAGGGTTGTGCATCACAATATACCCGAACGGCAGGGAATACAATCCTTCCCCGTCTTGCATAAGCAAATACATCATTATGGACGTGTTCGTGTAGAAAATTCGCTTTGGTTACAAAAAAATTTTCTGCCCATACCTTTTCTATTTCCAAAAGCCCCCAGCGATGGGGGCAATATAAATAATGCTGAATGGAGCGTATTGTGATTTCTTCACTCAAATCTTTTCTTCCAGCTTGACACCGGAAGGCATTGCTGTATCAATTGTAATTTCATAATCTGTAAACTGTCTGGGCGGCATATCCGATTTCTGTACAACGGAAATCTTATCAAAGAGAATATGGGAAGGGCAATTTCCCAAAATGCTTTCATGCTCAAAAACATAGAGTTTACGCATACACATTTTTCCTCTTGCGGCACTATGGTCATGTTCAAACATATTGATGATTGCGTCCCAAAGCAGAGCAAGGTCATCTTCTGTCATACCTGTTTTCTGTGCAAGAGAGGCGGATACATAGCCTTCTGCACGATACAGTCCGTAAGGTATGATACTTTTTTTCCCCATTTGTGCATACTGCTCTTTTTCTTTTTCTTTTTCTTCTTTTGTACGAACAATTCTTGTAATCGTAACATCTTCTACATTGACGGGGGAAAGGCTTCTTGCAAAATTGATTTGTACAGGGCCACGCACAATGCCACAGGAAATCTCTTTACCGCCTGTAGCCATGACTGCACCAAATGTACGCACATCAAAATAATGGCTGCACATATACGCTCTTGCCTGCACTTGTGGGTCGATATCCTTTGTATCTGCTTTTGTTTCCTGCAATGCTTCATGTGCGTCCGTGAATTTGCGGTTCAATGGTTTATCCGGTTTGATTAAAATACCACAAGCATTTTTTCGTTCTGCATCTTGTTCACAATCTTCCATATACAAGTCTACATAATTTCTGATTTTACGTTTCAGGCAGACATCTGTAACATATCCAAAACCTGTTTCGGCATCGACTCTGGGGCTATTGCCTGCGTCCGGGTCACCATTTGGATTACCGTTTTCCACATCAAACAACATTACAAAATCATATCTGTGGTCTAAAAGTTTTTTGCTCATATTTCTTTTCCTCCTTAATATCCATTTCTTTTGTTTATATTTCTGTTTCTTGTGTCATATCCAAATGTTGTGCATTTTCTTTTTTCTCAAAAAAGCTTTCATACTGCTGATAATATCCAATGATAAATTTTCCTTGTTCCATCAAAGAGAGTGTGTCAGGGAATTTTCCGTCCAATAAGGCAATGATTTCTCCCATGCATTTGTTGTAATATACAGGGTTTTTGGCTTTATTCAGATGATGTTGTGCAAGTTTTAGCATTTTTGGAAACACCAAAGCGGGTTTTGAGGCAGCAGATGCAAAATAAGCATCTTTGATGGTACGATTGATGCCATTTCCCAGAGCATCTTTTTGTAATTTTTCCAAAACTGCAAATAACCTTCCGCATACATATGCTTGATTTGTATTTTGTTCATCTAAACACATTTGAAATTCCTCCTTTTGATTCCTTCTTGCATAGCGATTGATACAACCACGAATGACACCTGCCCGAATACGGCTGACAGATACGTCGGTATCTGTTTTCACCCTTTTGACCATATGCGATAACAATGAAATGGGATAAGGTGTGCCATACAACACAGATTCCATGATTTTTGCTGTCAGTGCCGGTGGAACAGTGGCATTTTTGCTTGTGGGTGGCAATAAAGTATACAAAATTTGACTGATACCAATGGGACGTAATGTTTTCCCGATTTGCAAATCATTTTGATGTTCTGCGATATGTTGCAAAATTTCACCGTATTTTTTATGGTACAAAAATTTTAATGACAGCCGAGATGTATTTGGGAGAAAACCAACAATATAAAAGTCAACATTTGGGTCAATGTTGCAAGTAGAAGCGATTTTTTCCGGTAAAATGCTGCCTTTTTGTGCTTGCTCCATAAGTTTTTGCAACATTTCTCCCGTCTGTGAAGCGTCCATTTGGTCATAATTTGCATATAGAAAAGCGGACATCATATCATCGGCTTCTGATTGTTTTGTCATGCTCCAAAACACAAGCGTCATACCTTCTAAGAAGATATGATGATTTTTTGCTTTCAATAAATAATTGAGTGTGCTTGTATATTTCTGCATGACTGTTTCAGAAATATTGCTGTTATAGGACTGTTCTTTTCCGTAGGAGGTTTCTGCACTGTTTTTATAACTGATAAGTACCGTACCTGTCGCCAATCCTCCCAGCACGCCTTTGATTTTTTCATGAATGCGTGCAATCGGGGCTTCTTCTCCTGTGACTGCACATTGCATTTTTTGGGTATCTTCTGTTTGTTCTTGTTGGCTTTTGTAAAGCGATTCCCATTTTGCAAGCAATGCCGGTTCTGTATGTAACATGATTTCCGGGTGTCCCTCCAAAGAAAAAATATATCCGGAGGTATTATATTTTTTACCCAATTCCAACAAAAACGGATTTTCCAACTCATGTTCCGCTTGCCAATATGTTAAAAATGCACGATAGGCGGAAATCATGGGAGAATCCAAGCCCTCTAAAAATATGAGATTTTTTTCTACATATGCTGCATGAGATTTTTTGGCTTTTTGTGTACGGTCTTGTGCAGACAATTTACCATCGTCATACTGCAACCCAAACAGATATAATGGACGATGTTCTGCAATATTGGCATCAATGCCCGGTTTTTGTGTGCGTTTGGGTAATGTCATTTCTGTTGGTACGAACTTTTGTTTTTGTTTTCCTTTTTTATCAATACTGGTTTCTATGGTTTCACAGTTATAAATGCCTGCAATACTGCCGTCTGCACGTAAAGAAATACAATAATGAATGGGAACGGCAGAATACCCATCAGGAACCAATTTACCGCTTTGTGCTAAAATATCGTGATATTCACATAATGCCTGTATCAGCATTTACTTCCCCTCCTATACGTTTGCACATCAATGACACCATGTACCATATGCGGACGATAATAAACCGTATCTGCACAATCGGAGAATTTTGGATTTTCCCAATCTCCGTTGATGGGCGTTCCGCCATCATGAAAGCGTACTCCATAACTCATATAGCCTAAGTCCACATCGCCCATATCATAAATTTCTTTACTGATTTCCTGCATATCAAAATCTTCTACAAGTGTCATTTTTCTCACAGGAAATTCGCTGCAACCAAAGCAAGGGGTGCGGAAACATTGCCCTTTTTCCAGTCGGCGTTTGATGATATGATAATGTTTGTTTTCTGCGTCTGTTTCCTCTGTGTTGCAAAGTCCCGTTAATTCAAAATGGAAGGCAATGCCATATTTGACATTTTTCAAAATAACGGAAGCTCTTTGGTTTCTAGATGCAGTGGCATCTAAATAAAAATCATTGCCACCCTGTTTCATCTGCCCTCGTATCTTGCTGTAAGGAATTTTATCTTTGACTTCATTTCTGCGAACATTCATAAAATCAATCGGGGAGAATACCACAATCTGGTCAATGACATAGCGGATTGCGGGTTTCCAATAAATGCTTTTCAACATTCCTTCCAAAGCCCCCGGCGTTGGCACATCATAGCTGACACGTTCTACTTTCATTTCCGGTCTGGTGAAACAGGCATATGGCCCTTCTACCATAATCTTAAATCCATAACTCATCTTTTTTACACTCCTTTTATTCATTCCAAATAAATGTCAGATGCTTCCCATAACACACCGATTTCCTGCTGATAGTAAGCAGGATTTGTCAATATCCAAACACCGTTTTGTACCTGCTTGACTACGTGTTGCTCCGCAAGAGATTGTAAATCACTTGGGGAAACAGCAGCCATATATGGTTGCAGACTTCTTTCTGATACAAAATGATTTTGCAAAAGCTCTGCAACGAATGCATTGCTTTTTTCATCTTGTGGAATTACCACAGAAACTTGATGCGAAGAAATGATAGAGAACTCCTCTGCATATTGCCGAAATGGAATCGAAGCGATAGATTGTGGAGAAATTCCATTCGGAAAATATTGTTTGAGACTGTGTTTGCTAATTTCTTTTGATTGTAATTGCATCCATCGCTCATAGTATGTGTCAATACATTCCGGTGAAGAAACAGAGGAAAATTCCTGAAACAGTCCTTTCGTAATTTCTCCACGTACATCACGACGATGCTGATAGCGGTGGTTCTCCAAAGAAAAAACAACAACTTGTCCATATGTGCGTTTTCCTTCTCTGTTACAGCGACCGCCTGCCTGCAACACACTGTCCAACCCTGTCAACTCCCGAAATACGCTTATGAAATCCAAATCAACCCCTGCCTCTATCAAAGAGGTAGAAACAACCAGAATATGCTCCTCTTTGGGTATTTCCTCCGTATTTGGATAAAGTTTGGATTGTTTTGCAAGCTCTGTTTTGATTTCTGCGATGATACGCATACGGTCCAATGGTGTCATATAAGTAGAAAGATGATATTTCTTTTTTGTATTGCAGGCGGCATATATCTCTCGTGCAGTTTTTCTTTGATTGACAATGATTAAAGAAGCAGGGCTTTGTTCTGCTTGATATAAAAGCGTTTCCATGGTGATATGTTCTTGTAATGCATATTGGCATTTCTCAAAAACAGAAAAATGTTCTGTATGGGAAATCAAAGGAAGTATATTCAAATCCAGTCCAACATATGCTTTCAGCAACTTCGGAAAGTTTGGCATGGTTGCAGTCAAAAATACGGCTTCGCTTCCAAGATAGTGACATAAAAAAGAAATCCCCTCCAAACATGGCTGTAAAAATGAAATCGGCAGCAGATGCACTTCATCAAAAATCAGTATGCTGTCAGCCATATGATGCATTTTCCGAAGTTGGCTGCGTTTACTAGCATACAGCGATTGAAAAAATTGTACTGCGGTTGTGATGATGATTTGTGCGTCCCAATTTTCTGTCGCAAGCTGTATACGGCGTATTTCTGCCTCGTTGTATGTTTCGCTTTCTTCGGGGGAGAATGTAGACTGGTGTCTGAGAATCTTTGCATCTTTTCCAAATAAATTTGTAAAAATTTCTGCAGTCTGGTCAATGATGCTGTTATAGGGAATGATATATATAATCCTTTGTTTGCCTGTTTTTTTTGCACGCATCAATGCAAATTGCATACTACAAAGCGTTTTTCCGCTACCGGTTGGCATTTGCATGAAATAAAGCTCGGCATCTTCTTTTGCATGAGAAAATACTTCTTCTTGCAAAACTGCTCTTGTTTTTTGCAAATCGGTTTGACAAGAAAATGCAGTGAATTGTTTTTTGAGTTTTTTCAAGCAGTTTTCAAAATTGCTGTGTAAGGTACGTTCTGTGTTTCTTTGCATAAATTCTGCCGTATCCAAACTGTCTGCGTCTGTCAGACAGGAAAAACAATACCTTGTAAAAAATGCAAAACGATGTAAAAAAGCAGACCAGTCGTTATTGCAATCCGCAATGAGAAAAGAAACAATGGCTTTATCATTCCATTGTGGCATGGAAAGCTCTTTTTGATATGCGTCAAAGGATTGTGATTTTCGTTTGAGCCTGCCGCTTAGGGTTGGCATATCCGATGTGTCATTCAAAAAGCCGCCATCTGGCAAACCGCTGTGATGTCCTGCAATGCAATATTGCATCATATGACGCAAGGGAGGCTGTATATCAGAAAGCACTTTTGCACCACAAATAGAATGCTCTACACGAATGTTTGCACCACGAATACGTTTTTGAAAATCTTCTTGATATTTGCCAATATCATGCAACAGTCCCATATGAAATACCAAGTCATCAAAAGGTGGACGGGCAAAAGATTTTGCTTTTTTTGCAGTGCCATTGCTATGTTCCTGTATACTTTGTGTTTCTTTTGTATTTTCGTTGATATGTGCAAGATACATGGATATTTCTCCTCATGATACGGTCAAAAACTATGTTTGGTTGATGGATTGTTTTCACTATTATTTGTCATATATTTGCCATATAAAAAACAAAAAAATGCATTTTATTGCATATTTTTTTATAAACATATCATATATTGTGAAAAAAATCAATTAGCATATGGTATTTTTTATAAAAAATAAACATATGCATCGCTCTTTTTATATATTTGTATCATTGATATTTGAAATAGAAGTATGTAAATAGATATAT
>JAHHTU010000048.1 GCA_020024455.1 Anaerotignum sp. | reverse complement strand
CCGTGACCTCCGCCTTACCAAGGCGACGCTCTACCGACTGAGCCACAGTAGCAAAGCGGAAGAAAGTGTTTTCTTCCGTCGACTCGAATATCATATCACATAGAATGGATTTCGTCAAGATTTTTTTCCAATACAAACTTTTCCAGTTTTTTCTTTACTCTTTGCAAAGCATTATCAATGGACTTTTCTGACTTTTGTAGGATATATGCAATTTCAAAATAACTGCGTCCCTGCAAGTATAACGTCAAAACATGGCTTTCAAACTTACTCAACGTTTTCACCATTTGATTTTCCAAAAACGTTTTATTTTCCTGCCCAATGAGCAACGCTTCCGGATTGAGCAACGCCCCTTCTTGCAACAAATCCAAATATGTTTCTTCGGACTCCCCTTCAAATACCGGTTTATTTAATGAAATATATGTATTCAGCGGTTGATGTTTTTGTCTGGTTGCCGCTTTGATGGCTGTAATCATCTGCCGATTGATACACAGCTCTGCAAAGCTGCGAAAAGATGCATTTTTTTGTTTGTCATAATCCCGAATTGCCTTATACAAACCAATCATACCCTCTTGTATAATATCCTCACTGTCTGCACCAATCAAAAAATATGCACGGGATTTTGCTTTCACAAATGGTTTGTATTTATCCAACAATTCCGCTTCTGCAATGGGATTGCCGTTTTGTGCCTCTTGCACCAGTCTTTCGTCTTTTTGACTGTTTTGTTGTTGTGTTGTTTTTTGGACTGTCATACAAAACCTCTGCTTTCTGATTATTTTGTTCGTCGCAACGCTTCCAAAAAAGCCAATGCCTCTGCATCTAAATGCTCAGAAAGCATATTGTTTTTTGGTGGTTTGTTTTCAATATATTCTTTTCTGAGTTCTTTTTGCACATCATGCACGGCACGATACAATTCTTTGGCACTCATACGCACAGCACCTTGTCCATATATAATCAGCTGCTCCAAGCTGTCACCGGTTGCCACACGAACATGGTAATGCTTGGGCAATGATGTGACCACACGCTCGATATAATGGTCTGCGGTTTCTGCCTCTTTGGTATACACCACATAAATGTTGTTGTATTTTGTGACAGAGCCGATACTGCCTTTTACCAAATATGCATCAAACACCAAAATAATGGTTGTTGTGCGTACCCCTTTATAATTGGAAAGAATATCCATCAATTTCTGTCTGGCACTTTCTAAGCTGACATCTCTTGCCAATTCTTTGAGTTCTTCCCAAGCATGAATGATATTGTATCCATCTACCAACAGAAAATCTTCTTGCAACGGTTATTCCTCCCTTCTGTTTGTATCTGCACGCTGTATTACACTTTGCCGAAACGACGCTGTCTGACCACTTCATACATCAAAAGCCCTGCTGCTACGGAGGCATTCAAAGAAGATATTTTGCCATACATGGGAATTGCGGCTGTAAAATCGCAATTTTCACGCACCAAACGGCTCACGCCATCACCTTCACTGCCAATGACCAAGCCCAAAGGTCCTTTCATATTGGTATCAAAGTGGTCTAATCCTTTCATATCTGCACAGGCAATCCACAATCCCTCTTTTTTCAAATATTCCATCGTTTGCACAATATTTGTCACCCTTGCCACAGGCATATATTCGATGGCACCTGCGGAAGTTTTCCCAACGGTTGCATTCAACCCCACAGAGCGACGTTTGGGAATAATCACACCATGCACGCCCGCACATTCCGCTGTACGCAAAATCGCCCCCAGATTATGCGGGTCTGTGATACCGTCCAACAATAACACAAAAGGGTCTTCTCCTTTTTCTCTTGCCACAGTCAAAATGTCCTCCACTTCCACATAATCATGTGCGGAAACCAAAGCAATCACACCTTGATGATTTTTTGTTTGTGACATCTCGTCCAATTTTTGTCTGCTGACTTCTTGCATGACAACGCCTTTTTCTGCCGCCATGGCAATGATACGTCTGATTGTACCTTCCACATTGCCTTTTACCACAAATATTTTTTCAATATCTCTGCCGCTTCGCAACACTTCCAAAATGGCATTTCTGCCCTCTAACTGGTTTTCGTTCCATTCTCTTGGTTCTTCGGGCATTTGGTTGTTGCGTCTTTCATATCTTTTGTTTTTCGCACCTTTTTTTTCTTTGTCATTCCATTCTCTCTTTTGTTTTTCCATAAAATGCTCCTTTCCATAGCATGGCAAACAGCCGATGTCATTCCATCGGCTGTTTTTTGATTATGCTTTTTGTTCCATACCTGCCCGAAACAATGCCACTGCACGTTCCATATCTCCCGCCAAATACAAATATCCAAACACTGCCTCCACGCCTGTGGCATGACGATAATCCATCACATTGGCGTTTTTTGGCATGGTATAAGACTTTGCATTGCGTCCTCTGCGAAATACGGCTGCCTCTTCTTCGGTCAATATATCCACAATACGATAATAAAATTCCGCTTGTGCCTTTGCATTTACCATATTTCTTGCCTTTTTGTGCAAGCGATTGACAGGTGCATTTCCATCAGAAAGCACGACCGTTCGCACCAACAATTCATATACCGCATCGCCAATATAAGCAAGTGTCAAAGGGGATAATTCTTTCGGGCTATGTGTCCCCTTTTTTCCTAACATCAAATCCAAATCCAAAAAATTCATGACTTATCCTCTAAACCATTGTACGCCTTGGCGTGTATCTTTGATTGTAATGCCCATTGCTGCCAATTCATCACGAATGGCATCTGCTGCCGCAAAATCTTTTGCTTTTTTTGCTTCTGTTCTTTTTGCAATCAATGCTTCGATTTTTGCGGTTTCTTCGTCAGAGATTTCATCTTCCACGATTTCCGCAACCCCCATAACGCCGCACAAATGGTCTAACATATCCTGTATTTTCATGGCAAACGCTTTGGATACATTGGCTTTGACTGCGATATTGCTGTCACGCACCAATTCGTAAATAACAGAAATGGCGTCCGCAGTATTGAAATCGTCGTCCATTGCAGCTTCAAATTGTGTTTGATATTGCACCAATTCCTGCAATTTTTCCTGTTCCTGTGCTGTCATTTCGCTGTCTTCTTTGTTTTGGATAAAGAAAGCCAGTTCTTTTCTTGCATTTTTGATACGTTCCAAACCATTTTGGCAAGCCTGCATCAATTCTCTGCTGAAATTGATGGGACTTCTGTAATGCCCATTCAAAATGAAAAATCTGATGACTTCATAAGGGAATTGTGCCGCAATATCTCTGACGGTAAAGAAATTCCCCAATGATTTTGACATTTTTTCATTATCCACTGTGATAAAACCGTTATGCAGCCAATATTTTGCAAATGGTTTGCCGTTTGCCGCTTCACTTTGTGCAATTTCATTTTCATGGTGCGGGAATACCAAATCTTCGCCGCCTGCATGAATGTCAATGGTTTCACCTAAATGATGTTTTGCCATCACGGAGCATTCGATATGCCAACCGGGTCTGCCCTCTCCCCAAGGAGATTTCCAGCTGGGTTCACCTTCTTTTTTGGGTTTCCACAATACGAAGTCTGTGGAATTTCTTTTTGCATCGTCAATGGTCACACGTTCGCTTGCACCTGCAATCAATTCGTCCAAATTTTTCTTTGACAATTTTCCATATTCTGCAAATTTTTTGGTATCGTAATATACAGTCCCTTTATCTTCATACGCATATCCTTTTTCAATCAAAGTCTGTATCATTTCGATAATCAAATCCATTTCTTCTGTCACACGAGGGTGTACACTGGCACGTTTGACATTCAAACCATCTGCATCATGGAATGCTTCCTCGATATAACGTTTGGATATTTCTTCCATTGTGCTGTGTTCTTTGTTTGCTCTGTTGATGATTTTATCATCTACATCTGTAAAGTTTTGCACATACGTCACTTCATAGCCTTTGTATTCCAAATATCTTCTGACGGTATCAAATACAACGTAAGGACGTGCATTGCCGATATGGATATAATCATATACCGTAGGGCCGCAGACATACATTTTTACTTTTCCTTCTTCTTGCGGAATAAATTCTTCCTTTTGTCTGGTCAATGTATTGTATACTTTCATGTTGTTTGCCTCCTTTATGTTTCGGTTTCTATCTGTGTATCCCCAAATGCATAATTGGGGTATTTTTTCATAACAATATTATTTTTATTATACCACAAAATTGGTATTCCTACTACTTCCTTTTTCTCAAACCACTTTCTTTTTGTTCTGCAAAAATACAGATGGGGGTGTAGGTGCAATGCGTGTGCCATTTCTTCTGACCACCATGGCAGGAGAACCAACTGCTGTCACACCTTCCGGAATATCTTCCAACACCACAGAACCTGCACCGATTTTTGTATTGGAACCAATATGGATAGGGCCTAACACAATGGTTTCTGCACCAATCAATACGTTATCTCCGACGGTTGGGTGACGTTTGATTTTGTCTTTTCCGGTTCCACCCAATGTCACCCCATGATATAACATCACATTGTTTCCGATTTCCGCTGTTTCTCCAATCACAACCCCCATACCATGGTCAATAAAAAATCCTTTGCCGATTTTTGCACCGGGGTGGATTTCAATGCCTGTCAATCCTCTGGAAATTTGTGATATCAGTCTTGCCACCAAAAAATGTTTCTTTTGATACAAACGATGGGCAACACGATGGTTAATCACTGCCCAAAAACTGGGGTATAACAATACCTCTATTGTACTACGAATGGCAGGGTCTTTTTCTTTGACAACTGCCACCATATCCATAAATCTTTTCCACATAACCTTCATTGCATATACTCCTTTCAGATTGTTTGATTTACTGTTTTCCATACGCTCTCAGGTGTTTTATACATCTGGTTTACAAAATGAAAAATAAAAAAGCCCCGTCTTTACATACTTGTAAAGACGAAGCTAGTATTCTCCGTGGTTCCACTTTACTTAGAGGTATTTTTGATACACAAAAAAACCATCTCGCTTTCAGACTGTAACGTTGTCAACGGAAACAAGCTACTCAGTCTTTCGCCTGTTCAGTTCAGGAACGCACTTCATCCTCTACATACTGCAAACGGTTTCCACCCATGTCTGTTAAGATATTACCCATACCACACAGAAACGTTCGCTTATGTATGTTATGACTATCACCTTTCACCAAGACCGCTTTTCTCTGTCAGCTGTCCAAAGGACTACTCTTTTCCATCATCACTTTTTCATGATTATTTTTTTTGTAAAAGGCATACTGCCGATGCAGCAATGCCTTCGCCTGTGCCTGTAAAACCCAAGCCTTCTTCTGTGGTTGCCTTAACATTGACTTGGTCTAATTCTATGCCCAAAATTTCTGCAATATGTTCTCGCATTTGTAAAATATATGGTTTCAATTTTGGTTTTTGTGCAATTACAGTAGCGTCAATGTTGATTATACAATACTCTTTTTCAGAAATCAAGTCTAAAACGCAAGACAATAATTTTTTGCTGTCTGCACCTTTGTATTTTGGGTCTGTGTCGGGGAAATGACAGCCAATGTCACCCAATGCCGCTGCCCCCAGCAACGCGTCCATGATGGCGTGTAACAGCACATCTGCATCGGAATGTCCCAACAATCCTTTTTCATACGGAATTTGTACACCGCCCAAAATCAAATCCCGTTCTGCCACTAATCTATGCACATCATAGCCCGAGCCAATCCGTATCATCATTTTTTAACTCCCTTTCTTCATGTCCACGATGTTTTTCTTTTTTCTTTTGTTGTTTTTGCAAAAATTTTTGTTTCTGCTCTGCTTGTTTTTCGGCTTTACTTTTTTGTTTTCGTATGATTTTGTTTGCCTCACGCTCTGCCTGCAAAGCCTGTTGTGCCTTTGTACCAACACCATGTTCTGTGGTTTGTTTTTTGATTTGTCTTTGTAAGCGTTTTGGATTTTTATGCACCATTTTTTTCTGTGCCATCGAAATGCCTGCGCCAAATTGCATATATGTATACCATTGTTGCTGTACCATTTGCAATAGCTCTTGCATTTGCGGCTCTGCACCAAACACAATTTTTTTTGCTTGCATCTTCCTTTCGGATACACATTCACAAACACCAACCCAAAACGGCTCCTCAAAATATACGGTCAATGTCACTTGTACCTGTTCCATTGTCGTACCCTCCTTTTGTATTTTTTCTGCAAAGAAGGGACAACCAAGGAGGAGGGTTACTGACGGCAGATTGCCGCATACGGACTACCAACCGAATTGTGTTTTTATCTCTGCTTTCTTCATGATATGCCGTTTTGCATCTTCTGTCAACTTTATTTTGCTTATGGCAACCAACTGTGATATGCTGTTAGCAAAAGGAGGGATTTTGATGCATGATATTGCAAATATTTTTCAATCACAAAAACAATTTTTTCAAACAGGCAAAACCCATGCGATTGCCTTTCGAATATCCACATTAAAAAAACTGCAATCTGCCATTTTGGAGCATAAAAAAGAAATCACAAAAGCATTATATTTGGATTTGGGAAAATCAAAAACAGAAAGTTATCTCACAGAAATCGGTATTGTACTTTCTGAAATTTCTTATTTTTTGAAACATATACGGCAATTTACCGCACCACAAAAAGTCAAACCATCTTTGTTTCAAATGCCCGCAAAATGCTTTGTGCAGTCTGTGCCTTATGGTGTCACATGGATTGTTGCCCCTTGGAATTATCCGTTTTTATTGGTTTTGCAACCATTGGTCACCGCATTGGCAGCCGGCAATACTGCCATTTGTACTGCAAGCCCACTTGCCAAACATACCAACATGGTCGTGCAACGCATCTGTAAACAATGTTTTGCCTCAAACTATGTGTATGTTACCATAGGGAAAACCTCTGTTGTGCAAACATTGTCACAAATGCCTTTTGACCATATTTTTTTCACAGGAAGTCCTGCCACAGGCAAAACTGTCATGCAAAATGCTGCCAAACACCTCACACCTGTCACATTGGAATTGGGTGGCAAAAGTCCTTGTATTGTTGACGAAAGTGCTTCCATTCCGCTTGCCGCCAAACGGATTGTATTTGGTAAATGCGTCAATAGTGGACAAACCTGTATTGCCCCCGACTATATTTATTGCCATCACAGCATCAAAAATCAACTGATACAAGCATTGCAAACAGAAATACAAAAACAATATGGTAAAAATCCTTTGCAAAACAAGCATTATGGTCGTATCATCAATGAAAATCATTTTTTGAGATTACAACGTTTGATACAACAAAGTCACATCATTTATGGTGGACAAAGCGATAAAAAGCAATGCAAAATTGCCCCCACGTTATTGGATTGTACGTCTTTTGATACACCTATCATGCAAGAGGAAATTTTTGGGCCATTGTTGCCGATTCTTACATTTGACAATATGCAGGAAGTCATTTCTAAAATGCAATCTTTACCTGCCCCTCTGGCATTGTATCTGTTTAGTAAAAACCAACACACCATACACACTGTTTTACAAAACTGCCCATCTGGCGGTGTTTGTATCAATGATACCATATTGCATATTGCTGGGCAAAATATGGGATTTGGCGGTGTTGGCAATAGTGGTATGGGAGCTTATCATGGTAAAGTTGGATTTGACACTTTTTCCCATCAAAAAAGCATTTTGTATCAAACAAACGATTTTGATATATCCTTGCGATATGCACCATATTCCTTTATGACACAAAAATTCGTTTCCTTCTTTTTACGCTAAAAAAGCCGCATATTGCGGCTTTTCAAATTTTTTCTTCTTCACATATCGTATTTACTTTATATATTTCCAAATAAAAAAGTAAAACAGATTTGTTTTACTTCGATAGATAATAGCGGAAGAGGGATTTGAACCCCCGACACTACGGGTATGAACCGTATGCTCTAGCCAACTGAGCTATTCCGCCATACTATTTTATTTTTTGCAAAAAATATGGGAGTTACAGGGCTCGAACCTGTGACCCTCTGCTTGTAAGGCAGATGCTCTCCCAGCTGAGCTAAACTCCCATAAAACGACTCAGATGGGGCTCGAACCCACGACCTCCGGCGTGACAGGCCGGCGCTCTAACCAACTGAGCTACTGAGCCATATTAAATTAAGTGGGTCTTCAGGGACTCGAACCCGGGACCGTCCGGTTATGAGCCGGATGCTCTAACCAACTGAGCTAAAGACCCAAAAACCTTTTTCAAAAAAAGCCGATGATCGGACTCGAACCGATAACCTGCTGATTACAAGTCAGCTGCTCTGCCAATTGAGCCACATCGGCATATAGATTTTGGCGACCATCTACTCTCCCAGGCAGCTTCCCACCAAGTACCATCGACCGCTTAGG
>JAHHTU010000047.1 GCA_020024455.1 Anaerotignum sp. | reverse complement strand
CGGAACCGTTAGAGTCACCGCCGGAACCGTTAGAGTCGCCGTCGGAACCGTTAGAGTCACCGCCGGAACCGTTAGAGTTACCGCCAGAACCGTTAGAGTCGCCATCAGAACCGTTAGAATCACCGCCAGAACCATCACCAGAACCGCCAGAGTTGCCTTCTTCACGAAGGTCTACGGTAATAACATTGCTTATTGCCGCAGTGTAATTTTCGTCACCGCTATAACGTGCTTCTATCTGATACAGCTGTGCCGGCACATTGCTCCAAGTGTATGCTGCTACACCATCTGTGAGTGCAATGGATTCTGTAATTTCACTGTTTGTCTCCCGATTCACAAGCGTTATTTTGCCTGTGGGTGCATTACCCTTGCCGGATTTCTGTACAGCTACGGAAAATACCGCTCTGCGTGCATCACCCTCACCCATAACCTCATGCTGCAAAGTAACCGAAGGTGTCGCTTGACGCACTGTTATCTGCACCATTGCGGTTTGCACCTGCATATCTTCAAAATTATTGTCAGATGCTGCACGGGGTGTGAAGCGAACCTCATAGGTTGAAGTGCCGATAGGCGGAACCTGATCCTGCACCCACATAAAATCACCGTACTGTGTGCTGCCACCAATCCAAGCACTCTCGGAAAGCATCTGTCCATAAACCAACGGCTCTGCTGTCGGAAATACAACCGTTGGGGCTTTCGCTTTTCTAACGGTTATCGTAATGGAGGCGGTTGCCCGATCATATATCTCATCTGCATCTTTTTCAGCAGTAATGGTAACCTGCCCGGCACCAATCACCCTCGCTTGATTCCCCGTGATTGAAAGGACATTCTCTGCGTCACAGCTGTATTTGACCGCACCGCTACCCTGTCCGCCGGTAATTTGTAGCGTAAAGGTTTCCGGATTTTCCGGTCGGAAGGTCTTTTCTGGAATTTCTGCAATCTGAATGTTTTGCTTTTGTTTTGCGGATATATAAACCTGTACACTTTTCTTGCTCTGCTCCTCAGTGTAATTTTTGCTTACGCCTTCATTCGATGGCGTAAAGGTTGCACGAATTGTATGAGTACCGCTCGGAATTGTGTCACAAACAAATTGGGCTTTTCCGTTTTCCACCTTAATTGCATCTGCAATGATAATATCTGTGGTTGTTTTCAGCTGAACGGTTCCATTCAGCTTTGTACTGTTCAGACCTGTTGCCTGCATATCAAAAATGGCTACTTTATTTTCCTGCCCAGTCTTATATTGAAAACCCCAAGAAAATGTAGGTTGTATTTTTTCAATTGTAAACGTCTGAATGGATTCAGGTGCAATCTTATACCGATTGGCAGAAATACCCTTTAATTCAAGCTCTGGTGTATAGGTTCCTGCATCTATGGGATTTTCTTTAAAAAAGATACCAAAATCATCGTACTGATGCTTATTTATTGCCGTTACATTGGGAACATTCGGTCTTCCATTGTACTTCAATGATGTATTTCCCCACCTCAGCTGCAAGGGGATTGGCTGCTCATTTGGCTGCTCATTGAGGCGTTTTTCCCAGATTGGCTCGCCCAGTTGAAGCGTTTGAAGCACAGTCATCACACTACCAGATGTACCGTTGGGATTCGTCGAAACGACCGCTTCCCCATGCTGGTTTTTCTTAACGTTTAAGCGTATCATCGCATAAGACTGACCGTTCGAATTTCTGTCATCAGGATCATCTGAGTCTGTGATATACAATGCTTTTAGCTGATTGTGCGCATCGTATTCTGCCCCCCAAACCGTAACAACGTGCTCACGTCTTCCGGCGGAAAAGTTCAAAAGGATAATTTTATTGTCTGAGAGAAGTGATTTTATTTCGCTGCTCAGAACTGCATAATCTCCGTAATAAAGGCGTCTGTCTGTCAGTCGGATTGTGCCAAAAATATCATAAAAATAACCGATGGTATCGTGAATCGAAGCCCCTGACTGCCATAGCTGTTCCTGTTGTGTGACATCGTTTGTTCCATTGTCTTCTCTGGGTCTGTATCCGTTAATAAATTGGTCTATCAAAAGATCGGGCCAATTACCAACAGGTCTGCCACTGAATTGTTTTAAAAACTGGTCATAGACCTTACTGCCCGTTTGGTCAACCGGAGACTTTCTTAACGATTCCAATGCCTGTCGTTTTTTATCGTTAGGATTTTGTTCGATATATGTAGTGATATGGTCTTCATTTTGATCCATCCACCAATGCAGTGCATTCGATGACGCTACCGCAAAGCAGAGGAAGGTATCATTTCCCGCATACCGCTTATTGAGGTCATACCAACCGTTTCCTTCCTCATAGGTCGCCTTATAGACGATATATTCTTCATCTTTGGTTCTTTCCGTAACCGCTTCAAACTTCGGCGGGGTTACGCCTTTGAGCCAAGTCACCTGATGGTTTTTCAGATTTTCGGCATCAGGCTCCTGCTGCGGTGCGGGCGTGTCTGCCACATCTTGCACCTCAGCCTCCGGCACTTCTTCTGCGGGATTCTCCGCCTCCGCAGAAGTGTCTTCCTCAATGGTGTCCCCCTCAGTGATGTCTTCCTCAATAGTGTCCTCCACTTCCTGCGTATTACCCGACGTGTTTTCCTCGCTGGGGTACACCTCCTCCATAGGTAGCTCTACTGCCGTTGAATCCTGTATTTGCTGTTGAGCAACTGCTTCGTTTACCTCTTCGGCAGCCTGCACAGGCAAAATGCAGATTTGGAGTATCATCACCAATGCCACCAGCAGAGAACCTGTTCTTTCTCTTTTTCCCCTGTTATTCACATTTTCCTCCTTATCTCCGTTTTTGTGTTAACGGTTTTATCTGTTTTGAGTATATAATTCGACAATTTCATTATAATACATTTAGGCTTTAAAAGTAAATACTTCCCTGCACGTATATTCCCGCAGCTTCAAATATCCTGCAACGATTGGGTAAAACGGACAATGACAAAGTACCACATGATGTTATGATGTAGGAACATAAAAATACTACATCAGGGGGTATCGTGATTTGAGAAAATATACAGAGATTGATGACGGGAAACTGTTTTATGGAAAAAATATCCTATTTGTGCCGTCGGATATCCCAGATGATAAATCACCCGAGTATATTGCAAACAGACAACACACGAAAAAGAGAGGCGTTTTCAACATGAAACGGCACATTTATTTTGTGCGTAAAAAAGAGCGGCTGTTTTAAAACAGTCGCCCTAAAATGGTGGAGACATACAAGATAATTTTTTGTTCAGATGCATAAATCAAAAAAGTATGCATAGATTTATTCTGTGTCACAATGAAATGCTGTATCAATGTTATGTGCCAATACCTGCATATGCAGATTGCGTGGTTGACAGTTTTGCACAGTTTCATCTGACAAAGGCAGTGCAGGCAATATAAACCGAATGTGGTTGCATACAATATCTTGTGGGCATGGTTGATTGTGTGCAGGTATGGTAAATGTTTGAAATCCACGTGGGTGTGTTGCCCCTGTATGGTCTGTTTCGGTGAGAATGAGTGCCAAGGCGGTACGATGGTTTGGACGGACTTGGCGTAACGTCAAAGAACATTCCAAAATGGTGCCAAAATGCTGTACATCAAAATGCCCCAAGTCATAAGAAACTTGGCTTTGGTTGGGTTCGATGCAGAAAGAAACGGTTTCGGGGCAAGACCCAACCTCATATGGACAGCGGACAGATAGTGTTTGCAAAGGGAATGTGACGTTATGTTGTTGGCTGTCTTGATACGTAATCTGTGTGAGGGGTTGTACTTTTGTTGCGGTAGTGCCGATATATTGCAATTTGATTTGCAAAGAAGCACATTCTGTGTCTGTTTCCCCCAATGTATCAAGATACCAAAGATAACGATTGTTGGAAAGCGGTTGTATACTGCCTTTGGAGGGCAATAGCTCTGAGACAGAAAATACATCGGATACACTACACATGATATGCACATGGGAAGCACCTGTTTGTACCATATTTTTTGCCAAGTCTGCAAAACGTGTCTCCAAATCCTGTGCCGTAGGAGCAACAAAAAGATAGTCAGATGACGGTTGCGTTACCCAATCGCTTGCCTGTGGTGTTTCTGTGCAAAAATCACTTTGCAACAAGATACCATAAATCAAAATGCCTTGTGCTTTTGCATCATCGGTGATGGCAGATACACAGCTACCGACACTGCTTTGTCCATCGGTAAACAGAACGATGATTTTTTGACGTTCTGTATGATGTTCCAATAGGGATACGGCAGTGGCAAAGCCGGCGGTATGGTTGGTAGCACCTTCTGCAACAATGGCATCGACCGCTTGGCAGAGGGTGTCTGTTGCTGTCAAGAAAGGCGTTTCCTGTATGGCAGTGTCGGAAAATGTCACAATACTGACACTGCTACCACCGCCGATTTGCCCCATATTTGACGTGTCTAATATCGAAAGAAATTGTTTGACACCGGTTTTCAATGCACACAAAGGTGTGCCGTACATACTGCCGGAACGGTCTAACAACAAAACAATATCTGCCGGATTGGATACGATATCAGGTGCGGCACAAAGCGTCAGATTTGCTTGTACCAAATCGGCACAAGAAACGGTATCCGGAAATAACGTATAATCGGCATTTAGAATACCCATAGAAAATACCTCCATAATATTTGTGATACCATATGATATGTCCAAAAGGGAATTTTGTGAAAAAGGGGGCAAAAACATGGCAGGGAAAAAGAAAACGTGTTTGATATATGGTTTGTTGCCGTTGGTTTCGGGTGTGATTGTCGGTTTTTTATCCGGCAGTGGAAATGGATACGAAAGTATGGCAAAACCGCCATTATCACCACCAAGTTGGGTGTTTCCTGTGGTTTGGACAATATTATATATTTTGATGGGGATTTCCATTTGTATGATATTGCGAAAAGAAGATGCGAATGAGGCAGAGGCAAAAAAAGCCTTTTTGTTGCAGTTGGTGGTACAATGGGGTTGGCCGTTTCTGTTTTTCAAATGGAACAGATGTTTGTTGGCATTTGCTTGGTTGGTGGGATTGTGGATTTTGATTGTGCAGATGATAAAAGAATTTGCAAAAATAGACAAAACAGCGGCATATTTGCAAATACCATATCTGATTTGGGTGACATTTGCAGGATATTTGAATATCAGTATTTGTTTTTTGGCATAAAAAAAGCGTATACTTTGCAACCGCAGAGTATACGCTTTTGTGTATTACAGGCTTTCGTATAATTGGATATAGGCATAAGCGGAATTTGTCCAAGAATAATCACAAGCCATTGCATTTTTGACAACGGGTGTCCATGCGTCTTTTCCTTTACGGTAAACAGATAATGCTTGGTCAACTGCCCACAATAAGCCGTTTGCGTCATAAGTTTCAAACAAAAAGCCATTGCCTTGTTGTGTTTGTTCGTTGTAATGGGTGATGGTATCTGCCAAGCCGCCCGTTTTGCGGGCAATGGGAATGGTACCGTAACGCAAACTGAACATTTGCCCCAAGCCGCAAGGTTCAAACAAAGAGGGCATCAAAAACATATCTGCACCTGCATAAATTTGTTGTGCCAATGTTTCATCAAAAAATAGATTTGCAGAAACTTTGTTCGGGTAGCGGTCTTGGAATGTACGAAACAGATGCTCGAAACGGGGTTCTCCCGTACCCAACAATACAAACTGTACATCACGCTGCATCAAAGCATCAAATACATCAGAAAGAATGTCCACACCTTTTTGGTCCGCCAAACGGGTAATCATGGCAATCAAAGGGACTTCCCTTTGTTCCAGCCCAAGGCGTTCTTTTAACAGGCGTTTGTTTTCTGCTTTGCCGTCCAGATGGTCGACATCATAACAGACAGGAATACGTGTGTCTGTTGCGGGATTATGGATATGGAAGTCAATGCCGTTGATGATACCGTATAAGTCGTTGGAACGACTGCGTAAAATACCGTCCATACCATATCCATATTGCCATTGCTGTATTTCTTTGGCATAAGTTTGGCTGACGGTGCTGATTTTATCTGCATAGATTAAGCCCATTTTCATATAACTGACATCATCATAAAATTCAATATTTCCATTTTGATAACAATCATAGGAAACACCCAATAAATCCATCGTATTCTTGTTAAAATTCCCTTGATACTGCAAATTGTGTATGGTGAACAATGTTTTGATATCAGCATAATATATCATTTTGCGATAGATTTCTTTCAGATACATACAGACAGGCCCTGTTTGCCAGTCATTGCAATGCAAGACATCTGGGTAAAAATCCAGCATTGCCATCATATCCAAAACGGCTTTACCAAAAAAGGCAAAACGTTCATTATCATCACCATAACCATACAATGTGTCACGTCCAAAATAAAAATCATTTTCTATAAAATAAACAGGAACTTCGCCGGGTTTTACCAATATTTTTGCTTGTTGGGTTCTCCAAAACAAGTGTACGGGGAACTCACCCAAATATTCTACACCATACATGGTATTGTCTTTGATGCTACGATGGCGTGGAATGACCACACGTACATCGACACCTTGTGCACGCAAGGCTTTTGGCAAAGAACCAACAACATCTCCCAATCCACCACTTTTGACAAAAGGAGAAGATTCAGATGCAACAATCAATACTTTCAAGCAATTTTTCATGCATTTTCACCTCATCTATCATGATACTATGAACTTTGGATTTCAGCAAGAATATAATTTTTCTTTTTCTATGGATATTTTACACAGAAGTTTCAAAAGAAAATGGAAATGCTGTATTTTTTTACCATATTTTTCCTGAGAATCATATTTTTGTTGTTTTGCCGTGGGATTTTATGGAATTTGTCTTTTAACACAAACAGAAACATGATATACTACAACAAAGAAAGCATATCATTTTATTTTTTGTAAAAAATAATATGATAAAATTTTATTTATAAATGAGAGGATGTGGAACTCTTTGAAACATATACTACCAAAAAGAAGTGAAGTGGCACAAAGCAATCGCTGGAAGATTGAAGATTATTATGCAAACGACAGTATTTGGGAAGAAGTGTATGCACAGGTGGATACAGCATTGCCGGAGCTTGCGGCATATGCAGAGCATTTGGGAGAGAGTGCAGAAACATTATTGGCATTTTTGGAAACAAATGCAGAAGTTTCTTTGCAATTAGACCAGCTATATACGTATGCCAATATGCGTATGCATGAAGACAGTGCAAATGCATATTATCAAGGGTTGGCGGCAAGAGCGGAGTCTTTGCTGATTCAATATTCTGCGGCAACCTCCTTTTTGGTTCCCGCAATTCTTGCCATTCCCGATGATGTGTTGGCAGATTTTCGTATGGAGCGTGCGGAAGATTTTGCAATGTATGACCATTTTTTTGATAATATATTGCGTCAAAAAGCACACACGCTTTCTGCAACAGAAGAAAATTTGTTGGCGAAAGCCGCAGAATTGGGTGCAGCACCACAAAATATATTTACCATGTGCAACGATGCTGATATGCGTTTTGGAGAGATTACCGATGCGGACGGCGACCGTGTGCCTTTGACAAAGGGCAGATATATCACGTTTTTGGAAAGTACCGACAGACGTGTCAGAAAAGAAGCATTTGAAACGTTATATGCAGCATATGAAAAACAGAAAAATATGTTGGCGGCAACATATGCGGCATCTGTCAAAAGTGATGTGTTTTTTGCACTAACAAAAAAATATGATTCTGCACTTGCCATGGCGTTAGCTGATGATAACATTCCGATATCTGTGTATGACAATTTGATTGAAACGGTGCATAAGCATTTGCCATTGATGCATCGCTATGTTGCATTACGCAAAAAAATGCTCAATTTGGACGAAGTGCATATGTACGATTTGTATGCCCCTTTGGTGGAAGATGTACAGGACAAAATCTCATTTGAAGAAGCGAAAAAAACTGTAAAAAAAGCATTGGCAGTGATGGGCAAAGAGTATGCTGAGGCTTTGGAACATGGGTTGGAAAGCGGCTGGATTGATGTGTACGAAAACGAAGGCAAAAGAGGTGGTGCATATTCTTGGGGCAGTTATGGAGTACACCCTTTTGTGTTGCTCAACCATAACGATACCATCAATAGTATGTTTACATTGGCACATGAAATGGGACACGCATTGCATAGCTGGTTTACTTGGGAAAAACAGCCTTATTTGTATAGCGGACACAAAATTTTTGTGGCAGAAGTGGCTTCCACCTGCAACGAGGCATTGTTGATGGAGTATTTGTTGCAACACACAGATGACCAAAATATGAAAAAGTATTTGGTAAATTATTTCTTGGAACAATTCAGAGGGACACTGTTCCGTCAGACCATGTTTGCGGAATTTGAAAAAATGACACATGAAATGGTTGAAAAAGGTGAGCCTTTGACGTGGGAAGTGTTAAACAAAATATACCGTGATTTGAATATCCTGTATTTTGGTGAGGATATTGTGGTAGACCATCAAATTGATATAGAATGGGCAAGAATTCCTCATTTTTATAACGCATTTTATGTGTATCAATATGCAACAGGGTACAGTGCCGCAATCGCATTATCCAGAAAGATATTGCAGGAGGGAGAATCTGCGGTACAGGCATATCTGGACTTTTTATCCAAAGGCGACAGTGCATACTCCATTGATTTGCTCAAAGGTGCAGGCGTGGATATGTCAAAAACGGAAGCGATTGAAAATGCAATGAAAGTATTTGCGGATTTATTGGACGAAATGGAACGGTTTGCAAATGAGCAAAACAACCATTGAATATGATAGGAGGGTATCCAATGCTGGAACGGTTTGATGAAATTATATCCCAAAATATGCCGGCAACAGAGCAGGAGTTTTGTGGATTGTATCATTGGTTGAAAGAAAAGAATTTTCCGGTGACCATTTTGGATACGTCTTATCAAAATTTTTTGTTGGAAAGCAATGGTGGCGGATTTTTGCGGGGAGAACGGGAATATCAGATGTTTTCTATGCGTGAGATTTGTGATTTTTACGAAATATATGCGTTTGAAAGGTATATGCCTTATGCATTGCCGTTTGCTATGGACGGATACGGAAATTTTTTCTTGTTTGATATGCGAAAACAAAATTCGTTTGTGTATCTGGTGGGGGCAAACGATATGTCTTGGGAAAGTGAAGGTTGTTTCCAACTAGCAGAAAATTTTGCAACATTATTGGAGCAGACAAAGCCTGTATACTGTTATTTATTTCCGGATTTATAAAAAATACAGGCATGAAAAAGACAGTGTAAACTGTCTTTTTTTTGCGGATTTCTGTGTAAAAGCCAGTTTGCAAAAGGATATAAAATGTAGTATGATGAAGCAAAAATATGGCTGAGGGGTGAGAGAATATGGACGAGCCAAAAAATAAAAAACACATGAAACGAAAAACAAAAATTTTATTGGGTGTGACTTTATGTGTTTGTATTGGAAGTGGATTGCTATATGCAGATACCATGTATGGTAGCGGAAAAATCAAAGAAATCTTTGTACATATGGATAAATCCAATCAAAAACAAGAAAAACAAGTACCAAGCCATGTGGTGGGAGAAGTTTCATTAGATGCCGGCAGTCATGCAGGATTTGCAGTGTTTGATAAATCTTTTTTGTTATGTACCAAAGATGGGGCAAAGTACTATAATAGCTATGGTGACCAAAAATGGAATGATACTTTTAATATGACGGCACCGTCTGTGGTGCAAGAAGGAAAGTTCGCCGCAGTGGGGGATATGAATGGGAAAATGGTGCGTGTCTACCATGAGGCAGGTTTGCAATATCAAGTACAATTAGAGGGAAATTTGATGCAGTTTGCATTGAATACCAATGGATACCTTTCTTTGATTGAAAAAAAAGAAGGGCAATATGAAATTAAAGTATACAATAATAAAGGGACACTGCTGAAAGGGAGAATCGAAGAAAGCAAAGGCATTTATCCAATCGCAACAGATATATCAGACGATGATAAAACATTTGCCATCAGTTATGTGGATACCACAGATGTCTATCCCATTGGCTTGATTTCTTTTTTCTATATCAATCCGGAGGACAGCGAACAGTATACAGATAGTTTGTTTTCTTCTGTGATGCGAAACAATGAGGTGGTTGGTGCAATCAGTTTCCGTGAAAATGGTATATTGGCGGCTGTATCTGACAGAGGTATTTATGGATTTGATGGTAAAAATACCGTTTGGGAATATCCGCTAAACAATACCATAGATTATATTTCATTCCAAGACAAAAACCATATTGTGTTTGTGTTGGGAGAAGGTATGGGCGGAGAAAGCAAAGAAAAAACCGGTATGGTATATTGGTTGAAAAATGATGGCACAAAAGATGCTTTTTTTGAAAATGAAAAGAAAATATCTTATTTGAGTGCTTGGGAAGATGGTGTCATTATTGGAATAAACAAGACATATCTGGGGTTGCGTCATACAGGGAATATGGCTTGGAAGTATCAAGCAACACAAGATGTTGCCGAACTGATTCCGATGGAAAAATTTTCAACAGTACTGGTTGTGGGACAGGAAAATGCGATGATATGCAATATGACAAAAGACGGTGTGCAACCAACACAACAACAAACAACAAAGAAACAAACAGAACCAGAAGCAACAAAAGAAGAAAAAACAAAAGAAAAACAATCAAACAACAAGCAAAAAGAAAAACAACCAGAAAACGAACCAAAAGACAAACAGGAAAAAGAGCAGAACCAGCAGGAAAAAACAGAAACACCAAAGCAAGAACAGTAAACCAGAAAGGAGGAAAGAAAAAATGCCATATCTGATAGATGGATTTGTGGTTGCATGGATAGTATGGTTAGGTATACAGGCGTATCGCAGGGGATTTATTATGACAGTATTCGGATTTCTGCCTATGGTGGTTGGTTTGATTGCAACAAAGTTTTTCACGCCAATGGTCAGCCGGTTGCTCAGACAAACACCGTTTTTTGCTACTTTGGCAGATACGATTGCACAAAAATTACATTTGGAACAAACGCTCGAGAATGTTGCGATGCAAGCACAAATGGATATGATACAAAATATGAAACTGCCGCATTTTTTGAAAGAAACGTTGCTGGAACATAATAATCCTGTGGTCTATGAGTTGTTGGATACACAAAGTACACAAGGCTACATCTCCGGGTTTTTGGCAAATATTTGTATCAATATCGTGAGTATGCTTTTGGTATTCATTGTGGTGTTTCTGGCAGCAAAATTTTTGCTGAAAGCATTGCATTTAATGAGTGAATTGCCAATCTTGCATACCTTTAATCGTATTTGCGGGTTTTTGGTAGGAGTGATAAAAGGTCTGTGTGTGGTGTGGTTGTGGTGCTTTGTGCTGACATTGTTGCAATGCAATGCCGGGTTTGCAGGTATTTTTGAAACGTTGCAAATGACAAAAATTGCATTACCTTTATATGAAAATAATTTTTTGATTTACTTTATATTGACCATATTCACATAATGAAAATAAAAAAATAACGGTTTGCAAACCGTTATTTTTTTGTGCAGGATATATTTTCTGCTCATTTTTTTATAAAAGAATGATTTCCAAAAATGTTGAAAAATCAAGCTTTTTTGTTTTTTGTTGAAAAAAATCAAAAAAAAATAAAAAAAAGTGTTGACAGATTTTGCTGGGCGTGATAGTATATCTAGGCAGTCACGAGAGCGGCTGCGAAACACAAGAAAATATGCACCTTGAAAACTGAATACAAAACAAAAAAGAGTCAAAATCGAGAAATCATT
>JAHHTU010000046.1 GCA_020024455.1 Anaerotignum sp. | reverse complement strand
CTTTTATGCAACAAAAGACATATTGTTTTGTATGAAATACACAAAATCCAATATCTGGAAAACACGATATGTTTTATGCCATTTTTCTATACTTTTTATACATTTTTTTGTTTTTTTTGTTTTTTCACTTGAAAAAATAAATATTCTTTATATAATAAGAATAGGCTTTGTTATATATTTATCTTTCTTTTATTATACCCAACAAAGCAAATATAAAATAAACCTAAGAAGGGGAGGCATTATTCATGACAACATTTATTATCGGACTTGTACTTTTGATTGTCGGCGGTGCTCTGTACGGAAAATTCGTGGAACATATCTTCCACCCGGACGACAGACAAACACCCGCTGTCAAAAACAACGACGGCGTAGACTTTGTTCCTATGAGCAAATTCAAAAACGCTTTGATTAACCTGCTCAATATCGCAGGTACCGGTCCTATCTTCGGACCTATTCAGGGTATCTTATTTGGACCCATCGCTTTTATTACCATTCCCATCGGCTGTGTTATCAGTGGTGCAACACATGACTACCTTTGTGGTATGATGTCCTTGCGTCAAGACGGTGCACAGATGCCCGGTATTGTAAACAAATTCCTGGGCAATAAAGTTTACCAAGTATACAATATATTCTTGCTGATTTTATTGCTGTTGGTTGGTGCAGTATTTACATACACACCTGGTGACTTGTTTGCAACAGAAATTGCACGTATCGAAGGTGTAACCGCCGGTACATGGATTATCTACGGCGTGATTTTGGTTTACTACCTGATTGCTACATTGTTCCCTATTGATAAAATCATCGGTAGAATTTATCCAATCTTCGGTGCAGTATTGTTACTGTCCGCAGTAGGGGTATTCTTTGGTTTGTTCTTCAAAGGCTATGAATTGATGGATTTGGACTTGTCCAATGGTTTCAATGGTTTGTTCAATCTGTATCCTTTGTGGGATGCAGCCGGTAACACAGGTGCAGGTACACCTTTCTTCCCTGTATTCTTTGTAACGGTTGCTTGTGGTATTACATCTGGTTTCCACTCTACGCAATGTACATTGATTGGTCGTAGCATAACATCTGAAAAAGAAGGTGGCTTCACATTCTACTGGATGATGATTTTGGAAGGTTTCATCGCTATGATTTGGGCAGCAGCAGCTATGGGTATCTACAACAAAGGTTCTTTGAGCGGTGCTACCGGCGTTGTTGGTGAAGTTTCCAAAGACTTGTTAGGACCTATCGGTGGTTTGATTGCAATTTTGGGTGTTATCATTCTGCCTATCACATCTGGTGATACAGCATTGCGTTCTTGCCGTTTGATTGTTGCAGAATACTTGCACATTGACCAAAAACAAAAGAAAAACCGTTTGATGGTTACTGCTTGCTTGTTTATTCCTGTCATTGCCATTTTGGTATTTGCAAAAATCAATCCACAGGGCTTCAACGTTTTGTGGAGATACTTCGCATGGGCAAACCAAACAATCGCAGTATTTGCATTTGCAGCAATTTCCGTATACTTGATTGCGAAAAAAGGTGCTCCAAAATATGCATTCTTGATTTCCTTGTTACCCGGTGCATTCTATCTGTTTATCGTTTCTTCTTTCTTGTTAAACAGCAAAATCGGGTTCGGATTGCCTTTGAATATCGCATACATTGCCGGTGCTGTCTTGGCTATCCTGTATATTATTTATGTACCTCTTATTGGTAAAAAATACGCAGCAAACAAAACGGAAGAATAATCATAAAAATAAAAACGGTGGGAAACCACCGTTTTTTTATTGTAATATTTTGTGGTAAATTCTAACCATACTTGATTATTTTTATGACTACTTTCTGTTTCTATAATGACCTTTATGGATTCTCCTTTTGCACTTTTTGTAAAAATGTCACAATTTCTTTATTTGGATATGATACAAATACCACATTGTATTTTATCATAAACAATGATATGCTATGCTTATCTATCAACCATCACAATTTTTGAAAGGGGTTTTCACTGATGCAAATTTCTCATATTGGTTCTTTTGGCTATATGCCAAATATTCAAAAAACACAGCCCAAACAAACCAAACAAACCACACAAAACTTCATGCAAACACAAGTGATGCAAACGTCCGAAACATTTGAAAAACCACATGCTTTATATTCCAGTGCAGCTACATCAGGACAAACCATACGCATTGCATATGACAAAAATTCCTCTCCTGATGACCCTGTCATGCTGGTTTGGGGCGAATACAAAGACGGAACGGAATACAATGAAAAAATCCACCTCAAAGACGTCAATATTTATCATGCTTCGATTATAGAAATGTTATCTTTTCGTACATATCACCAATATCAAAATAGTCTGAACAATATCGAGGAAGATAGTCCTTTTATTGAGCCGTTAGAATTTTTAGATGGTGATATCATGCATGACAAATACAACTTTGCTGCTATGTATGAACAAACTGCAAAAACGCTTTGCAATGCAGGCTACACAGAATTTGGTAATCAATATTGGAACGAATTACACGCTTTCACAAACTATTTGCAATCATTGGAAAAACAAAATTTTGAACAATTATTGGATATATCATCAAATATCAAAAACAGTAGAACCATCGTATATGATAACATTTGATACAAAAAAGGAGAATACAACCTGTATTCTCCTTTTTTCACTGTTTCACTTCTTCTATTGTAATATCTGGAATTTGTTTGAGCAATTCCAATATGCTTGCATCTGCTTTCAAAATACTTGCCGTTGCTTTCACCACACCGTTTTCATATGGGATATACGTCACTGCAACACTATATGCCCCATCATATGTGTACAAATATGTGGTTGGTTTTTGCAAACCCTCATACAGAAAACTTTCATCATACAACAAAATAGATGTAGCCGCCAAAAATTCCGCTCCTTGTATGCCATTGATTTGTGTTGTCCATACAGTGCTTGTTTTTCGCTCTATGACTTTTTGCAGTGTTTCATCTTTCGGTAAATCTGCCATCTGCAAGAATAATGCACCTGCGTCTGTCACGGCATATACCGCTTTTGGTGTTGTATAGGTTTGACTGCCGATGTTTTGTATCACCTGTTTCAATCCATCATTTTGTGAAAACAACTGCACATATGCATCATCTTCTGCCATTTTATCCAATAATTGTGCCATCTCCAAACCTTTCCCATACAAAGAAACTGTATTGTGTGTTGTATTTGCACCACAACCGCTTGCCAAAACAGCAGTAAGCATTGCTGCCAATACTATTTTTTTCATATTGTCGCTCCTTTCTTCTGTAATGCGTCCAATATTTCTATATCCGCAGGACAAAATGTATATTTCGGAATTTCTGCGGTCGTAATCCACTGCAAATCATGGTGTTCCAATTTTTGTGGTTCTCCTGCCACAATCGTTGCATGAAACAATGTCAAATGCACGGTGATATCCGGATAGGTGTGTGTCACTTCCATAAACACATCACCCACAGAAATATGCACACCCAATTCCTCCATACATTCTCTTTGCAATGCTTGTTGTTTGGTTTCGCCCGCTTCCACTTTTCCGCCAACAAACTCCCACAACAAAGCCCTTGCTTTATTTGCGGGACGTTGACAAATCAAAAAACGCTCATTCTCCCAAAGCAACGCTGCCACCACTTCCACAGCCATAACCATACCCCTTTCTTTACCAACCAAACTTTTGCTGTATGGTTTTATCCAAACGTGTTTGTACTGCAACAAAATCTTCCTGTTCCAACAAGCCGCCTTCTTTTGCCACCACAGCCGCAGAAACCGTATTTGCCACCTGTAAAGCCTCTGTCCAAGTGCAGCCAAATCTTCTGGCAGAAATGATAGCACCCACATGGGCATCACCTGCACCAATGGTGTCTACGACCGTTGTTTTGACCGGTTCTGCCATATAGCTTTGGCTGCCATCAAAACAATAAGCACCCTTTTCTCCCAATGTGATAATGACTGTATTTTGTGTCATGGCATACAATACTTTTGCCGCCTGTTCCACATTGTCACAATGCGTTACTTCCATACTTTCTTGCTCATTCAAATGCAATATCGGGTGCAATGTCAAAATGGCATTCCATTTTTCTTCCTCAATTTTCAAAATACGAGGGCCTGGGGCAAAATACACTTGATATTGTGGGTGTTTTTGCAAATATTGTATGATATTCCAACCCGTATATTCTTCTATTTCCAGCCCACAAATATAAACACTGTCAATCGAATTTGTGTCAATGGTTTTCAAATATTCTTCATAAAATGTATATTCAATCCCATGGTCTACAATAAACGTCCGCTCGCCGTCAGCCTCTACCATACAATAACAACAACCGTTTTCCTCCTGTGGTATATGCACATGAATGGGTACGCCTCTTTGCTGCAATTTTTCATATACAAAATTGCCATATAAGCCGCCACCCACCGCAGTACATAAGCTGTATGGTGCATGAAAATGTCGCAAAATATCACTTACCAAATATGCACAACCACCCAAAGAACGACTTTGTTTGATGATATGAATATCCTCTTTTTTGACAGGCAGGTGTTCGATTTTGATAATCACATCTACCACTGACGACCCGATGACCAATGTCTGACACATTTTTGTTTCCTCCCGTTTATAACGCTGCTTCTAATTCTTGTAACAATGCTGCTTTTGTTTGTGGTGGGTGATGTCCTTTGATACACTGTGCAAAATCAATGTCTTTTAGTGCTTGGATATACAAACGCAATAATCTTTTATCATATATCCAATCATCGCCCACAGGCACAGAGCAATAACTATCCCCCAAAAACAAGACATCATCTACTAATATTACCACACTATCTGCTGTATGTGGAGAAATCACATGGAAAATTTCTGCCCATATACCACCCAAATCCAAAGACAAACGGTTTTCAAACACAATGTCTGCGGGTTTGACCTGTATTTCGGTTCTGTCCGGATATTCTAAACGAATATGTGTATCACAAAACGGACTTTCTTCCCCTGTTTGCAATCTGTTTTGCATATCACATTCTGCCCATTTCCATGTTGCCATCTGTTCCAACTTCTGTTGTGTTTGTATGGACGCAATGCAAGCAATCCCTGTTGCTGCCATACCAAATGTATGGTCCCAATGGGAATGTGTAATGGCACAAAATGTCGGCAAAACAAAGCCTTGTTCTTGCACCGCCTGATAAAATTGTTTGACGTGTGACGCAGAATTGCCTGCATCTAACATCAAAGCATATCGTTCTCCTTTGACATACCCCAAACAGGGACGGTCTGTTGTGCTGTCATGTTCTGTATAATACACATAAGGTGTCAACATATTTAATTTCAACGAATCTCCTCCTCGCTTAAAAAAGCTCTTAATGCAGATAAGTGATGGCGTGTTTGTTCATAACCATAGTGATAAAAACGCATCAACTTATAAAAATCTTTTTCTGTTCTTTTGACTTCTTGTATTTCCGGACGTATGACAAAGACTTTGCCCTCTGCCTCCAAACGGCGAATGGCAATCAGGTTTTTGTTATATACCAATGGTCTTTTTGATATGGCAGCTTGCACCGCAGGATATTTATGATACATTTTTGCAATCAGTTTTGTGGTGCGTTCGGGTTTCATGGAAAATCCTCTGCTTCTGGTTTGCACAACCACCACTTTGTCACACCCCATATCAAATGCGTGTTGCACAGGAATAGAGTCAGATACACCGCCATCTATATAAAACTTTCCGTCCACCTCCACAGGGTATGCTGCCCCCGGCATGGCACAAGAGGCTTTTAATATCTGCATCAATCGCTGGGGGTTTTTGTCCTCTTTCAAAAATACCGCTTTGCCTGTTTCGCAATCTGTACAGCCATATTCGATTTCCATATCCGATGCAAAATAGGTGTCATAATCAAACGGAAAATACTCGTTTGGGAATGTATCAAATATCAAATCCATATCCATGAGTTGTTTTTTGCGAAGTAACGTACGTATTCCCATATAAGCGTATTTCTTGTCTTTTTGTATCATCGTTCTGCGTGTTCTGCCAATTTGCCAAGACACATAATCTGCACCGTTGCAAGCACCCGCCGATACCCCAACAATATACGGAAATCTAATATTTTCTTCCATAAAACAATCCAACACCCCAGCTGTATACACACCACGAGATGCCCCACCTTCCAATACCAAACCAATTTTCATAAAAAAACCCCCTTTGTCCATATGCAAAAATCCGCTGTCAAAAAATAGACAGCGGATTGACTCTATACCTGCAAATTTGTTTCTTTGGCTTCACGTTTTGCCGCTCTTTTTTGTTGTCTGGCTACTTTCTTTGCTTGTCGTTTTTCTTTTCGTTTATACATACCCGCATACAACACAGGAATAAATACCAATGTCACCAAAGAAGAAAGTGACAAACCAAATATGACACTCAATGCCAAGGAACGCATGGTTTCGCTACCTTCCCTTTGTGTGATAACCATGGGAATTAACCCCAATATGGTAGTCAATGTTGTCATCAAAATCGGACGCAAACGACGAGGGCCTGCGGTAGTCAATGCTTCAAAGTATCCCATGCCTCTTTCAATCAACTGATTGGTATAATCCACCAACACGATTGCATTATTTACGACCATACCAGCCAGCATAATAAAGCCCATCATCGCAGGCATTGTAATGGTATTGCCTGTGATATACAACCCCAATATTGCCCCTGTAAATGCCAATGGCATGGAAAACATGACAATCATAGGATACCGTAAGCTCTCAAACTGTGATGCCATAATCATGTATACCAAAAGCACTGCCACAATCAACGCAATGGAAAGAGAATGCATGGCATCGTTCATCATTTCCAAAGTACCGGAAAAACCATAATGACAGCCTTCCGGAAAAGAATACGTATCTAATAACGATATTACCATTTTTTGTGCTTCACTGCCACTCATATTTTCAGCAGATGCATTGATGGTGATATAATTTTTTTGGTTTTCTCGATTGATTGCCGTTGCACTTTCTGACATTTCCACAGTTGCGATATCTTGCAAAGGTACTTCCCCACCATATGCCGATGTCACCGTCAAATTTCTAATATCTGTCAGATAATTGAGTTCATTGGTATCATATCGCAACACCACATCAATTTCCGTGCCATCTACTTTATATTGTGTCGCTGTTGTACCGGAAATGGCAGTATTTAAGGCATTGGCGATTGCTGCTGTGGTGATGCCGTATGCAGATGCTTTTTCTCGGTTGATAACCACTTTTGCCTCCGGTACGGTATCCCCCGTAGAACCCTCCACATTGGTCAAGCCCTCTGTTTGTTCCAACAATGCAATCAAATCTTTTTCTATATCCATCAAAACTTGTGCATCATATCCATATACATTGAAAGATACATCTGCACCGCCATAACTTCCCATAGCAGCACCACTCGATGCAGCTGTGATTTCTGCTCCCGGAATATCGGAAACCAACTTTTCAATTTCTTTTGCAACTTCTTTTGTAGAACGTGTACGCTCCAATTTATCTACCAAATTCATGGTGATAGATGCAGAAGATGTCCCTGCGGCGTTCATACCGCCACCCACAGAGGCATATACCATTTCTGCCTCCGGAATATCCTGCAAGCGATATAAAACTTCCCACACAACTTCTTCTGTATTGTCCAAATCTGTGCCACTGGGCAAAGAAACAGAAATATTTGCTACACCTTCGTCGGTTTCTTCCATAAAGTCAAACCCAACTTGTGGCAATGTAGACAAACTTGCAAAAAATGTTACCAACACAAGCACTACGGTTATGATTGGGTGATGTAAAGCGGCTTTTATCATTTTTTCATATCCATTTGCCAAACGGTCAAAAAACAAATCCCATTGATATGATAGATTGTACCAGCGTTTTTTGATTGGTTTCTTTTTGGGACTTCTTTTTAAGAATACCGCACAAGCCATCGGTACAAATGTGACAGACACCACCAAAGAAGATACCAAAGAATAACAAATGGCATAAGACAGTCCTTTCATCATCTGTCCCACAGAACCTGCCACAAACGCAATCGGCAAAAATACGGCAACGGTTGTCAAAGTAGATGCCGTAACTGCCATTGTCACTTCTTTTGTGCCGGTTTCTGCGGCTTCTGCCGGCTCATATCCCCTTTCATAATACTGATAAATACTATCCAGTACCACAACCGAGTTATCTACCAGCATACCAATCCCAATCGCAAGCCCGCCCAATGAAATGGTATTTAATGTCATATTGGTCAAATACATCAAACCAAAGCTTGCCAATATAGATGTTGGAATAGATACCGCAATGATTGCCGATGTCACAGGATTTTTCAAAAATACCAGCAATACAAAAAAGGCAATGATGGCACTTAAAAATGCGGTTTCTGTTACATTGGACAATGACAATTTGATGTAATCCGATGTATCCGAAAGCATGGTCAAATGTAATTCCGGATAGTTTTTTTGTATTTTTTGCATCTCTGTATTCAGTTTTTCACTGACATCTACCAAATTTGCCGTAGATTGTTTATCCACAGAAATGGTAATCCCATAACGACCGTCAATGATGCTAAATGCTTTACGCTCTACTTCCACTTCTTCTACACGTGCCACATCTTGCAAATGAATCATGGCACCGTCCGGTGTGGTAACAGGCAATTTTTCAATTTCTTCTATGGAAGAAAATTCGCCCAATGTACGTACCTGTACCGTAGTAGAACCTTGTGACAAAGAACCGGAGGGCAAGTTCATATTTTCCGCTTTTAATATTTGTGACAATGTACTTGTTGTCAAGCCATACCCAGCCATTTTATCCGGATTGATGGTGATACGGATTTCTCGGTCTGCACCACCTGACAAAGATACAGAGGCAACCCCCTCAATACGTTCCAAGCGGTTGACAACATTATCTTCCAATAATGCATTTAATGCATACAAATCCATATTTTCTGCTGTCACACCCAATACAATCGGGGTTGCATTCATATCTATTTTTAAGATATTCGGTTCTCCCGCATCATCGGGCAATATCGCTTTTGTACGGTCAATGACTTCTCTCAAATCCATAGATGCCATATCAATATCCGTACCATCTACAAATTGTACCATCACCATGGAAACATCTGCCGATGATACCGACATCACCTTTTCCACGTTCGTTACCTTGCTGACTGCTTCTTCCAACGGTTTTGTCAGCAAATTTTCAATTTCTTCCGGGCCAGCTCCCACATAAGTGGTGCTTACCATGGCAATCGGGACATCAATTTCAGGCATCAATGCCATATCCAAATTGGTATACGCAAGGATACCAGCCAAAAATACCATCATTGTCATCATCATCGTGGTGACACGACGGCGAATTGCAAGTCTTGAAAACATCGTTTATTCCCCCTTATGCTGTATTTCTGTGCCTTCTATGGGTACACGCAATACATCGTCCTGAGGATTGGAAACACGTACCTGCTCACCGTCTGTGATATATGTTTGTCCTTTTGTGACCACTTGCATATCTGCGGTTAATCCCTCTTTGATTTCGATACGCTCTCCGCTTTCGATACCTGTAACAACGGGGACTTTTTTGGCAATATCATTTTCCACCACATAAACATATGTTTCATCATCTTTTGTCAATACGGCTTCTCTTGGTAACACCACAGCGTTTGATGCCATTTCTGTTACGAATTTCACTTCTGCCAACATACCGACTTTTATCAATTTACGGCTATTGTTCAATGTGACTTTTATGGTATATGTACCTGCTTGTGTGGCGGTTGGGCTAATACTTGACACTGTCCCTTGCAAAGGTTCGGGAGATACCGCTGTTAACTGGACATCTACTTTTTCACCCACTTTGATTTGATTTACCATTTGTTCGGATACCCCAACTTCTACTTTGATGGTAGAAACGTCCATAATGGTATAAGCAGGACTGCCTTGGCTTGCAAAACTGCCGATTTCCACCCCTCTTTGTGTGATAATACCCGCAATGGGAGAATGCACAGAACAGTCAGCAATATTTTTTTCAATATTTTCTTTCTGTATTTGTATGGAAACCAGATTTGCCTGTGCGGTATCATATGCCAACTGCAATTTATCCAAATCTGCTTTGGCAAGCATACCTTCATCATACAGAATTTGATTGCTTTCCAATGTGGTTTTTGCGTTGTCTGCCTGCAATTTGGTCGCATTGTAATTTGCCTCCACACTTCTCAAATTGTTTTGCAAATCTGTGCTGTCTACGGTAAACAATTCTGCCCCTTCTGCTACCGCATCTCCCACATCATAATGAAATGCTGTGACTTTTCCGGGAATGGTTGGCACAACGGAAACTTCACGAGAGGGTGCTGCTTTCCCCGAAAATGTAAAATCATTTGCAATCTGTCCTGTGCCTACGGCTGTGGTCTGTACCGCTCTGGCAAATTTTTCTTCTTCCACGGGGGTTTCTTCTTTTTTTGTACAGCCGGATAGCAACACACAAACTGTCATCAAAAGAACGCCTATTCTTTTCATTCTTCAAATCCTCCTGCTTTTAACATTTTGTTTAGTTCTTTCAAATTTGTACAAATCTTCGTCTGTGCCTCATCAGAAAAAGATGCAAAACAAGCGGCAATATGTTCCAATACGTTTTCCTCTGCTTTTGCAACAGTTTCTTTCCCCATCTGTGTCAAACGCAAATATACCTTTCTGCCATCATCTGCATCATCTGCCTGCTGTTTATACAGATATCCCATTTTTTCCAAATTGGAAACCATAATAGACATACTGCTTTTACTCAAATGCAGCCATTTGCATAATTCTGAAATGGTATTGACACCTGTGGATTTCATAAACATCAATACATGAAATTGTTGCATGGTCAACAAGCCATTTTCATTTTTGCCATTGACATGAAACGATTGCATGATATGCCCTCTGTTCCACCACCAAATATTCATATTTAATGCAACGAATTCTTTTGCAATTTCTTTTTCGTATGCTTTTTGCATGACGAAACCCCTTTCCATATGCCAAAATTCTAAAAAACTAAAATAATTTTATGATAAAACTATTTTACTGTCAATTAAAAAAATGTGAGAAGATTCTCACATTTTTCTCATAAATCACCAATCAAATGCCACAGAAAATGCCACCACACCTGCTTCTTGTGATGCAATCATTTCGGGATTGATATAAAACACAATCCCATCATTTGTTAAGTAATATCCCACTTTATCCAAATATTTAGACAATCTTGTTTTTGCATCATCATAAAATGCACTTGGATTTTGTGCAATGATTGCCAAAAATCCGTTTTCCATAACAGTTTGTATTTCTTGTTTTGTATCGGGGACAAGTTCCGTGATATCCACGATTTTTTTTGTTTTTGTATCATATATCTTGGAAGAAAGCGTTTTTTGCTCTTTTTGCCCTGTGTAGATACGTTCCTCCAAAGTCACAGATGTATATGTTTCATTTTCTGCGGTGGTTGTATATGTACCCATATAATAATATGGTATCCATGGATTTTGCTGTTTTTTTGCATCTGCATATGCTGTTTTTGCCATGGTTTCATATTTTGCAATCATAGCGGCAGATGTTTGCTGCATTTCCTGCTCTATTTGTTTTGCAATTTCTTTTGACTGTATGGGTGTCTTTGTCAAACTGACCGTCATCAGCAATGTGCCATCATCTGCTTTGATTTCTTTCAAATTGCTTTCTGCCTGTGCTGTCGTTTGGATATCCACAATATAGTTTTTGGAATCCCAACGCACAGCGGCATCAAATGCCACTGCCACACCACGCACAGGCACCAATGTACGCTCTTGTACGATTTTTGCTGGCACATCCATCTGATACACCACTTGTCCATTCTTTATCACTTCTTTTTTGCCAATCACCATGTTTACGGTGTCATTTCCTTTTGTAGATGTAATGGTTTGTGTGGGTTCTGCCCATTGTACCGCAATGCCCATTGCTTCAAATATTTTTCGCATGGGGACTAATGTTCTGTCATTTTCTATGATTGGCGGCTGGTCAAAGGCAACCTCCACGCCATCTACATATACCCGCACTCTGGGGTGTGCAGATACAGAAATGCTGCAAGCAAATATCAACAACAAACATACTGCCAAACATATGGATTTTTTATTTCGTTTTTTCATTCTGTTCTGCCTCCAACACATATCGCATGGCAATTTCTGTACATTCCCCAATCATTTGCATACAATTTTTCTTTCTGGTTTTGCCCTCAAAATCTCCCATTGGAGCAGAAAGTTCACTGCAAATCAAAGTGCCGTATTTTTCTTCGATTTCCTCTACCATACGTCCTTCTATTTCATATATTTTTTGTAACTCTTGTATCCGTTCTGCCATAGTTTCTTTTTCCATTGGATTTTTTCTGCCCACCACCGCAGACAAAGCCATCACTGCCCCTGTGATTGCACCACAAGTGTTTTTGGTATGCCCCATGCCGCCACCAAAGCCACTGGCAAGGCACAATATTTCATTTGGCAAATCCGAACCATGCATTTCCAGAAATGTTGCCATCACACATTCCGAACAATTCAATCCCTGTCGAAAGTAATTTTTTGCACATTCTGCCGCCTGTTGTGGTATTGTTTTATGTTCTTGCATTGTCAAAACCTCCTTCCATTGCAATCAAACAGTATACTTTTTATATAGTGTATCATGAAATAAAAAAACTGTCTAAAAATTTTTATAAAAACCATTGACATTGCCGTAACGCAAAGGTGTATGCTTATTTTACAAGGAGGTATTTACCATGGCATATTCCATTACAACATTATCAAAATTATCAGGTGTCAGTAGCCGTACATTGCGATATTATGATGAAATTGGATTGCTACCACCGGCTTATACAGATAAAACAGGTTGTCGTTATTATGAAAACAAACAAGTTCATTTATTACAACAAATATTATTTTATAAAGCTCGTGGATTTTGTTTATCCAGCATTTGCAACATATTGTATCAAGAAAATTTTGATATATTGCAAGCACTGGAATATCATTTGATTGCGTTACAAAAACAACAAAATCAACTCACACAAATGATACAAACCGTACAAAAAACAATCCAAGACCAGAAAGGAGAAAAAACAATGCAAGATACCGAAAAATTTATATGTTTCAAAGAGCAAGTCATATCTGCACATGAAGCAACATATGGTACAGAATTACGCCAACAATATGGAGAGGCACAAATCCATGCGACACATGAAAAAATCAGAACGATGACAATGGCAGATTATGAACGATTTCAAAATCTAAAATGTGAAATACAAATACAATTAGAATAAGCCGTATTACAAAACATATCCCCCCAAAGCGAAACAGCAAAACGTATTGTGATATTACACAAAGAATGGCTTGGCATGACATTGCAAGAATATCAAACCAATATACACAAAGGCATTTCCATGCTTCATACACAAGATGGACGTTTTACTGCGTATTATGATAAACATATTGCAGGTTGTGCTGCCTTTTTACAAAATGCCGTTTCCTATTGGGTCGATTCCATATAAAATATAACAAAAAAAGAGATACCACTGTATCTCTTTTTTTCATTGCGGAGACAGGATTTGAACCTGCGACCTTCGGGTTATGAGCCCGACGAGCTA
>JAHHTU010000045.1 GCA_020024455.1 Anaerotignum sp. | reverse complement strand
GCAAAAATACTATACATAAAGTGTCTATAATGTATCATAATTGCACAACTATACTCTTGTGATGTCTGGCAAAATCAATTTTTTCATACTATTTTTCATGATTAACACAAAATTTCATCATCATTTTTACCATATATTCCATCTTTTTTCTCCATACACCTTCCTATAAATATTCCAAATTCATCATATAATTGATTTTTTTATACACATAACATATAAATCAAAAAGGATTGCGGTATTTCTCCACAATCCTTCTTATATCAAAACGAAATGGTTTGTCCCATAGCAAATGCATAAACCAAACATTCTTTCACAGGTAAACCGGTGACTCGTTGCAAAGCCTCTTTATATAACTGTAATTGTATCCCATATCTTTGTTGAAATACTGCTTTGCTGTATAAACGGTCACTTTTATAATCTACCAGCACAACGCCATCTTGTTCTATAAAATAACAGTCTATGATACCATTGATTTGTATCCATTCGTCCACATCATCATACTGCTCATCTAAAAATACATCTTTTGGACGCATCAACATTGCAAATGGCTGTTCTTTTTTCAATATTTTCGCTTTTCGCATTCTGTCTGCCAAATCTGACGCAAAAAATTGCAAAATTTCTTGTTTTGGTATCATTTTGGCTTCTTCTTGTGTAAGTGTTCCCTGTTCCATCAAGTTATGGATAAGTTGTTGTAATGTTTCTTTTGTATACATCTGCTGCAAATCTGCCGCTTCCAGCACAGCGTGTATGGCTGTACCGATTGCCGCCGCTGTCACCGTACTTTTTTCCTTTGCAAAATCTGGTAATTTCAATTCTGTTGGTACGGGTACAGGCTCACCGGAAATGATTTCCGCATATTTTCTTTTGATTTCGGAGATAGAAACTTTTGCAGGCAGTGTTGTTGCCGTTTTGTAGTCATATTGCCATGATAATATCTGAAAAATCTGCTCTTTGTTTCCGCTGTAATCTTGTTCTGTATCCCAAGCGGAAAACAAATCTGTTTTTTGTTTTGCCTGTTCTATCTTTTGCTTTTCCCAAGCATATACATCTGCTTTTTGTAACAATATAATCTGCCATTTAGATGGTTCTTCCAAAAATGTGTATGGTTCTCCACGTTCCACTGGCTCCCATGGCTCCGGCAATACCTTACCAGCAGGGTGTCTTAACAAGGCAGGCATCACCCAATCCAAATAATTGCGGCTTTTTCTCACACGATATACAGGTAATTGCTCTGTTGGGCAGTCTGCAATTTCCACCCACTTTGCAATCGCCTTTTCCAAACTTCTGACTGTCCCTGTCAATATCAATTTTTCTTTTGCTCTGGTCAGTGCCACATATAGCACACGCATTTCTTCCGAAATATTTTCCAAGCGAATTGCCTCTGCCAATGCCGTTTTAGATAATGTGCGATAATATGCCCGCTGTTCCAAGTCCATATAGTCCATACCATAACCCAGACTTTGGTGTGTAATCACCGCACTGCGAATATCTGCCTCATTGAATTGCTTGCCCATGTCTGCCACAAACACCACAGGAAATTCCAACCCCTTACTTTTGTGAATGGTCATCACACGCACCAAATTTTCTGCCTCACTTTGCAATTTTGCGGCGGCAGCCTCCGCCTCTGTGGTTTTCATTTGTTCCACATATCGCACAAAATGGAATAACCCCTTTTGACTGCTATTTTCATATGTTTCCGCTTTTTCCAACAACAACCGCAAATTTGCTTGCCGCAAAGAACCGCCTGCCGTCATACCCACATAATCATAATAGCCTGTCTGCTGGTACAAATACCGCAATAACTCATGCAATGAAATTGCTCTTGCCTGTTCTCGCCATATCTGTAAATCCGAAACAAAACGACTTAAAACTTCAACGATTTGTTTTTCTTCACCCGCTTCAATATACCGCAACACACATTCGTAAAACAGTCCATCACCGCCAAATAAACGAATTTGAGCCAAATCGTCCGCAGAAACCCCATAAATCGGAGAATACAGCAAAGACAGCAGCGGAATATCCTGATATGGGTTATCTGTCAAGCGGAGCATATTCAGTATGGTATCGACTTCTGTCATATCATAGTATCCCTCAGATGTTTCTGCATAATATGGGATACCCTCTTTTCCGAAAATATCATCTAATGTGTTGCCCCAGCTTTTGATACTACGCAACAATATGGCAACATCACGATATGCCAAAGGGCGATATTGCCCTGTTTCTTTATCCAATACCGAAAAACCCCCTGCTTGCATATCTTTGATTTTATGTAAAATCCATGTCAGTTCTAATTGTTTTTTGTCCAGTTCTTCCAATTCTTCCGGCAATTCGTCGTCTGTGGTTGCTGTTTCCAAAACAACCATTTCACAATCTCCGCCACAAACGCCGGTATATTCTGGAAATTCTGCCCCTGCATACAATGCCGCTTCTGCATCATATGCCACATCGCCACAATCTTCTGTCATCAGTTGGCGAAACAAAAAGTTGATACCGTCCAATACATTTTTACGACTGCGGAAATTTTTAGACAATATAATTTTTCTGGTTTTGCCACCTGCCTGTATCGGATATGTGCGGTATTTTTCATTGAATAACTGTGGCATTGCCAAACGAAAACGGTAAATGCTTTGTTTCACGTCCCCAACCATAAAACGGTTGTTTTTGCCCAAATATGCCCCCGAAACAGCACTCAATAACATTTCCTGCACCACATTGCTGTCTTGATATTCGTCAATCATGACTTCATCGTATTTTTTTTGCATTTGTTTTGCGGCTTCTGTGGGAATGATGTTGTCTTTTGTGCTTTGCGGCTCTGTCAGGATTTGCAAAGCAAAATGTTCATAATCGTGAAAATCCAGCCATAGCTTTTCTTTTTTTGCCTCTGCAAACTGTTCCATAAATAATATGGTAACCTCTGACAATGCTTTTGCGACAGGATATAGTCCTTTCAATACTTGCAACTGCATTTGTGCATCATAACAAAAATAGGTTTCGCCCAATTTTTGTATAGTTGCCTTTGCATCGTTTCTGAGATTTTTGATTTGTTCCGCTTTTTCTTTTTCTTCGCCACGATATGCAGGCATACGCCCAAAAACAACCGCAGAAAATGCCTTTTGCCAGTTTGCATATCCTTTTTCTTCCAAAGTATGTTTCAAATTTGTCAATGCTTCCAATTCTTTTGCAATACAATCATGATATCCTGTAAAGCCTGCATCATATTTTGTCAACTGTTCTGCCTTTTGCATTTGATACTGTGCATCTGCCACATTCCCATACAAAGCCGTTTGTATCAAACCAATCCATACACAATCGTCCAATCCCTCATTTTCAGCAAAAGCAAACCGCTCTGCCATATCCAACAATAATTGTTGCGGGTGTGGGTCACCTTGTGCAAATTCATACACTTGCAAAACCAATTCTTTCAGCCGTTTATCTCCTGTATCTTCGCTAAATGTTTCCAAAAGCTGCAAAAAGCCTGTATGCTCTTGTGCATATAATGCTTCAAACAAATCTTCCAAAACATCTTTTTGCAACAATTTAATTTCTGATGGGTCTGCCGTTTTTGCCGCAGGGTCTAAATCCAATAAATCATAATATTCCCGAATGACCTGTAAACAAAATGCGTGTATGGTTTTGATATCCGCATGGCTCAAATATGCCAACTGATTTTGCAAATGTGCATTTTGTGGTTCTTGCTCCAATTTTTTGGTAATTGCCGCACCAATTCTTTGGCTCATTTCTGCTGCGGCTGCTTTTGTAAACGTCACCACCAGCATACGGTCAATATCCATCGGAGCGTCCCCCTCTGTAATCCGACGAATGATACGTTCCACCAATACAGCAGTTTTCCCACTACCTGCCGCTGCCGCCACCAAAATATCGCTGTCTTTTGCCATCATGGCATTTTCCTGTTGTTCTGTCCACATATCATTCCCGCCTTTTTGTATATTCACATTGCAGATGTTTTTTGTAACCGTACATGAAACGGCACATATCCCGCAAATGATGCCATAAAACTTCTGTAAGAATTATACCAAAAATGAAGCAAAAACGCCAATGTGAAAATATGAAATTGGGGTTGTATGTGTAAATATTGCAGCGTCACTTTTGCAAACAATTCCGAAAAATTGCTTTTGCAATGTTCCATACAATGATATAACCTATCTGCAAGCTGCATTTCTTTTTCAGACAATGCATATACTGTTTGTAACACAGAACGTATTTCCTGCCATGTGATTTGTTTTTTTCTGCGTTTTGCGGTGCAAATACTATGGTGTATTGCTGCCAATTTGAAAAACGGTTTCAACTGTTCTTGACGGATACTATTTCGAAAACAATTTCCCTGACTAAAATCCAAAAAACAGACTTCATAAATATCCGCTGCCGTACTTTCCATACATTGTATATAAAACCCACGATAAAAGATATTTTCTACTTCTATTGCCTGTTTGATATACTGCTCTTTGACTGTTTCCAGTGCCATCAAGAATTCTTTTTGCTTCTTATGCAAAATCATCGCCACCTTTCTCTCTTTGTGTTCATTGTAGCGAAAAATACTGCTCATGGTACAAGGATTGTCAAACAAATCACAACAGATGCAGACAATTTTCATCTATCTTTTTTGATATAAGAAAAAAGCTGACAGTTTTCACCATCAGCTTTTTTGCTTTCCGTCAAGATTTTACGCTGTCGCGTGTTTGAATACTTTGGCATATTTTTTGTGTGCCATTTCCATCACTGCAACGGTTTTATCCACAAATGTCAGCACATAAGACTCTACATAACGTGGAGGCACCAATGTGCAGGGCCACATATGTTTCAAAATTGCATCTTTTTCTACTGTATTTAATGTTGTAATTTTTTTTGCATTATCATAGGCAACTCTTGGGTGCCAAGCCGCATGATTGGAACGAAGATATTTTTTTGTTCTCCAATCATAGAAAAACAAATCATGCAGCAATCCTGCTCTGGCAGCAGAACGGTAATCCCAACCCATACGATAGCAAACTAAAAAACTATAATAAGACACATTCATGCTGTGCTGCAAACGACTTGTATCACAATGTTGTACGTGTTCGTCCATTTTCTGCACCATTTCCTGTTCCAATAAATCTTGGATACAGGCATAGTACTCTGCCAGCAAAGTATCCTCTTCCGGTCTGCTAAAATCTTTTCTGGAACCAATCGGTTTGTGCATTCCCTTCTTTCCTTCCTGTTAAAAAATATTTATTTTTTGTTACGTTTTTATTATATCACGATTAAAACAGAAAGGCTACCATAAAAATATGAAATTTTTTTGAAAACATCTATAAATTTTATGGTTATTTTTGTTTGGGTTTGGCAATCAATGCTGTCAAAAATGCAAATATCATGACAGCCGTCAATCCACCTGCCGCAGATTTCAGCCCACCGGTCAAAATACCGATTGCCCCCACTGCATCAATTTCTTCTTTCACACCTCTTGCCAAATTGTTGCCAAAACCCGTCAGTGGTACGGTTGCACCTGCTCCGCCAAACTCCACCAACTTCGGATACCAACCCAATCCGCCAAGCACACACCCCGCACATACAAATAACACCAATATCCTTGCAGGTGTCCATTTTGTTTTGTCTATCAAAATTTGTCCGATTACACAAATCAAACCGCCCACCAAAAACGCTTTCAAATAATTCATGCAGACGCCCCCTTTTGATACGCAATCACCACTGCATGGGCAATGGCAGGAATAGAAAGCCCTTGTTGCACAGAGTCTGCACTCAATAATGCACCTGTGGGTATAAACAACATACGTTTGATAGCCCCCGTCAGCAATTTTGGATAGAAATACCCGCAAAATGTGACTGCGGAACAGGCACACCCGCTCCCACCGGAATGGGTATCCTGTATTTCTTTATCAAAAATTTCAATGCCACAATCTGTATATTGTGCCCCCATATCATACCCCTCTTTTTGCATCAATTCCACAACTAACTGATGTCCCACATACCCTAAATCTCCGGTTGCAATCACATCATAATCTTGTGGGGTACGCCCTGTATCTTGAAAATGTGCCAATAATACGTCCACCGCTGCCGGTGCCATCGCTGCCCCCATATTGTTTGCATCTGTCATGCCCATATCTACAATTTTTCCCGTTGTAATTTCAGTAATGACAGGGCCATCGCCTTTTTTTGCCAGTATTACCGCCCCGTCACCTGTGACTGTCCATGTTGCGGATTGTGGGCGTTGTGAGCCTAATGGCAACGGAAAGCGAAATTGTTTTTCCGCAGAACAAAAATGACTGGACGCTCCACCCAATACATAATTTGCAAATCCACCATCTACCAACATACTGCCCAAGCTCAACATTTCGCCCATGGTAGAGCAAGCTCCGAACACACCTAAAAACGGTATTGAAAATTCTTTCATACCATACGTTGTCCCGATGCATTGGTTCAATAAATCCCCGCCCAGCACATAATCCATCTGGCTTGCCTGCATATTTGCCTTTTGCAATACCAACTGCATATTTTGTTTTACAAATTGACTTTCTGCCTGTTCCCAAGAGGGTTGCCCCATCATGGCATCTGGTTCAATTTTATCAAAATATTTGCCCAAAGGCCCTTCGCCCTCTTTTTGCCCTACCGTAGATGCCACTGCAATGATATGCACAGGCTCTTGTAATCTGACTGTTTGTTTCCCTAACCGCTTTGTCATACATTCACCGCCCCACAAAATAATATATAATGCCTACAATCACCGATGTCAATGTACCATATACAATCACAGGTCCGGCTAAAATAAACATCTTCGCTGCCATACCCAATACCAAACCTGCATTTTTGTATTCGATTGCAGGCGATACCACAGAGTTTGCAAACCCTGTGATAGGTACTTCCGTCCCTGCTCCGCAATATTTCCCCAGTTTTCCATAAATACCCAATCCGGTCAATATAGCAGAAATCAATATCAATGTTGCAGAAGTCAATAAAGCCGCATCATCTTTGGAAAAGCCATACTTCCCATACATTTGCAAAAAACATTCGCCAATCACACAAATCAATCCCCCCGAAACAAAAGCCAATATACAATTTTTGCATATTGGACTTTTCGGTGTATGTTGTTGTACAATTTGTGCATATTTTTGTTGTGCTGGTTGGTCTGTTTTCAAAGATACCACCTCCAAAAATTCATCGTTTTGGATAGTATGCACACCATGTGGCAAAATTATGACATAAAAAAAACATTTACCCGCTTAGTGGGTGGTTTTTCATATTTGGGCATATTCCTTACGTCTTGTATATACATAAAACGCATCACACAATCTGCCAACTGCTTTACCACATTCGCCCCATTCATTGGTCTGTGGGAACGGCTTCACAGACAACAGCGTCTGGGAAATCACCAAGGCTGAATCAATTTATATTTCAGTGAATTTTGAACAGAAAACTGCGATTCGGGCATCTGGTATTTCCCGTATACACAGTACACAATTATGATGCAAACACTACTTTGTCGCTGTCATTTTATAGATATTAACTGTTTCCTTTTGTTGTAAAAACTTTTGTAGGCCAAGTAACACGCAATAAACGAAGATATAGATGTCGTGGACAACAACATAAATGTAACCATAATCTGATATTTGATAGCTTCCATAGGAGATGAACCTGCCAAAATCAATCCTGTCATCATTCCCGGCAATGATACAATGCCTAATGTTTTTGCAGAATCTATCGTTGGAAGCATACCGGTTTTTATTGCGTCTCGAATGATTTCAATGGAAGACAAAAGGGGATCTGCACCCAAAGAAAGTTTTGTCTCTACTTCTTCCCGTTTGTTCTTGAAGTTGAATATCATTTGCTTATAACACAGTCCCAAGGCAACCATAGAATTTCCAATAATCATACCACTGACAGGTATAATTTGATATGGTTCATATTGTATCGTTTGGGACAATATGAGTATCGAAAGAGTCACCACCGTGCCGATGGTGATAGACAAAAAAGAGATTGCCAGTCCGTTTCGGATTGTTTTTCCTCTTTTAGCCGCATTATATGCAGCATTGAAAATCATGAAAAACACAAGCAATGTTGTGAATATCGGATTTTTATATCCAAAAACATATTCCAGAATATAACCAACGATTATCAGCTGAACAATCGCTCTTACAACACCAATGATAATTTCCTTTTCCAGTTTCAGTTTTTGCCAATAGGAGAAAAAAAGTGTAATCAATACAAGTGATGAAGAGACAACTAAGGAAAATGCACTAATATGATTCATAGTGTTCATATGACCACCTCCTCGAATGATTCGATTTTTCCGGCATGAATTGTTAATATTTTGTTGGCATACTTCCTGCTTTGTTCCGGATTATGCGTTACCCACAATACGGTTGCCCCTTCTGCGTGTAATGATGCAATTACCTTTTCCACAATTAAGGTATTATCCGTATCAAGTGCTGAAGTGACTTCATCTAAAAGGAGGATTTTCGGCCTAAAAAGAATGCTTCGCATCAGAGCGATTCGCTGCTTTTCACCACCGGAAAGATTTTTGACATCTCTTTTTAAGTAATCATCAGACATATCAAACATAGAAAACAATGATTTTATTCTTGTGATATCAGGTTTTATATTTCTGACATAATAAGGGAATTCTATATTTTCCATCACAGTATCTCCAAAAAGATATGGTGTCTGAAAGCAGTAGGCGATATTTTTTCTTAAATCAACCGCTTTATAATCCCGATAATTTTTTCCTTCAAAGATAATATCCCCCAAGGTGGGACTGATTAAATCACCGCACAGCCTTAGGAGCGTACTTTTACCGCTGCCGGAAGGCCCAACAATAGAAACAAAATCCCCTGACGCAACATTTAATGATATATCTTTTAGAATTACGTTATTGTCACTGGTGTAAGATACATTTTGAAATTCAAGAAATGACAATATATTCACCTCCATTTATCATGTTATGTTTCATAAAAATAAACTATCCTTTTCGATATTCTGTATCAGCTCTTCGAGCAGTTCTTTGAATTTTTCCTTTTTTGTTTCTTCTAAGCTGTTAAATAAATTGTTTGCAAATCGTTCATCTTCTTCTATATGTTTTTCTACGATTGCACTTCCTTTGGTTGTAGGTACAAGTTCTACTACCCTGCGATCGACACTTGTTCGGCATCTCTGAATTAAATTTTTATTTTCAAGCCTGTCAATAATCCCTGTAAGCGTAGATGGCTGGATATTGTATTTTTGGGAAATATCTTTGCCTGTCAACTTTTTCATAAAGTAGATTCTTTCCAGCACATACATATCTTGCGGCGGAATATTGGAAGTTTGGCGTTGATATTCTCTTTTATATTCGAAAATTTCCAAAAGTTTATGGAGCAACATATTCTCATTCATGAAAGACCTCCGAATTTTATATTTCTTTACTCGTATATTACGAGTATCGTAATATATTTTATCATGAATTTGTCGTTTGTCAAGAGTCAAAAATATGTTATAAAGAATCTGAACTATTTTCTAAAACAAAAGTGCTTCGCACTCTAAGAACACACTTTTATACTCTTCTGTCAGAAGTATTCGTGCGTCCTGCTAAGCTTTATTCTCTACCGATATCATGCTGCAAAATCTTGTGGCATTAAAGTCTATGCCTTTATTCAGTTGCTGCGTTGACGGTCATTTCGTAACTGATATTTTTTACTGATTTCTCCAAGACTGCCCGCCCATACAGATATTCCTGTACCGCTTTTAACTTTATTTTCGGCGAATAGACTTGGTTTTGCTGATATGGCGAAAATCCGGCTGCTCCTTCTGCTTCATATCGTGTACTCCATTTATAGATTGTCGTTGTCCTAAGACCTGCATACCGAACCATTTGAACTAAGCTTATTTCGACTTACCGGTATTTTCTGATAATCTCTATTTTTCTTTTGTGGTTCGTTTACTTTTTTGTGACATAGAATTGCTCCCCTTATGATAACAGTTTATTTTTTCACTGTCTTTCATAAAGGGAGCATATCAAAAAGATTTCCTGCTTGATGTATTGTTGCAGCATGGCGGTATTCAGTTTTATATTTCAAAATGGTGACAGCACTTTAAACTGTTGCTGTTTGGCAGCCAGAAATTCATGTGTGGGAAAAACCCATTCAATTCTCTTTTTCAATCTCTTGCTCAAATTTATCCAGTTTGTCCAAAATAAACTCTGTAAATTTGTTTTCTACATATCCCTCTGGATACATCGTTTCCAAATCTTTTCTTACATTATTGAAGGTTTGTCGCACTTCTTCTTGCTCTTCAGGTGTCAGGTCATTCCAGTTTCGGTTATTTGAATCAGTACATCCATTCATTATAAGTAAACTCACGCCCAATATAAAAGATATGAGAAGCAAATTCTTTATTTTTTTCATCAATTTTTCACTTCCTTTTTATACAATATCATACTTTGCTCATCACCCAAATGCAACAATAAACAATACTGCGATGATAGCACTTGTATCTACAACTAAAATGAACATAATTGCTTGCCTGTATTCTTTTGGAAAAATTTTTTTCTGATGTAGGAACCGCCATATTATGTTCCGTACCTAATAAACTCTAATCTGTACTCACATTATAAATATGTGTTCGCTTGATTTCTGATTTTCCTTGTCCCATTTCCTTCAATTAAAGATATTGTTTGTGCAAGAGTGCCTCTATTGGATTCGGCACTCTTTTCTATCAATCAATTTTGCCGACAAAGCGATAGAAAATTTCGATTTCCTGCTCCTACATACCATCAGGAGATTTCATGCACCAAGATTTTTTCAATCAGGGTATTCAGCAGTTCGACGGTCAATTCCGTAGGCTTTGAATACTGCTTAATGGGTCCAAGGCATTTTTTAACATTGGAGGCTGTTTTTTGCCCAATCGCCCGCTCTGCTTTGAGCCGTTTGATTGTTTCAGTCAGCTCTGCTGTTCTCCCTGATATTTCCGTGTCAGCATTGCTACGTTTCTCTATCGCCAGCCTGAACAAGGTGTGTCAGTAGCACCTGTTCATCTATCTGTGGTTCAGTGCCTTTATACCCATTTCTTTCATGTATTTGCCCACTATCCTTTTAGAATATCTTCTGTAGCTCCTTGTTGTTCTTGGGTATGCCGTCGTTTTGTCTGGAATCTTCGTCAATAGTCCGATTATTCAGAGTACTGTACCCGATTCTCGGATTTTCGACACAGCCATGCAGTCACAGTTCCTTATGCTCCTCGTAATACCGAACGGCATCTGGCTTGCACTATTTTTATTCTAGCATCATTTCAGCTGCGCAGGACGCACGATACTTTCGATAAGAGCGTATAGAAGTACGCCTTACCAAGGGATAGAGAAAAATTGTTTGGATAAATCAAATAGCTCAAATACGCATAACACATCATGTATTTACAGAAAATCATTTCATGAATTGAATTGTTGGATATTCTTCAGATAAAATATCCATTACAAAATTTGTACCAGCCACAAGAAAATGATAAACCGTTTTAGGAACAAGTCTATTATCTTTCCCGAAGTTTTATAAATATTTTGATGATTGACTTATATAAAAAGTCCACACTTGCTCCTTTGCATCTATCCATAAATTAGGTCTATCAGTTTCTTGCTTTACCTGATAACAAAGTACATCTGCCCAAACCATTTCCAAATGATACGGTATTCTTTAGATTATCAATCAGCAATATTGAACATATTTATATTCTTCTCATACATTGATTTATAGGGTTCTCCAATAAGCGAAAATGCTTCTTTTTGAAAGTTTTCTCTCCAAGCTATATCAATATAACCATCTGTATCTCTATGTTTTTGAGATAATAAAAAAGCATACGAAGTTACAACTTCTTTCAGCATTATAAATTTTATAAGTTCTTCATGATTTAAGTATTTTTCAAATACAATCATTCCCCGCTCAAAACATGATAATTTTGCACAGTATTCCATTATGTCAATTTTAAGACACATATCAATCCTGCTATTGTCAATCATTCTTGTAATTGCACTAGATTGTATGCTTACCGGAATTTCCGCTCTATTCAATAATTCGTGTAAATGAGAATATATTTTATTCTTGTCTAACATAACTATCTCCTTAAAATTTACCTTAACATCATTCTTTCCAGGTAAAATTTGAAATAATTTTGATTTGTTTTAAGTAATGAAACTATCATATCACAAGATTATGAATAAATCTATCTCTCATGAAGCTGTTACCGAGTTTCTTTCCGTATAAGAAACATACTTCTTCACTCATATATGTATCATATATCAACAAAAATCCACTGAAACACCTCCATTCATTTGTTATATTTCCATATTTTCTCTTTTTTATCTTGATTTTTGTGGCTATTGATAGTTATTGTCTGCCTTCCAATTCGTTTACCTTGTGCTACTCCTGCAAAAGCCACGCTTCTGCCCGCTCCTTTTCGGCTTGCAGTTCTTCCAGCGTCTTTCGTTTTTCTGGCATAGTGATACCCCTTTGTTTAGGTTCTTGGATAAAAAAAGACCGCTGACTTTGCACCAATACAGTGTGTCAACGGTCTTTTTTCTGTATTTATCAATAATTGTAATTATTCTGGAAAATGGGAAATGAATGAGTTACCAATCTCTTTCCCGAATAGCCTCCTCTATATCAATGGGAATATGAAACCATTCTAAGATGTAACCAACAGTTTCTCCGATACAATCACGAGCAACGGTTTCGATTTCGCTATCATTTTCATCAAACTTATCTTGTAAGTCATTGATAGCACATACTACCTCGTCCAGTTTCTCTTGTACAATCTCAGTGTCGGTCTCTCCACTTTCCAGCAGGTCAATAACCTTTTGCACCTCGTTTTTTACCTTGTCCACCAAGAAATTAGGGAAATAAGCGTCTTTGTACATCTTGTCCAGTAACTTATAATTTGTGTCAAACGATTTCATAACGATTCTCCTTTCATTTTCTTGTGATTAAATTTTCTGGTGGCAAACAGCATTGTATACTTCTTACAGATGGTAAATCCATAGGTGACACAAGAAAGGACAGCCCACTGGTTCTGTTCTTTTAGCTCTGCAAGACGTACGATACTCCCAATAGGAGAGTATAGAATTGTGCCCTTGGGTGAACTGAAAGTTATTTCACTTTATATATATACATCACCTCACGAAGCTCCTTTCCCCCAATGTTATCATCAATATAATTGTCTGTTTGCAAGAAACCCTGCTTCTCATAAAAGTTTTTTGCTACGATATTATCATCAAGAACCCATAAAAATATTTCTTTGTATCCTTGCGTTTTAAGTTCCGAAACAACAGCTTCAAGCAATTCTTTGCCATATCCTTTACCCATATACTCCGGAAGAAAATATATTGAGATAATTTCTCCACAATTAGGATACTGTTCAAATCGTGATTTACAAAAACTACTTGTACCTATGTATTTTCCATTATCCATACATACAAAAGTTTGCCACTCACATATATCCAGTGTTGCAACCCATCTTCCTTCTTCAATAGAATCCAGATAGTCTTTTGGAATTATGTTTTTATATGCATATTTCCAACTTTCTTCATATATCTTGCTTATTGCTAACTTATCATCATCAGATGACATATATCTAATTTCCATTTTACTGTATCACCTACATTCTTAAATATAAAGTTATTTACTGAGTTGTTTTAAATAAATGATATCACAAAACTTTGAAAAAAGATACTTCTCATCAATCCAACAAAACCATCATTTTATCCTATACATTATCTTTTCTTTTCTCTCACCATACTTTCTACTATTACTT
>JAHHTU010000044.1 GCA_020024455.1 Anaerotignum sp. | reverse complement strand
CCTCAGGATATGGGCCGATAATATCTGTTACATCACTGTAAACCCCTGTTATTGTACTTTGCTCTTCTGCAACAGGTGTTTTTCACCATCAGGGTATGGGGCAACAGTATCTGTTGCCGTGTTCTCCTTTTTTTCATCATGTGTTTGAACACCATTAGGAGATTGAGCAACCATATCTGTTACTGTACTTTGTGCTTCTTCATCAGAAGCAAATGCTGCGGGAGAAACGGGTGTAAGACTCATGCAAAGAGCCATTGTCGCAGCAAAATATCGTTTTTTCATAACCTCACTTCCTTTGCTTTTTATAACTTTAAATATTGCTACATTTTTAAAATTATTTCATCATAATATACCATATTTTGAATATTTTTGCTACATTTCTTTTGATTGTGTAATTTCTCTATATTTGATGGTTACAACTTTATTTGACAGTTGGATCAAATCATATCCTGCTTTTTGTTATGATGCAAACATGGTATATTAACAAATTTTAGTCAAAATAGTAACATACGTTTATGACTTTTCATCAGCGGCAGGGTATCTGTCATTGATGAAAGACCATAAAATATATTACATATCAAAAAGGAAAAGAAATACCATGTAAATTTAGGAATAGAATAAACACACAATATACCGCTGTTTATAAAGGAAAGAAAATATCAATAGCAGGGGCAACAGGAACTGTTGACCTGTTACAGTATCTGCCAGATGGTGCAAATATTGATTTGGGTGTGGTTACAGACGCAGATGCTATTCTGAATGGAACACCTATACTTAGAAGGAAATGTCCTGCACTACGCTTTCAACTGAACCAGCATATGGTATGAGTATGACCAGAGATGATACTACGAATCATACGATACATATTTGATTGCATGAGTGAATGCTGATTGACACATAGAATAACAGATTGCTCATGCGATTGGAGTCAAAAAATTTTTCGGAATCTAGTTGTAGTGAATTTTGCAATATTCACAATATCATCATTTTATTGTCTAAATGAGAAACAAAATATATTGGCAACAGCACAACAAAAATAATAAAATAAACAAGACATATTGTAGTCATGTTTGGTATGTTAAGATAATCAAGATACGAGGTGTATGATGAAGATAGATAGAATGATTGGAATACTTTCCATATTATTACAGAATGAAAAAACAACAGCACCAGAGTTGGCAAAAATATTTGAAGTATCACGAAGAACGATTGGTAGAGATATTGAGGCACTCTGTAATGCGGGGATACCAATTTTTACGGTACAAGGTTCAGGTGGTGGTATTCGTATTATGGACGGTTATCGTATGAATCGTACAATTTTGACATCGAAAGATATGCAGATGATTTTAGCAGGACTTAGAAGTTTGGATAGTGTAAGCGGAAGTAACTATTATCGACAGCTTATGGAAAAAATTCAGACAGGAGCATCTGATTTTGTTAGTGGACGAGATTCTATTTTCATTGATCTTTCATCATGGTATAAAGAAACGCTTGCTCCAAAAATAAAATTGATTCAAGATGCAATCGAAGAAAGAAAACTTTTATCATTCCATTACTATGCACCAAAAGGTGAGAGCAAAAGAATGATTGAACCATATTATTTGATATTTAAATGGTCTTCTTGGTATGTGTGGGGGTTCTGTACAGAGAAAAAGGATTTTAGAATGTTTAAGTTGAACCGCATGGATCTGCTCAACAAAGATAGCACGAATTTTACGGCAAAAGAAGTTCCACTTCCTGATTTTTCAACAGAAAAGATATTCCCTGTCGAAATGAAAGTCAAGGCTTTATTTTGCGAAGAATTAAAATGGAAGTTGGTAGAAGAATTCGGTGCAAATTGTTTTACGAAGAATGAAGATGGAAGACTTCTGTTTTCGGCAGATTATACAGACAAGAAAAACCTTTTATGCTGGCTTCTTACATTCGGAGATCAAGTGGAGGTGCTAGAACCAGCAGAAGTGAAAGATGAAATGATTCGTATTGCAAAAAATATATTACATAAATATGAGAAATAAAATTTATCATAATCAATCAAAAGGGGATAACAAATATGAAAAAATGGTATGATGAAGAATATGAATTTCAAATGGAAGTAACAGGATTTTTATGTGGCAATGATACAGAGCATTACTGTCCCAATGGTGAAGAAATTGGAGATACATATATTTGCACATACGGGTGTCCCGTAAATCGGCAAGGGCAAGGTATATGTGCAAAACTGATGATGATAGTATACCCTATTATGGAGGCTGTACGCAGTGGAGGAAATTTGGAAAATATGAAAAAGATGTTGTATGTCCTGATGGCTGTGTGCTGTTCAGACTGACTGCAAAGAAATTAGGGAATGGACATTTTTACAAAGGACGATTTTAGGAGGAACCAAATTATGCCATTTGATTATAAAAAAGAATATAAAGCGTTTTATATGCCAAAAAATAAACCAGAGATTATCAATATCCCAGAAATGAATTTTATAGCGATTCGAGGAAAAGGAAATCCAAATGAAGCACATGGAGAATATAAAACAGCAATCCGTCTGCTTTATCAAATTGCTTATGCAATGAAGATGTGTAAAAAGGGTGAACATAGCATAGAAGGATATTTTGATTATGTTGTACCACCATTGGAAGGTTTTTGGTGGCAGGAAGGTACACATAACATAGATTACAATAAGAAAGAAACATTTTGCTGGATATCTTGTATTCGGCTACCGGATTTTGCGAAGAAATATGATTTTTTGTGTATCGTAGAAGAAACAAAAAGAAAAAAGAAACAAGACTATGCAAAAGTAGAATTTATGACAGTACAAGAAGGACTTTGTGTGCAATGTATGCATATAGGCACTTTTGATGATGAACCAAATACAGTAGCAGCAATGCACCGATTTATTCAGGAAAATGGATATGTCAATGATTTGTCTTCTGAAAGATTGCATCATGAAATTTATTTATCCGATGCAAGGCGTGTTGCACCAGAAAAACAAAAGACGGTAATCAGACTTCCAATTAGGAAAGGGGAATGATGAAATGGCAACATCAAAGGAATTTCATGATTATATTTTAGAATATTTACAAAAAGTAGGCGTTGTTTCCACTAGAAAAATGATGGGAGAATATCTGGTTTATTTTCAAGGTAAACTTGTAGGGGATATTTGTGATAATTGTTTTTTTCTGAAACCGACACAATCCGTGTTACAGCTTATGCCTGATGCAGATAGAGCATATCCATATGAGGGTTCAAAAACGCTCATGGTTGTAGTAGATGATGTGGAAGAAACATCGCTGATGTCTGCGATACTTCATAAAATGTATTTGGAATTACCAGAAGTCAAGAAGAAAGCAAAAAAAGGAAAATAACATACAATTTTTGGCGGTATTATATATCAAATTGAAAAATCCTGTATGGATTGTTACAAATATAAAACAGGCAGTTACATTTGATAAAAAGGTTTTATAAACATTAACCAGCAAACTTGCGTTGCAAACACTGGAAGTATGGAAAAATTTTATGAGCAAATTTATAAAGAAATGTATCCGAAGAAACAGAAACTGATAAAGGAGTAAAGCAATATGAAAAAAACAATATTATTTGTGATATTACAACAATATGCAGATTGGGAAGCAGCATATATTGCATCTGCAATCACAATATTTGGAAAAAATCAATACAATATTCAGACGGTATCATTATCAAAAGATTGTATTTCGTCAATCGGAGGGTTTCATATATTACCTGATTATGATATGCAATCTGTTCCGGACGACTATCAGGCACTTATTTTAATCGGTGGTATGACATGGAGAAGTGAAGAGGCAAAACAGGTGAAAACAATGGTAGAAGATTGCTATAAAAAAGGTAAACTATTGTGTGGTATTTGTGATGCAGCTGCATTTTTGGGAACAGTTGGCGTTTTGAATGATGTAAATCATACAGGCAATAACTTAAATGATTTGAAAAAATGGGCTGGTGCGATTTATACAGGTGAAATGAAATATATTGCAAAACAAGCAGTACATGATAAGAATATCATAACAGCAAATGGTACTGCCACAATGGAATTTGCAAGAGAAATTCTACTTGCTTTAAATATTGCAAGTACAGAAAAAATATCAGATTGGTATCATTTTCATAAATTAGGGTGCTATATTGCACCTATGCCACAAATGTAAATGTTGATGTAAAGGGAAATGAACTATGGAGCTTGTGAGATTAACACATGATAATATGGAACAAGAGCATATCTGTTGTGCCATAGCGAATGACAAAGGTATTCAGGTTATATCAAAAAAGAATTGGTTCAGATAAAAAATTGAGGAGGGGCTTGTATTCTTAAAATGTGATGTGTGGTATTCGGTATGGCAACCGTATTGTGATTTTTGCCCCTTTGTATTTGTCCAATTATTGTGTCAATAGCTGTGTGTGTTGTCTGTATTACGCTAAAAACCAAGACATTGTCAGAAAAAAACTGACACAAGAAGAAATCCGCACAGAAGTCATTGCCTTGCAGGATACGGATTGTGTCTTGATTTCGGAGGGCTGTACCCACCATAGACAATGTGGCAATATCGGTACGGTCAAAATACCGAATTGGATTGCAAAATGTGTCAAAGCAAATCCGCAATATATATTTACGTCAGAACAAGAATTTCCAAAGGATTTGGAAAAATATGCATGGCTCATTCATTGCGGTGGTTGTATGCACGACGAAAAACAAATGCTGTATCGTATACGGACAGCCACAAATGCAGAGATACCAATTGTGAATTATGAGATTGCGATTGCATATATGCATGGGATTTTGAAACGCAGTGCAGAGATTTTTCCGAAAGTACAGCATGATTGGATTGAATACAAAAAAACAGCCGCAAAATTGCGGCTGTTAGAGGAAGAATGGCAATCACACATGATTGCTTTTTATATTTTGTAATATCTTCGGCATATCATATTGCTTCGTGGAAAGTACGTTTTATGACTTCCAGCTGTTGTTCACGGCTCAAACGACTGAAATTGACTGCATAGCCGGAAACACGAATGGTCAATGTTGGATACTGTTCTGGGTGTTCAAAAGCCTTTATCAACAGTTCTCGATTTAACACATTTACATTGAGATGGTGTGCCCCTTGCATAAAATATCCATCTAAAATAGCAGTCAGGTTATGCACACGTGCTGTTTCTGTTTTTCCAAGTGCGTGTGGTACGATAGAGAATGTATTGGAAACACCATCTTGGCATACACAGCGATAAGGAATTTTAGCCACAGAATTTAAAGAAGCCAAGGCACCATTTTGCTCTCTGCCATGCATTGGATTTGCACCTGGTGCAAAAGGTTCTCCGTCTTTGCGACCATCTGGTGTAGCACCTGTTTTTTTGCCATACATGACATTACTGGTAATTGTCAATGCAGATAGTGTATGAATACCGTTACGATAGAGTGGGTGTTTTTTCAGCTCCGCAGAGAAGTAGGAAGCAATTTCTACCGCAAAATCATCTACACGGTCATCATCATTTCCATATTTCGGGAAATCTCCTTCAATTTCAAAATCAATAGCAATCCCCTGCTCATTTCGAATCGGGCGTACTTTCGCAAATTTGATTGCAGAAAGAGAATCCGCTACGATAGAGATACCCGCTATCCCAAACGCTGCCAAACGTTCTACAATGGTGTCATGTAGTGCCATTTGACTGCTTTCATAAGCATATTTGTCGTGCATATAATGGATAATATTGATGGTATCCACATAGAGTTCTGCTACATAAGACAGTACTTTTTTATAGTTTCTAAGTACTTTGTCAAAATCTAATACGGTATCATGGTCTTGTTCAATGTTGGGTACTACTTGTATGCCCTTTTTTTCATCAATGCCGCCATTGATGGCATAAAGCAGGCTTTTGGCAAGGTTTGCACGTGCACCAAAAAATTGCATCTGTTTGCCAACACCCATTGCAGATACACAGCAAGCAATCGCATAGTCATCTCCATATACAGGACGCATCAAGTCATCGTTTTCATATTGTATAGAGTCTGTTTGAATACTCATTTCAGAGCAGTAGTGTTTGAAGTTTTCAGGCAAATGATTGCTCCACAAAACAGTCAAGTTAGGCTCCGGTGCAGTACCCAAGTTTGTGAGCGTATGCAAATAACGGAATGAATTTTTTGTTACCTGTGTACGACCATCAATACCCATACCGCCAATCGCTTCTGTTACCCATGTAGGGTCGCCACCAAAAAGTTCATTGTATTCCGGTGTACGCAGATGACGTACCAAACGCAGCTTAATGACAAATTGGTCAATAAGCTCTTGTGCACCCTGTTCGTCTAATACACCATTGTCCAAATCTCTTTGTATATAAATATCCAAGAACGTGGCAGTACGACCCAAAGAAGTAGCAGCACCATTGTTTTCCTTAATGCCAGCCAGATATGCCATGTACAGGTTTTGCACAGCTTCTTTGGCATTTTCAGCCGGTTTTGAAATGTCACAGCCATATTGTGCAGCCATTTTTGTCATTTCTTCCAGTGCTTTGATTTGCATTTGTACTTCTTCTCTCAAACGAATACGTTCATCTGTCATAGCACCATCTAGCATTTCTAAATCTTGTTTCTTTTGGGCAATCAGAAAATCAGTACCATATAAAGGCACACGACGATAGTCACCAATGATACGCCCTCTGCCATAGGCATCAGGCAGACCGGTCAACAGCCCCGCATTTCTTGCAATACGTGTACGTTCTGGATAGGCATCAAAAACACCTTCATTATGCGTTTTGCGATAACGGTGGAAATTTTCTGCAACATTGGGATTTAGCTGATATCCAAATTGCTCCAAGGCAGAAGTAGCCATATTCATACCCCCGTAGAGATTGACAATGCGTTTGAGGGGGGCATCTGTCTGCAAACCAACAATCACTTCATTTTCTTGGTCGATATAGCCAGGAGCAAAATGATTGATACCGGATACAATGTTTGTTTCCACATCAATGATGCCTTTTTTTACTTCTTCAATGATAAGTGCTTCTGCTTTTTCCCAAACTTTTTGTGTTTTTGGAGAGATAGGTGCCAAAAAAGAGCTATCACCTTCATAAGGTGTATAGTTTTTCTGAATAAAGTTGCGTACATTGATTAAGTGACACCATTCGCCAGTGTGAAATCCTTTCCAAGCGGTACTATTTGTATCTATGTTCATCATATGACATCCTTTCTTTTTTATATTGTTATGTTGATGGTTTTGTGCAATTACGGTTGAGTCTTTCGTTCCATGCATCAAGTGCATGACTGTCCAGTGCAGGGACGTCTTCCAATGGATAAGGCATTTCTAATGCTGTATATTTGTGTATGCCCATTGTATGATAGGGGAGCAATTCTACACGCTGGATATTGCGCAGCGTACGCAGATATGTTTCCAAGCCAACAAGGTGTTCCTCGCTGTCAGTCAAACCCGGTACAACAACATGACGAATCCACATAGGAATTTCCATACGGATTACAGTATCTAAGAAACGCATAGATGCATTTGGAGAATGCCCCGTTATTTTTTGATAGCCTTGTGCAGTATAGTGCTTTATATCCATCAAAATCAAATCGGTATTTTTTAAAATCTTTTCATAATCTCCAATACCACAGCCGGCTGTATCCAAACAAGTATGGATACCTGCCTTTTTACATAAAGCAAGCGTTTCTTGCAAAAATGCAGGTTGCAACAGGGGCTCACCACCGGAAAAAGTAACACCGCCATTTTTGCCATAATAGGTACGAAAGCGAGATAGTTTTTGCAATAATTCCTCAGGTGAAAGCTCTATTGCTTTTGGATTTTGTCTAGACCATGTATCTGGATTATGGCAGTAGCAGCAACGCAGATAGCATTCTTGAAGGAATACAACCGTACGTATACCAGGGCCATCTACCAATCCCATAGACTCTATTGAATGGATTCGTCCCTTCGTCATGTGAAAACAAACCTCCTTCACAGAAAAAAGAAAAGCCGACAATCCGGGCTTTTCTTGCCCAGACGGTCGGCTAAAAGATATCATACTTCATGTGGTATACTCCACATTATCCGTCAGTCATATGATGTATTATATATACCATATGATGATACTGTTTGTCAAGAGCAATATTTTATGGGAGTGACGATTTCTTTGTTATTTATGTGACAAAGTTACAGAAAAATAACGTTCCATCTGCTATATTATCATTACAAGATACAGATGCAAATGATGATATGGAAACAGGAAAATAGGAGAGGAGCGAATCAACATGAAAGTTTTAATTTTAGGTGGCGTTGCAGCAGGTACAAAGGTAGCTGCAAAATTAAAGAGAATGCAGTTTGACAGCGATGTAACCATTTTAACAAAAGATGCGGATATTTCCTATGCAGGCTGTGGTTTGCCTTATTATGTAGGGGACATCATTCATGATAGAGATAAAATTATTGTAAACACACCACAAAAATTTGCTGCATTGACAGGTGCCCATGTACTGACAGGCAGAGAAGCCATTGGTTTAGATGCAAAAGCAAAACAGGTAACGGTAAAAAACTTAGCAGAAGGAACAGAATCCGTGCTTTCCTATGATGCCTGTGTCATCGCAACAGGTGCATCTTCTATCATTCCGCCTATGAAAGGGACAGACTTAGATGGCGTATTTACAATGCGTACACCGGATAATGCAGATGCATTGAAGCATTATATCAAAACACATCAGGTAAAGAAAGCGGTCATCGCAGGTGGTGGCTTTATCGGTTTGGAAATTGCGGAAAATCTGAAAGAAGAAGGTATAGATGTAACTGTTATTGATATGGCACCTCAAATTATGCCGGGTTTTGATACAGAATTGTCCATTTATGCACAGAAACATCTTGAAAAAGTGGGTATTCCTGTATTCACTGCTACAAAAATGGAAGAAATCACAGGTGATGCTTGTGCAACGGGTGTCAAAACAGATAAAGGTCTTTTGGAAGCAGATGTTGTGGTACTGTCTTTGGGAATTCGTCCAAACACAGCATTTTTGAAAGATACAGGACTGGAATTTGCCAAAAACGGTGCCATATTGGTAGACCATTCTATGCGTACTGCATTGCCTGATGTATATGCAGCAGGGGATTGTGCAGTGGTATCTCATTTCCAAACAGGAGAACGGGTATGGGCTCCTATGGGTTCTTCTGCAAACATGGAAGGTCGTCTTTTGGCAGAAGTTCTTTCCGGTGCTAAAAAAGAATTCCGTGGTGTATTGCGGACAGCAGTTGTAAAAATGCCCGGACTCAATGCGGCAAGAACAGGCTTGAATGAAATCGCAGCAAAAGAAGCTGGATATGATATAGAAACGGTTGTGGCAGTCAATGATGATAAAGCACATTATTATCCTGGTGCTGATAACTTCATTACAAAACTCATTGCAGATAAAAGGACACATAAGCTTTTGGGAATACAGGTATTGGGACCCGGTGCTGTGGATAAAATGGTGGATATTGGTGTTACAGCCATTACATTGGGTGCAACACTGGAACAGTTGGAGAACATGGATTTTGCTTATGCACCTCCATTCTCTACTGCAATTCACCCCTTTGTTGGCGCAGTCAATATTATGCTCAATAAATTGGAGGGGCGTTTAGACACCATGACACCTGCGGAATATATGGAAAACAAGGGGGAAGGATATCGCATCATTGATGTTTCCCCACAACCTATGTTACCGAATTTCATGTTTGTAGATGTAGCAAACGTAAATGGCCCTCTGGAAGGTATCGCAAAAGATGAAAAGATATTGATGATTTGTGCAAAAGGAAAGAGAAGTTATCTTTTGCAACAAAGATTGAAACATTTCGGCTATACCAATACAAAAGTTTTGGAAGGGGCATTGTGGATAAATGATGCACCAACAAAAGGTAAATAAATTTTAATTCATTGTGCATATCAGAGTAAAAAAAGTAGGGGGAATCCTTTGGGATTCCCCTTTATTGCATCAAAAATGGCAGAAAGTGCTATATGAATTTATTGATACTCTGATATTTTCATGAATAGAAAAATATTAGAAAGGTAGAATATGATGAAATAGAAAAGCAAATAGGTGCTTAGTGCTTTGTTGACTACTTCGATGTTTTTTACAATGCCGACCGCTGATGTACTGGCAGCACAATGGAAAGATGTTGTACAGTTTTCTGTGCATATGATTAGTGGTTTTGTACCACTTCCAGAAGACTTGGAACAACAGACGATTGTGGAAAATATAGAAACAGATATGGAAAATCTTGTGAAACTACCCAATCGTCTTGCGGCATATGAAACAACTTTGCCTGTAATGCAGGAGAACACAGACAAAGAAGAACAGGACACATCTGTATCTTTGGTACTTTCTTCTGATGTAGTGCAGGGAGTGCATCAAAATCCAATCACCATCGAAAGTGTAACATGGCAGAGAACACATTTAAAATAGTGGCTGCTGCACCAACCACAACGGAATTGAAAGCAGAATATGTAAAAGACATTCCCGACCAAACACATACAGGAAGCCAAATCACGCCACAAGTGACTGTAACTGTAAATCAAAAAGTGCTGAAACAAGGTACAGACTATGAAGTGACATATGAAAACAACATAGATGTTGGTGATGCGGCGATGGCTGTGATTACAGGTAAGGGAGCATATACAGGTACTGTACGCAAAAACTTTAAAATAGTGGCTGCTGCACCAACCACGACGGAATTGAAAGCAGAACATATAAAAGCAATTCCAGACCAAGCATATACAGGAAAAGAAGTTGAACCCAAAGTGGTTGTCATGGTAGGTGGACAAGAACTGACAGTAGGTCGAGACTACGAAGTCACCTATAAAAATAATACTGCTGTTGGTACAGCAACAGCTGTCATGCAAGGTATTGGAAAATATAGTGGAGAAGTTTCTGTAAACTTTGCGATTAAGCAGTTTGTGAGAGAATTCACATTAACAGCAGACAAAACAACTGCTACTTATGGAGAAAGTATTACATTCCACTTTCAGGTAACATCTATGCCTTCTACACGTAGTGTAGCATCTCCCGAAAAAGATAAAGTTTTTATTTATTGTGGAGATACATTATTGGGTACGGCAAATGTTGTGGATAATCAAGCAACATTGATATATGATACAAAAAAACAGGGAATTCCTGCGGGAAAAACTTCACGTATTGGCGTAATGTATGGTGGCAGTGATATATTGAAACCAAATGTAAATATCAGAGAATTTTTAGATATTACATTACAGAAACAGCCTATTGATATGACAGCTGAGGGAAATACCATTTCTTTATCAGATTTTACATATGATGGTACACGAAAACAAACAGATGTAGTATCTATTGCATTGGCAGACCAAACCACTTTTACATCTGTAATGGGCAAAGCGACATTACCATATGCAGAAGTTGGAACATATGATACAGCCATATTAGATGAATTGGCATTGCATACAGAAGATAGCAAGTGGTATACATTGGAAAATGTTACAGGCAAAAGCGTTGCGGTTTCTCCTGCTGTACATATTTTACAGGCAGAAGTATTGCAGGGCGTTTCATGCAATGTAGTGACAAAACAAAACCAAGAAGGTAGTGTTTCTCTGGCAGAACAGTTGCCTGATGGTGTAAAAAACGGCAATCCTACATACACACTGCAAAATCATTCCGGTCAATTTGTAGATGTAAAACTGGATGATGGTATTTTAACCTATATACCAAAAGCAATTGGTGAAGAAACGGTAACAGTGATTGTAAAATCAAGAAATTATAAAGATATGATGCTGCATATTCAGTTTCAAGTGACAGATAAAGATGTGATTGATTTTGGTCTGACAGCACAAAATAAAATCTATGACGGAAAATCTTATGCGGCATGGAAAACAACCACAGAACTTCCAGAAGGATATTCTGTAGAGTATCATGATATAGACCAGAACAAGGTGGTAGATGCACCAAAAGATGTCGGGAATTATTCTGTAACAGTATCTTTTGAAAATGATACAGAAAAGGGAAAAGAAACGCAGAATTTCTCTATTATGCCAAAAGAGGTGCATTTACAGGCAATCAATAAAAAAATCAAAGTAAATGATATAGCACCAAGTTTGGAACACCCGCAAATAGATACAGATTATACATTTGAAACAGGATTTGCACCGCTGGAAGGTGAGTATGTAGGCATCATTCATATGCAATATGACAGTATTCCTGACACTTCCAAAGAAGGTACTTATCAAATACTGGCAGAAGTTGTACAACCAAATAAAAATTATCAGACAACTGTGAAAGCAGGGCAATTGGTGATTGAGAAAAAAGATGGTGACAGTTCTTCTGGTGGCAGCGGTTCGTCATTCAAACCTTCCCGAAAAACTTCTTCTGACAAGAAAAATGAATCTGTATCCACAATCACCCCTGACAAAAATCAGGTAGCTTTTGCATCTGTACAATCCATAAAGAATCAGATTCAGGAACAAAACAGTGGGATACAGAAAGATAAGGCAGTTACAATTCAAGTAGAATATCCGAAAAAAGAGGATACACTGACAACAGTGATACCAGATATTGTATTAGACACTATCGTAGAAGCAGATACGAAAATGAATGTGGTTTTGAAGGGTGCTGTGGAAATTGCTTTTGATAAAGAGATTTTGACAAAGATTTACACAGATGGAAAAAACGGTGATTTGATTATCAAAACAGAAAAACCGGATAGCTTTTCACAAGCAACAAATAAAGTTGTAGGCAACCGTCCTGTATATAATATTACGCTGAACTGGCGTATCAATGGACAAGACAGCCGTATTACAGACCTGAAAGGGCAGAAAGTCAAAATCAGTTTGCCTTATACACCTACATCAAACGAAAATGTAGCGAATATCCATGCCGTTTATATCAATGATAAATGAGAAACACAATGGATTACAAATTCTCACTATAATGAAAAAAAGGTGTGGTAGAATTTATTATAAACCATTTTAGTATATATGGTGTAGGATATTTACCAGATGCACCTGTGTTTACAGATATTACAGGACATTGGGCAAAAGAAGGTATTGATTTTGTAACACAGTATGGACTTTTGAAAGGTACTGGTTCTGATAAATTCAGCCCCAACATGAAAATGACAAGAGGTATGTTTGTGACAGCATTGGGACGTCTGGCAGGTATCACAGAGAAAGTTGGCGTAGAAATACCATTTGCAGATGTTTCTTCCACTGCGTATTATGCACCTTATGTTGCATGGGCAGCGGAAAATGGGATTGTAAATGGCAGAAAAGCAGATAAATTTGCACCAGAACAGTCTATCACTCGTCAGGAAATGGCTGTGATATTAAAGAATTTTACAGGTAAGCTGGATTTAGAATTGTCTGTTTCTCAGCAGTCGGAGGTCTTCCATGATGAAAATAAAATCAAAAATTGGGCATCTAATGCAGTACATATGATGCAGACAGCAGGCATATTGTATGGGAAAGAAAATCATCGCTTTGACCCAAATGGTACAACAACACGGGCAGAGGTATCTGCGGTACTGAGAAGAATTACAGAACGTATGTAAGCATATGGTTTAAAAAATAAGCTACTCATAAAAAAAGAACTCGACTTTTTAAAAAAAGTCTGGGTTCTTTTTTGTATAGAAAATTTTATCGCTTTATCAATGATTTCTTCTGCATAAAGGCTATCTGTATCTACAATTTTACGATGTTCTCAAATATAATTAATGGAATTCTTTTGTTTCAATCTACGGTATTCGAAAATGAGAAATGTTTTTATTTGTAGGTTTGTCAAACATATGTTACAGCCTACAAAAATAATCTTCTAGAGTTTC
>JAHHTU010000043.1 GCA_020024455.1 Anaerotignum sp. | reverse complement strand
AAAAACTTATAAAAATTATCATAAAAAATAAAAATTTTAGTAAAAAAACTTTCATTTTCTGTAAAAAAATATATTTTTTCTATAAAAGGTATGTCAAATTGCACAAAAAAAGAATTTTAGAACATTTCCTCAAAATACATAGGATATCAGTCATGCACTCTGTTTGTAACATCATGCAAAAAATTCGTCATGCTATTTTTTGTCTATCATATATATAAAGCATACTATCCTATTTCATGTAATGCTAGGAGGCGATTGTTTTATGAAATGGTTTTGTAAACACGTGCAAAAGAAACATATTTTGTATGCTGTTGCGACACTGTTATTTGCGGGGATTGGTGTTTCTGTCATTCCACCCGCTGTGCAGTCGGTTTCTGCCGTATTGACTGCACAAGAAACCAGAAAACTGCCCATCTATTGTGTACAGACAGATGAAAAAAAAGTTGCCATCAGCTTCGATGCTGCTTGGGGTGCAGATGATACCGATGAATTGCTCCGTATTCTTGCAGAAAATGATGTCCATGCAACGTTTTTTCTCTGTGGCTATTGGGTAGAGAAATATCCCGATGAAGTGCAAAAAATTGCAGATGCCGGCCACGATTTGGGGAATCACTCCGCAACACACCCCCATATGAGCCAAATCTCAAAGGCAGATATCGCAAAAGAATTGCAAAATTGCCATACCGCCGTAAAAGAATTGACAGGTATTGATATGCACCTGTTTCGCCCTCCTTTCGGCGAATATACCAATGATGTCATCGAAACTGCAACCGAAAATGGTTACTATACCATTCAATGGGATATTGATACATTGGAAATAAAAATAATTTATTTTATATCGTTTATCCTCTCTATTTGTATCATATTTCACAAATCGCCCCTCTTGTTGGATACCAAACATCTTGCATCTCCCCAAAAACTGACATATCCACCATTGACAGGTGTATCATTTTATAGCATAATCACATTATACATCACGAAATATGAAGTTTATAAAAAGAGGATATTTTATGAAAAAACACAAACAACTATCTATCGTACATAAAATCATATCTTCTTGATATAGTTGTTTATTGTTTTTCAAACATTCCACAATATGGACTACAATATCATTTTCGATTTGTGCATAATAATTATAAATAGGAATTGTCCATTTTCCGGTTTCTTTATGGTATTGTTTTCCAATATAAGAAATAGGATTTTCCACCTCTTCCGAAATACCCAAACAAATATCATTTTCTACAACCGGTTCATCTTCTGTATAAACTATCCCAATACAAATGTTTTCATTTGATACATTCGCAATCACATTCAACACTTTGTGTACCTCCTTAATAAAATTCTATAATACAGTATTCAAATGTTTCTCTAGATAAACGCACATTCGAACTACTGGAAGAATGGTGAGCAGGTATAATTGTAACGCTTTGTGTTGTAATTTCTTTGACAATTGCACCATATATACTCTTTTCTTCTCTTCGGTTACCTGATGACTCATTGTATGCACCATAACCAATAAGGTCGTTGTTTATCAAAACCACAACCTTATTCGGATTTACAATACTAACATTGACAATAAAATCCTGTATATTTCCTCTGCTACTAACACTTCCAGTACCAATGCCACGGGTGATTTTTCGTACTACGCTGATTTGTGAAATTTTATTATCTATTTGTGAAATTTTTCCAAATACTGTACTGCCACTGCTGTCACCGCTTGTCCCAATTTTGTTGTTGATATTGTTGACTGTGGTTTTATCAGCTGTTTCTTCTTTTATTTTTTGAAACCAAGCAAAAAGACTGCTTGTGCCTGCATTCTGTCCGCTGTAACCAATTTTTGCAGTATCAGATTTTACCCCTGCAATCTTGCCAAACAATGTACTGCTGCTACTACTGTCTGCACTCGTCCCAATTTTATTGTTGATAGTGTCCACAGTACTTTTGCCAGCCATATTTGTATTGATATTCTCTGTCGTTTCCTGCACTTTTTTCAATCTGCCAAAAATCGTCGATGTGCTACTACTGTCCGCACTTGTCCCAACTTTTCCTTCCACCCCAGTGATTTTGTTTATCATTTGTGTGGCTTTCTCCGAAACCATGTTTTTCAAATCAGCAATTTTCCCGAATACGGTTTGTTTGGTGTGGTCGTCTGTCGGTTTCCCGATTTTGTTGTCCATTGGTTCTAAACCGTTGGAAACATCACTTGCAATCCCTTTGATTTTGCCAAATAACGTCTGTTGTGTTGCACTGTCTGTGGCTGTCCCCACTTTGTCATCTATGCCAACCACTCTTTTCAGAACACCTGCAATTTTCCCGAATACGGTTTGTTTGGTGTGGTCGTCTGTCGGTTCACCAATTTTTGTGTTGATTTGCCCTATTTTTTCTGCAACTGTATTATCACTTTGATTTTCCTGCAACACTGTATCAATTTTTGTAAAATTTTCATTTAATTTTTCAATATCCGCCACATCGTCCAAAGATGGTAAGTTGAACTGATAATTCGGTGTTTTTTTCATTTCAGACACGCAAATTTTCCTCCTTTACATATCGCCATGTTTTTGTTTTTACTGTTTTCCAATATGTGCATTGTGCTTTCACATCATGCCAAGTGTTATATTGTTGCTGTATATCCAGCAATATATTTTGTGGTGTAACACGTTCCACCAGCGACTGCACCTCATCAAAATATCTTTTTGCCGCAATGGAAACACTGACATACAATGTGTAATCGTTGAGATATAATGTATAATTATCTTTTCCACAAAGTGCGTCCAACATCTTTCGTAGTTGTTTCAATGTATAAGGCAATTTTTCATGCAAACGGGCAAGAATACGGTCACGACGATATGCTGTTGTATCGGTATCTTTTGGGAAAATACCTAACATACTTTCCCATCTACGCAACCCCATATCATTTGCAGTCACCACATATTGTTCTGCACGCATATGCTCTGTATGTTGCCATACGGTATCAAACTCCGGTTGTTCTGCGGTTGTTATGGCTTGAAAAACATCGTACTTTCTGACAATATATGGCAGATATTCTATCAATTTTCTTTCCATGACACACCTCACTCTGCTTGTATATTGCCCAAGGTCGGAATATGGTCGATTGGCAATGTATAATTTTCAGCCACACCATTGATTTTGGTATTTGTAATATCCAGTACGCCCTGCACTGCCAATATACGGCTTTCCAGCTGGCTGATACGCACAACAAGCGGTTCTTGTTGCTCTGCCCAATCTTTTGCCAACTCATACAAGTAGTTGCTGACTGTATGTTTCACATAGGATTGCATATCCTCCCATGTCCAGCCGGGTTGATACGTCAATGAAAACGAAATATGTATGACATCTGCTTGCACGCCTGCTACTTTTACCACATGTCCAATGGGTGCCAATCCCACCCCCTCCCCCGTATCTTCCAACGGGTCTATGGTTTTTTGCACTTGTTCCACCAATGTGGCAGATGGCACAGTAAAATTGCTTGCAATAATCACCAATTTGACCGTACCGCCCACCGTCAAAAGTCCCTCATGGCTTGCTTGATAGACTGCATCTAACCATGTTTTTACATTGATTGGTACAGCGGAAAGACCGGAAATCCAATCAGCTGTATTTTGCGGTGGTTGCAATGTATGCGGTTTTACACCACCATTCCAAGCACGATACACTTTCACACCACCCACACCGGAAATGGCATTGACCTTTTCGATATAATCCGCACGATTGCCACCGAATGCCTGTGTGTTTAAGCTGTGAAAATACCGCTTTCGGAATGCCTCTGTATCTTCTTCGTCCTCCCCCGGCACCAACAACGCCGTAATGGTACACGTTTCCAACCCATCTATATATGCAACCGGTATAACAGGCCCTGCATAGTCATTCCCCACTTCTCCCACTGTTTCACAGGTCAAATGATATACGCCATTTTCCAAAATATTTGTCACTGCATACTGCAACTGTCCGATGCAAAATCTTGTGTGTAGTGGTAATTTGCATGAAATCGGTGTAATTTTCATTTCCAACACAGCAGCAGAAGCAGGTAGCGGGGAAAGCCCACGCTCTTTGGCTCTCAATATCAAATATGGTCTGCTTGCAGTGTCCGCAAATGTTTCTTTCAAAATATTGTCCAATGCAATATACAGGTTCTGCAATTCCACTGCGGCAGGGGCTTGTCCAAGCCATAACACAGAACCCTCTCTGCTATCCAGTTGCTGATTGTAAGACAATGCACAATCCATCATTCTTTGCAACAAAGCCTCATATGTTACTTGTTCATACATCAGAGTTCCACCTCCTTGTCTGCTTGCAATGCACCAAATATGGTTTTGACAGTAAATGTTGTATGCACTTTTTTCTTTTCTATGGTAAACACAAAATCTTCCACAGACGTGATGCGGTCATCTTGCAACAACGCCTCTCGTATCCGTCTTTCTATTTCCGGTATGGCATATGCGGTATCCGTTCCAATCAAATCCCATACTTCTACACCATAATCCCACGAATGAATGAGCCATGCATACCGCTCTGTGTGCAGAATGAAAAAAACAGCCTGTGCCACAGACTGTATGTTGTCAATATTGCCTTTTACGGTTTTGGTATCATGCAACAGGCGAAATGTATTGCTCGGCAATCGTTCCAACACAAAATCCTGTTGCAAATCATCTTGCATATTTGGTATCAAATAAATTCCCCCTCTATGGCAGGGTGTGGCTGTATACGGTCCAATACAACAAATCGTTTTCCTTTTTGCATACGTGCCAAAAGCACAACATCACCCACCACCAAAGCATTTTTGATTTGCAATTTCTTTTTGCCTGTGATGGGGTGACTGTGCAAAATCGTTTCGGCTGTGCCACCCCCTGTGTAGGTGTCTTGTATGGTATGTGTATGTGCAATCGCCTCTGTCACCGCACCGATGTTGGCATCTAATGCAAAATCGGTGACATTTCTGGTTAACACAAGCATTTTTTCTGTATAAACGGTTTTTTGGTCTATCTGTATCCGTAACGGCTTTGCAGAAATCACCGTCCCAAATAAAAACTGTACCGGCTTTTGTGCCTCCATCACTTCCAATGCTGCCCGCTTGACCGCTTCCACTGCATTAGCCAATAAACGTACCCCCTATCAAATCCAAATCCATGGTATGTTGTTCTGCTGAAAAAATATGCGTGACTTTTTCCACCATCATATATTGATTTACCACCATATCCCCCAAATGCAACGATACGGCAATTGTTGTGCCTGCACGCACACGCACATCACCAAACGCTTTTTGCACAGACAATTTTCTTGTTTTGTTATCATATAACTGCAATAACGTATCTGCTTTTTGTGGAGCACCCGTTGTGGTTTGTATCTGCTCAAAATATTGCAATACACCCCAGCGGTTAATATTTTCGCCATCTTGTGCCACAAACCGTTCCAGTGTACCTGTTTTTTTGTTGGGATATGCCAAATTGATTTTGTTGTATGTTTGGCTGTCGATACTCGTTTCATAGCGGAAGTTTTCGGCAGATTGTGCGTCAATCAGGAAATCCAGTTTCATGGTATTGATGTTTTGCAATGTCAATTTTCCCACAGCATCGTATAATACAAACAGTTGCTTTGTGTGCATCATGGTTTCGTCCAATGTTTTTTGTATGATGTCAAATAGCGTTTGATTTTCTTCCACAATCGTTTCCAAAACATAACCCGTATCTGCAATCTCTCCTGTTTCCAAACGAAATGTTTTTGCCAATCGTTTCAACAACGCTGAGGCTTTCACACCTTCGTCTATGACAGTATCCTTGTTTTTCAAATACCGTAATTGGTCATACGCCACAACATCAATTTTCCTGTTTTTATCCCGCTTTTTCTGAAACACAAAACCAGAAAACAACGGTTTCCCATCTACCAACAATTTGACCGGATTTCCCTCTTGAAAATCCAATCCATCGCTTTTCAGTACGGTAAATGTCAACTTCCCCGGTGTGCCTTTTCGCTCCCATGTCAATTTGATATTGTCCTCTGTCACAGGTATTTGTATAGCCCCACCATTTTGTATGACAATCTCTATATGCAAATAATCACCTCTTTCATTTTGGTAATGTCAATACCTGCCCCGGATATATCAGATTGGGGTTTTGCATTTTACTTTTATTTAAGTCATATATTTCCGTATACCTTGCACCATTGCCCAAATATTTTTTGGCAATATTCCAAAGGCAATCGCCTTTTTTGACTGTATATGTATTTGTTTTGGGTGCATTTGTCTGTTCTCTGGGCGGATTTTGTATGGATACCTTTGCTTTTTCATGTGGTGCAGTTGGTTGTTTGACTGTGACCTTCTTTGTGCCGTATGCTTTCCATTGTTTCAATTTGACCGATACGATGATGTCAAACCCCTCTTCTGCATCTTCCTTGATTTCATATTCTTCCAACGCAACCGTAAGATTAGAGAAAAACAAGCTTGTCCCATCTAGTTTCATTCTGTGTAAAATCCATTGAAATGGCTGTTTCCCTGTTTTTAACCGCTCCAAAAGGGTGATATAATACTGTGCCGACTGCACTGCTTTGTTGGCAAATGGATATGGCGTGTGCGGAAACAGCAAATCAAATGTCACACTCGTCAGTCCTGCGGATTGCAATATATGGATTTCCTCCCCATTGATGAGCGTTATGGTATTGTTTTGATTGTTGACTTTCACCGTCACTTTTGCAGGTGTGACAGGCATCAGCACTTTACCAAAATACATTTGATATGCCATTATGCATACACCCCCTCTGCCGATATATCCAGTTTTTGTGCAAAATCATTTGCCCAAATGTCTAAAATGCCATCAATATCCACATCTTTTGTGATATGGTTTTCATTTTTCTGTTCCACCTTGATTTCTGCCGTTGTATAGCGGTTGATTGCCTCTCGCTCTGCAATATCCCGCATATACCGCAAATCTTCTTTGGATATGTCCATGTTGTCTTTCATAGCGGCTGTATTGCCTGCGGTGTTACCGGTATTTTGATGTACACCGTCCAATGCATTTCCAAATGCAGACGTATCTATGCCACCCATACCAAATGCATGGGACACTTTATCCACAATGCCTTTTCCGAATTGGTATCCGGCTGTGGCAGCTCCTGTATATGCTATAAAATCCCATTGATGCATATATTCCACCCAGCCTGACTCGTCTTTGACTTTCTGCTGTGCTTGTTGCAATCCTGCATAGAAATTGTCCAAGCCACTTGTGATATTGACTGTCACGCCGGGAATTTTATTGATGAGATTTTCAATGCCTTGTGCCAAATTTTTGATATACCCCATCACCGTCAAACACATATCATAAAACAATACTTTCACCGCAGCCACAGGGTTGTGAAACACATTCCCAATGAAATTGGCAATCATGGCAAATGCGTGTTGTAGCGGTATGATGACACTATTTATCAAAAATGCAAACAATACTGCAAATGCAGCGGCAATGATACCCGTTGCAGATACCCCAGCGTTTGTAAACTTGTTATATGCAGCAACACCTGCATACAAAGCCCCTATCAAAACTACAATCAGCATCACCACCCAGACAATGGGATTTGCAAGCAAAGCAGCGTTAAACATTTGCACAGCCGCCGCTGCCGCTGTTGCATTTCCGGTCAAAACACCAAATCCTATGGACAAAAATCCGACAACGCCATGATAAATGGCTGTTGCTGCCGCCGCAATCTGCGTCCAATGGGCAGCAATTTGAAATACAACAAATGCAGCACCTACACCAAGTACCATTGGGCCAATGATGGAAATATGGTTCGCAAGCCAATTTATGCCTTGTAACAACGGTTCTAATGCTTTGATGGCAATATTGCCCGCCATGGTAAATACCTGCCCCCAAGTCATCGGCATACTTTCAAATTTTGCATTTGTTTCATCTGCCATGGCAAACATGGCATTTTTGACAACCTGTGCCGTCACAAGCCCATCTTCTGCATAATTTTTGATACCGTTTTCCAATTCTGTTTGTGTGTAATCGGTATCAATCTGATATGCTCCATCATACTTCATATTGGTTGCGGATTTGTTGACCGCTGTACCGGCAATCACACCTGTCACCCATGGAATCAGTGCCGTCACATCGTCCGCTTTTTGCAACACTGCTTGATTGACGACAGCAGTGCCAACCGTTGTAGTGGTATCCTCTTGCTTTGCGACACTGTTTTTCACGCTGACAACACCCTCATAATCTGCCAGTGTCCGAAACAAAACTACCTGAAATTTTTTCCCGACATCTTCCCGCATACGTTTGCAAAAAGAAGTAAATAATGCCGTAATGGTCGGATTGGCAGACAGACACCCCATCGCATGAAAAGTATAGCTTTCCATTTTCTCCAAATATGTCTGGTAGGCATCATCTGTCACTGTGCCATCTGTGCCACCCGTCAATGGTTGCGGCGGAAGTGTCATATTCCGACTGTTCCACCTCATCAGGCTCACCCTCTACAAGATACCCCTTTTCCCGCAAAATATCTGCTTTTGTGCTGTCGTTGGTATATGCAACCCCTTTGTGGAATGTCGCCACACAAACACCATTTTCCCATACAGCACCAAATTCTTGTTTTCCACTGATTTTATACATATTTAACCTCCTGATACCGTGACGGTAATGGCTGCGGTTGTGCTGTCTGTAAATGTAACTGTCCCACCATTGACTTTTCCAGATGCATCTGTTGTCAAGGCAATGGACTTCACGCCTTTCCCTGCATCTCCTTTCGTACCCGCTGCTCCCGTATCTCCTTTTTCCCCTTTGGGACCAGCCGGACCTATCTGTTCATTTTGAATACCTTCCTCGATTTTGTTCAACTTTTCCGCTGTAATCACATCGCCGTCATTCCATTTGGTTGGTGTATATGCCATATCTTTCTCCTCACTTTCTGCCTAAAATTGCTGTGCCTACCTGCCCTCTGCCGACCACAGCCGTATCCACAGAGGGTATCATTCCCCCGTTTTCAGCCCTGTGATAGAACCATGCAAAAATGCAGGGGCATGGTCTAAACCAATTTCACCATAAATCTGTTTCTTTTCCGCCGCACCGACTTTTGCCAAATCTTCCAAAAATAAAGTTCCTTTTCCCGGTACATTTTGGAATACCGGTGCACACGCCGAAACATCTGCAATCAAAATACGGTCATGCGGTACAAAACTGTCATACACAATCCCCAGTTTGAAAAAATCGGTTTCAATTTCCGTAATATTCATACCACCGACATGACGGGCAGCAGGCGTGTTGTAACCTAACTGTTTTTCATATAATGCGGTCAATCGCTGTTTCTGTTCAGAACCACAGAACAAAACCATATTGCCAAATACCGCACCTGCATCAGCCATTGCCTTGTACAGCTGTTTCAAAATTGCAATCGACAAATCCGCACCGCCTGCATCAATCGTTGTACCTGTACTGCATAATGCAAACATACCTCTGGTTTTATTTGCCTGATTGGCATTTTCCGCTTTGGCGTAGGTACCATTCAGAAATGTATATTCCACATCACGTGCAATTTTTTTCAATCTTTGAGAGATTTGCCAGTCCAATTCTGAAATCGGGTTTTCTACTTGCCCTGCGGTGTGCAAACCCGATAATTTGCCTTTGTTTGCCATTTTGGCATACGTGAGTGTAATTGCCTCATGGAAAATTTGTGTGACATTGGTTTCTTGTTTGCGTACCAACGCAGTTGCGGTCGGTGCTGTTTCGGAGGCTTGTTCCGAAATATCCGGTTGTGCCGCATCTGGAAATGCATACAGCTGCCCAACTGCAAACTCATCGTTTTCTGTCTGCTTCCCACCGGACAAACCGCCAATCATAGATAAAAAAGGTGTTTGTGTAGGGGAAGCTGTGAATAAATCACCAGCGAAATTTGGCAGGTTAAATGTTGTACCTGTTCCGGTTACATTTGACATTATGACATCAATCCTTTCTTTTCACTTTCTATATTTACACATTAAAAAAGCTGCACACCATCGGCGGCAGCCTCTCTTTTAATTGCCACAACCAGTGCCGCATTACCGGCTTTTCTGGCATCAGACAAACGTGTTTCATACCCCACTGTTTTCACATCGGGCGTGGTTGTCACAACACCGACAGGTGACGCACCCGCAATCATAGGCGGTATATTGGTTTGTGCCTGAAATAAAAAACTTGTTCCCTCTGCTTTTGCCAATTTTGCAATTTCATCTGCCAAACCTGCAATCGTGCCATCTTCTGCCAACGTTGCTTTTTCCAAAAATGCAGACAATAACGGCTTGACTGTTTCTGGCTGGATTGCTTTTGCATCTCTGAGTGCTGTGTCAACCGCATTGCTGATTTTGATTGCTTTCATCTCATTTTCGTGTTGTGTCTGTTGTGTTTTGTTTTCCGTTTGCAAATTTTTGATGGTCTGTTTGAGTGTTTCCATATCCCCATCGGCTTTTTGCAATGTTTCGAGCTGTGTATCCCGCTCTTGGACTGTCTTTTTTACCGTTTGCAGTTCCGTTTTGATGGTATCAAACGTGGTTTTTGGTACAAAATCCTTATGCACTGTTTCTAATATTTTTGTAGCCTGTTCCTCCGTCAGTCCCATTGCAAGCAGTTCTTCTTTTTTCATTTTGTATACCTCCTGTTTTGTATAAAAAAAGAAACAACTTTTTCAGCTGTTTCTCATTTTTCACATTCTTTTTTGTTATTTTCTATCATTTGTCGAAAGATGTTTTCACTTTCTTTTTGTTGTCTTTTGATTTCTTCTTTTGTCAGCTGTTTTGGATAAAGAAATGCATTCTTTTCTGCCTCTGACATATTCTTTTTTTGTTCTTCCGTAAAATGTATATGGTCTAATCGTGTGCGTAACAGAAAGCACTCATGTGCAGACAATTCTTTTGCCCTTTGTTCCTGTTCTTCTTTTGGTAATAAAATCCATTCTCTGGCTGTGAATGACATAGTATGCCTCCTCCAATAACATATATCATTTTTTTACTTTTCGGACAGTTCTACATTTTGCATTTTTCAAACTGAATGCCATGGTCACCAGGATAAGGCATATCATGCTTTTGTTCAGCGGACAAAATAATTTCTTTTGGAATTCCATCCGGAAATGCATCGCATCGTGGTTTTTGCTGAACCATGCCATGAAAATGGGTACAATCGAAACATATTGGTGAAAAATCATTTATCCACCACCATCGAGGGTCACTATATGGTACTTGAAATCTTTTATTCATTCTATTTCCTCCATCAAGATTGTATTTTCTTTTCTATCAACTACAATAAAATGACTATTTCTTGAAAACAAAATTTCCAATTCATCAGAATTATATTGTCTGATATCCTTTCCTGTCTTGCTTTTTATGACAATCTGTATATCCATACTATCATCATATATTTTTGTTGCAGAAGATGTATATGCTGCATAAGATATCTTCTGTCCAATAACGTGCTGCTTCCAAAAACTATCTATATCAAAAATCATACGACTATCCATAGACCGATATACCGTTCCTGTATAAGTAGGCATCTTTTCCAATGCTGCATCTAAATTTTTCATCAACATTTCTTGTTCATCAGAAAGGGTGATTTCTGTTCGCAACAATGCATTGATTTTATAGCTTTCACTACTGATATATGTATTTAATGCCCATTGTTCCTCTTTTGTTAATTGGATTATAGCATCTACTCCCGCAATGGTCAAACCGTCCTTTGCACCACCATCTACAAAAGCCTTTTTCCAGTCCGCATATTGCATATCCGCAGGCACATAGTACACATTGCCTTTTGCGGTTCTGGCTGCTCTCTCCCCCGCCATATCATCATAATGTGGGCAAGTCGTCCCTCTGCAATTTGGGTGATACGGCGGTACGGTCACACCCGCCTCATACTGCGACAAGGCAATGACTGTCCCATCGAGTGGCTGACAAACGGAACACGTCCGACCGTCCAGTGTTTCCACAATTTCAATCTGTTTGACATCAAAATCTTGATACATTTGATTTCTTGCCACCGCATTGAAATACGTTGTTTCTGTATGTACCAATCTTTGTGTTTTATAACGGTCTGCACCGAGTTGTTTTTGTATGGCTGTAACAATTTTTGTCAGCGGGTCTCCTCGCAACATACCTTGTATGAGTGCTTTCTGCACCGCACCCACCAACATATCCTTGTTGTGCCAACAACGGTCTCGAAATGTGCGTTTATCTGTTGTCCAAGGTTTTTTCAGCAATGTATCCAATTTTTTCTGGTTCAGTGATACAAAATCCCAACCAACACCCAACCCCTTTTGCAATGTAAACGCCCCATACGTATATCCATTGGATATCATATCTCGAAACAGCTGGTCAAGTTCATCTACCCGATTACCATACAGCAATTCCATCTGTTGCTGTATCTGCATTTGTATGGCTTCCAATCGGCTGATATGATACCTCACCGATATATTTCATGGTGCGTTGAAACGAGGCATCAAACCGCTTTTTGAGCAAAGCAGAATATGTTTTGTTTGCACAATCAAATGTTATGGGTTTACCAAGCAAATAATTGGTTTTTTGGTCTACCATTTTTGCATATTGGTTGTCTATGACTTTGTTGTTTGTCAGATTTTCAACCGCCTGCAATTTCCCGTCTGCACCAATGACCGTGCGTTTTCTTTGCAAAATATCATGCTTACCCAAATAATACGCATCTCCGATGATTTGCTCCATACGTTGTTGCGACTTTTTCCATTGTGCAATCTCTTTTGCAAAAAATGCTGTATCTGTCAATCCTTGTTTCGCCCCTTCTGCAATGATGCGATTGATTTTGTCTGTTTCTGTATTGGAAAATAGCATCTGTCATCACCTTCTTTCTCATCAAAATCATGCAAAACTATATGTAGGGCCAACCAAAATATCCTCCAACGCATACCGCATAGCGTCCATCAAATGGTTAAAATCATCTATCGGGCGATTGCCGGTCGTACCAAATTTATCTTTTTGCCATGTGTAGTTTGAAATTTCTGTGATAAAATTGGTACAGCGTGGGTGAATGATGATTTGATACCCTTGGATATATTGGATACCGTTGTTGATGCTGTCTTTGCCCTTTCTGGCTGGTTTGATGTGCCTAATCCCATACGCCCGCAATTCGTCAATGCTTTTGGGTTCTGCACAATCCGCCTTTATGCGTTCTTTGGCATATCCCATTTGTGTTATTTTTTCGGAAATGGCTCTGTTTGTCAGTGCTTTTTCGTATAACTCATCAAACACCCATATTGTCTTTTCTGTTTTGCTAACCAATCCGCAAAACAACGCTGTGGGGTCATTTGTGTATCCAAAATCCAGACCAAATGCAGATATGATATCAGCCTTTGCACTGATTTGTGCCACATCAAAATGAACCTCTTTCCAATTTTCGTAAACCAAGCCGTCTACAAACCGGCAACCTGATAACGGCGTGGATTGAGTTTTTGCATAATATACCTCCATTTCGATTCGTCCCAGCAAATTGGTGAATTGGAATGGAGGTGGTGAGCGACAACGACACAATACGAAAGTATCTTTTGTGCAAAAAGAAATAAAAATGCCAGTTTCCCATAGAGAGAAACTGGCATTATATAAAATGTTATGATTATTCTGTTTAATAAGCCCTGATTGTACCGATAAAAATTTGCAATGTATTGAATTAAGGCTTATTTGTATTTTGAAATACAACCTTTTATTTTTAGCAGCTTATATTAAACCTCAAAATTGATCTTATGAGTAACAATATGCAGTATAGTATTTTGCATTATAAACCCTCCTTTTCGTGACATAATCCTTAAGGGTTATGGTTTAGATATAGTTGAATGTTGAGTCTGCTATCATGACACAATTCGCATAAACCTTGTGAAGTTCATTAGAAGACAGGGCAACTCCTAAATCTTCCAATGGTATGTTGCTTTTCTGATTCTCATAATCAACAATAAATTTCAATAGCTGTGCGT
>JAHHTU010000042.1 GCA_020024455.1 Anaerotignum sp. | reverse complement strand
TGTCAAACATACCCCTTGTTTATACGATTTGCAACTACACAAACAGTATATGCAAAACGGCAGAAACTATGCAGTTATCTTTTTCCTTTGTTTTATTCGGTTATACCAATAAAAAAGATAGCTATATTCCTGATAGCTATCTTTTTGGTATATCTTGGATAAAGGAGCAGACCTGTAAGCCGGGTTCTGTCGTGGACAGCCATCTATCTTGGTCTGTTGTTGCCAACAGCATCATGCGACTTTTTTGTGAGGAGAAGCGAGCAACCTCTTTATTCCTCTTTCGTCTTGCTTCGGGTGGGGTTTACATAGCCCTGCTTGTTACCAAGCAGACGGTGGGCTCTTACCCCACCTTTCCAGCCTTACCTGCACATGACAGGCGGTTTATTTCTGTTGCACTATCCTTAGAGTCGCCTCCACCGGCCGTTAGCCGGCACCCTGCTCTATGAAGCCCGGACTTTCCTCACCATGCAAGCACAGTGCGACTGTCCAGCCTACTCCATATAGTATGATACACAATGTATCTGATTTTGTCAAACCTTAAAACAACTACCACCCACAAATTCTTTCATCAAAGAATTGTTCGGGATTTCTGTTGCGGGTGCTGCCAAGAAATAGCCCAAAAATTTAATCAGGCGTTTTGCTGTGATATATTCCGGCTGGCTTTCGTCAATATTGAATAATTGCGGTTCTGCATATTGCTTTAATACGCTCAACTCATATATGGTTGCGGAATTGAATATGGCATCTGCATTTTCCTGATACGGGAATATGTTTTGTGCCTCGCCGTCTGTCACATCGTTCCATGTGCGAATGGTCGTTGCCGCATCTCTGCCACGGAATTGATAATCCCGCACCATACGACGGATTAAACGGCTGTCTGCTGTGGAAATGCGGTTATGGTTATCCACATTCAACTGTGTCATGGCACTGATGAATATTTTGAATTTCTGTTCTTTGGGGATTTCCGATGTCAACAAATCATTCAAACCATGAATCCCCTCTACCACCAAAATTTCCCCTTCCTGCAACTGTATCATATTGCCATGGTATTCTCTTTTGCCAATCACAAAATTATAGGAAGGTAATTCCACAGCCTCTCCTGCAATCAAGGCTTTCAAATCTCTATTCAATACAGGTAAATCCAAAGCATTGATATGCTCAAAATTCTTTTTGCCGTTTTCGTCCACAGGCGTTTTGTCACGCTCGATAAAATAATCGTCCAATGAAATTTTGTGTGGACGGATACCCAAAACCTGCAACTGTACACACAAACGATTTGCAAATGATGTTTTACCCGAAGAAGATGGCCCTGCAATCAATACAACTTTCACTTTGTCTATTCTTTGGTGTATCTTATCTGCAATTTCTGCAATTTTCTTTTCATGCAATGCCTCATTGATACGAATCAAATCCCCGAATTTTCCCTTTGATATGGTGCGGTTCAATTCTGCCACATTTTGCACGCCCATCAACTGACACCAACGCATCTGTTCCAAAAATACACTGCTGATTTTTTGAGGATTGCTGAACGAACGCAGTACATCTGGGTTTTTGGGGTCAGGAAACCGTACCAAAAAACCGGTTTCATATGCCATCAATGCAAACATATGCAAGCACCCCGCAGACGGTGGCATATATCCATAAAAATAGTCATAAAATCCGTCCATTTCATACATATTCACATTCGACGCACGACGATAACGGAACAACTCCGCTTTGTCATACATTCCTTGTTGTGTCGCAATTTCTCTGGCTTTTTCTTTTGGCAATGTACGTTTACAAATCGGCAAATCTTTTTGCACATACTCTTTCATTTTTTCTTCTAATTGTGTCATCAAATCGTCTGTGATTGCAATTTCCGGACGACGGATTTCACAATATATATTTTTTTCCAAAGAATGCTCCACAACCACCAAAGCATCTTTACCCAACACATCATGGACTGCTTTGACCATCAAAAACAACACACCTCTGCGATATACACGCATGGCATCTTCATTTTCCATACCATACAATGTGATATCATCTGTGGTATGTATGGGCTTTGCCAATTCCCGCAATTTGTTTTTCTGTCTTGCCAACAACACAGGGCCTTTGACGGTATTTGCACATTGTTTTGCAACATCGGCAAATGTTGTTTGTTCTGTAATCTCCAATGTTCTGCCCATGACACGCACTTGCTTTGTTTCCATGATGTTTCTCCTCCTTTGTGAACCATAAATTTTTTACAATGACCAAAATGTCTGCCCGTTTACATCAGAGCAGATGACTTCCAAATTCCAACCGTTTTTCTGTGCGGCTTTTTGCAAGAAATCCTGCAACACCGGTACAATCAGCACTTCACTTGCATAATGCGTCACATCTGCCACACAAATACCGGCATCAACGGCTTTTTGTGCTTCATGGAATTTCATATCCCCTGTCAAGTACACATCAGCCCCCTTTTGGTGTGCCAAAGATAAAAATTCCGCTCCACTGCCTGTGCAAAGTCCCACACGCTTTATCATTTTATGCGGGTCACCCGTCAAACGAATACTGTCCAATCCTAATTTTTGTTTCAACAGCATGGCAAATGCGGAAAATTCCATTTCCTGCGGCAATTCGCCCATACGTCCAATCCCCTCTTGTTTGCCTGTCTGTTCCACCGTATAGACATCGAACGCCACTTCTTCATATGGGTGTGCTTGATGCATGGCATTTAGGACATCGGCTGTTTTGGATTTTGGTACAATGGTTTCCAGACGGATTTCTTCCGCAAATTCCAGTTTGCCCTGTGCACCCAAATAAGGGTTTGTGCCTTCCAATGGCAAAAATGTACCCGTTCCTTTTGTGCCGAATGTGCAAGCGGCATAGTTGCCAATATGCCCTGCCCCCGCCTGACACATCGCTTCTCTGACAACCTGCTCATGCGATACAGGAACATACACCACAATTTTTTGCAAGACTTCCTGTTCTGTCACTTCCAACAATGCCACATTCTGCAAACCAATCAATTCCGCCAGTACATCATTTGTACCACCTTTGGCAATATCCAAATTGGTATGGGCAGAAAAAGCCGCAATATCATTTCCAATCAGTTGATAAATTTTATTGCCCAAGGGTGTATTTGCTGTGATGCTGTCCATCTTCTGAAACAACAACATCGGGTGATGTGTGACAATCATATTTGCTTTTTTTGCAATGGCTTCTGCAATCACTTCTTTTGTTGCATCTAAGGCAACCAGTATTTTTTTGACTTCACTTTGCGGATTGCCAATCGCAAGCCCTACTTTATCCCAACTTTCTGCCAAACGTTGTGGGGCAATTTCTTCCATCACCGCAACAATATCTTTTACTTGTACCATGCTTTTGCCTCCTTTATCCACTGCAATTTTTGTTTGATTTCTGCCAAACGCTGTGTTGCTTTTTGAGTTGGGTTGTTTTCCAATATATGTTTGACGGTTTCGTATTGTTTTTGCTCGATTTCCAGCTGTTCCCAAAGCAATGCATCTTTTGCCTGCAATAATTTTTCGCCGTATTGATATGCCGTTTCTGTTTGATATTGTTCCTTGCCTTTATGGCATTGTAAAATATGGTAATACTTCCCGTCTTCTTTGACCATCAACTCTTTTGTGATGGCAAACCCAATCCGATGTATATATTTTCTGACTTTATCTATGTCATGTTGTGGAGAAAGTATCAATTCCTCCAAACTATCCACCACTTCTTTGCTTTCTTGCAAAATATGCAACATCAACATACCGCCCATACCTGCAATCACTGCCGTTTGCACTTCATGCGGTGCAATGGGTGTCAAACCGCTTCCCAAACGGGTAATAATCACATTTTGTGCATTTGCCATCTGTATGTTTTGTTTTGCTTTTTCCAATGGCTGTTGATTCAAATCACAGGCAAAGGCTTTTTCCACTTTTCCGTTTTGATATAAATATAAAGGCACATAACCATGGTCTGTGCCAATATCTGCCATCACAGGATAACTGACCAAATCTGCCACTGTCTGCAAACGCTTTGAAATTTCCATATTTGTTTTCCTTTCTGTTACAAAAACGGCAGGCGACGCTTTGTTTTGCCACCTGCCAAGTATATGTTTTATTCCAAATAATCTTTTAATTTTTTGCTGCGGCTGGGGTGACGCAGTTTTCGCAATGCCTTTGCTTCAATCTGACGGATACGTTCTCTGGTAACGTTAAATTCTTTCCCAACTTCTTCCAATGTTCTTGCACGTCCATCGTCTAAACCAAAACGCAAACGCAATACTTTCTCTTCTCGTTCTGTCAAAGTATCCAATACTTCAATCAGTTGTTCTTTCAACAATGTAAATGCGGCTGCCTCTGCGGGTGCGGGAATATCATCATCGGGAATGAAATCGCCCAAATGGCTGTCTTCTTCTTCCCCGATGGGTGTTTCCAAAGAAACGGGTTCTTGTGCAATCTTCATGATTTCACGCACTTTTTCTTCTGGCATTTGCATTTCCACAGCCAATTCTTCCGCACTGGGTTCTCTGCCCAACTCCTGCAACAGCTGTCTGGAAATACGGATTAACTTGTTGATGGTTTCCACCATATGCACAGGGATACGAATGGTTCTTGCTTGGTCTGCAATGGCTCTGGTAATCGCCTGTCTAATCCACCATGTCGCATATGTGGAGAATTTATACCCTTTATGGTAGTCAAATTTTTCCACCGCTTTAATCAAGCCCAAGTTCCCCTCTTGAATCAAATCCAAGAACAGCATACCTCTGCCGACATAACGCTTTGCAATGCTGACAACCAAACGCAGATTGGCTTCCGCCAATTTTTTCTTTGCGTATTCGTCGCCTTCTTCCATGCGGCGTGCCAATTCGACCTCTTCGTCCGCAGAAAGCAAAGGGACTTTCCCGATTTCTTTCAAATACATTCTGACAGGGTCATCAATGTTGATGCCTTCGGGCAATGTCAAATCCAAATCTTTTTCGATTTCTTCTTCTTCGGCTTCCAAATTGCCCAAAATATCAATGCCTTGTGTTTCCAAATATTCATAAATTCGGTCAATGCGGTCTGGGTCTAAATCCAAATCCGCCAAATGGTCACTGACCTCTTTATATTCCAATACACCCTTTTTCTTTTTGCCCATGGCAACCAGTTCTTCCAATCTGGTCAATAACGTAGTTTCTTCGACGGATTTCACCGCAATCCTCCCTTTCTTGTGTTCCTTATCAGTCTAACCATATCATATTGTAATATGCAATTTGTCTAAATTTCTTTTTTGTTCCACCAAATCCTGTATTTCTTCCGCTGTTTTGACTTGCGTTGACATTTTTTCGATATAAGCTCGTTTCAATACTTTGACTGCCTCATTGACTGCTTTTTGCAAATCAAACTGCGTATCTGTGGGTGGTTGTGCCGCAAACACTTCTCCGATGCGTTGCTGTTCCTGCGTGGTTTCAAAAAAGTTCAGCAACTCCGCAGGAAATACGGTATCGTGTTGTTTCCATAATATACCAATATACCCCCATGCTTTTTGATACACCGTTGTCGGAAAATCTTGTGTTTGCAATATGGGTTGCAGTGCATCATATACCGCACGCTGGTTTGCCGCCAAATACAACAAATTTTTCTGTGCGTCTATGACACCTTTTTCTTCTATATCCTGTGCAATATACGCTTTTTGTTTTTGTATGCGTTTTCGTTCTGCCTCTTTCCAATATGCCGTATCTGCTTTTTGTTGCAGTTTTTGTATTTCTGTTTGTATGGCACTTTCTTCCACGCCTGTCATACGGCTGACTTCTGCGGTATAGACATTACGCTCAATCTCACTTTCCATACCGGAAAGTATTTTTGCCGCTTCTGTGGCAAATCGTACCCGATGCTCCGGAATATCCAAATTATAATTTCGTTTGATACAAGCAATTTCAAATGAAATATAATGTACAGCATCTACCAAGAGCTTTGAAAATGCAACATTTCCATATTGTTTGATAAAAGCATCGGGGTCTTTGCCATCGGGTACTTGTGTCACACGCACCCCAAAACCATGTTCCACCAAAACGGGGATTGCCCGCAATGCCGCATTTGTCCCAGCCTCATCGCTGTCATACAGCAATATCACATCTTCGGCGTATTTTTTGAGTGTCATGGCATGGTCTGCATTGAATGCCGTTCCCAATGACGCTACCACATTATGAAATCCTGCTTGGTATACGGAAATCATGTCCATATACCCTTCTACCAATATCCATTCTTTCCTTTTGGAGGCTTTTGCCAAATGCAAGCCATATAAATTGCGGCTTTTGCTAAATATCGGCGTTTCAGGGGAATTGAGATACTTTGGTTCTCCATCTGCCAATATTCTGCCGCCAAAGCCCACAACCCTTGCCTGTGCATCAAATATCGGAAACATCAACCGATTGCGAAAACGGTCATGATACCCACTGCCGTCTTTGTTTGGTAACACCAATCCGCCTTTTTGCATATCTTCCACAGAAAAACCTTTTTGTGTCAAATAGTCATACAATGTCTGTCTTTGATTGGAAGCATATCCAATGCCGAATTTTCTTGCCACATTTTGTTGTATCTTCCGTTTTCCAATATATTTTTTGGCATAACTGCCCGCCTCTGACTGCAGGGTATCGTAATAAAATCGCCCTGCCAATTTATGCATTTCAAACAGTCTTGCTTTGAGCTGTTCCATTGCCAATGCTTGTCCGGAAAGTTCTTCTTTGGGCAGTGTGATATGCACCCGCTCCGCCAATGCCTGCACAGCCTCTTTGAAATCATAATTTTCCATCTCCATCAGAAAACTATATACATTCCCCGATGCCCCACAGCCAAAACAATAATAAAACTGTTTTTCGCTGTTGACGGAAAAAGAAGGTGTTCGCTCATGATGAAACGGACAAAGCCCAAAATAAGAATTTCCTTTTTGTTTGAGGGGTACATATTGCGATATGATTTCTACGATGTCATTTTGCATACGGATTTCTTCAATCAGCTCCCTTGGGTATCGCAATATGATTCCTCCTTTCTGGTTTGCATACATTTCGTAACTCTTTTTTATAAACAACGCAAAAGGAAGCTGTTACACTTCCTTTTATTTGGTATTCCATTTCGACATTTCTTTTGAAAAATCCTGCTTTTGTTTTGCGTTTTGTATACTTGAACAAAAACTCTATCCCAAAACCGCTTTTTTCTCAAACATTCAACCATAAATTTTTACACATTCCATGCTTTTGGAATAAAGAGTTTTTGAAATCTTGCCACTGCAAAACGGTCTGTCATGCAAGCGATATAATCGCATACTGTCCGCATTTTGGTTTGTCCCTGTTCCATAAATTGCAGAAATTCATGATGCATTTGCTGTGGATATTCCATGTAGTAATAAAATAAATCTTCCACAATTTTTTCTGCCTTTGTTTGCTCCTGCAATGCCACAGGGCTTTGATACACCTGTCGAAACATAAATGCCCGCAAGCCTTTCAATGCCTTTCTCATATCATCGCTCATACGAACATCACAAACATCTGTGCTATGATATATGGTATCCCGTATCATGGCATTGATACGCTGACTTGATGTATGCCCCATTTTTTCGACATATTCTTTGGGAATATCCGTTTCCTTGAGCATACCTGCCCGTATGGCATCGTCAATGTCATGGTTGGTATATGCAATTTTATCTGCCAACTGCACCACTTTCCCCTCCAACGTTGCAGGATTTCCGCTTGTGCGATGGTGTAAAATGCCATCTCTGACCTCCCAAGTCAAATTCAAACCTTTACCCTCTTTTTCCAAACAATCCACCACACGCAAACTTTGTGCATTATGTGTAAAACCGCCCATTTCCTGACACAGGACATCTAATTTGCGTTCGCCGGCATGACCAAACGGCGTATGCCCCAAGTCATGCCCCAAAGCAATGGCTTCTGTCAAATCCTCATTCAAACATAATGCTCTTGCAATGGTTCTGGCAATCTGTGCCACTTCCAATGTATGCGTCAAACGGGTGCGGTAATGGTCGCCTTCGGGGGATATAAACACCTGTGTTTTATGTTTCATGCGTCGAAATGCTTTACAATGTAAGATTCTATCTCTATCTCTTTGGAAATCCGTACGGATTTCACACTTGGGTTCTTCCCGTAATCTGCCCTTGGTTTGCGTACTTTTTACGGCACACGCAGATAGGCGTTGTGCTTCCCATTGTTCCTGTTGCAAGCGATATTGCATCACAATCCCTCCTTTTGCGATTTTGTTTCTCCTTTATCCATACAATACAATTTTTATGATAAAAAATCCTTTTTCTATGACAAAAAACCGAGGGATTTTACTGCTGTTTGAAAATCTCCTCGGCTTTTTTTCGTATATTCAAAATGTGGTTGGCAATCTGCCATCTCCATGATATTTTGTGTAGGGTTTTCCCCGCACCTGTACAAATTCCATCTCGGGATAGCGAAATGCCGTCAAATATCCTCCATATACACACCCTTGGTCGATGTCTACGGTATTGTTTACAATCTTTGGCTTTGGTGAAACCGTATGCCCATATACCACAAATGTTTTGCCTGTATATGTGGTTGCCCAATCAAACCGCTTCGGTCTGCCGTTTTCATCGGTTTTGCCTGTGGTTTCCCCATATAGGCAAACAGCTTTGATTTTGCTGGAAAAACTGCCCATGCTTTCTGCCTGCAAACCACCATGCACCACAGCCAAACGCTTTTTATCCAACAGCAAATAGTAACATTGGCTTTCATAACATTCCATATACCGACTGCGGAATGCCTGACGTTCTTCTTTGGAAAGCTGTTCCAACTCTGCCACCGTCTTTTCCAAACCATGAGAAAGACGCACACGATTGCCCAAAAAATACCGATATAATTTATTGCAATGGTTGCCATGTATCCAAAAATCATCATGATAAAAAACTTGGTTTATCCAAAATTCCAAACAAGCCAAATTCTGAGGCCCTTTGTCTGATACGTCCCCCACAGAAATCAATCTTCTTTTTTGCGGGTGTTTGTAAATGCCGTTTTCTTTTCGGTAGCCCAATTTTTCTACCAAAGCAATCAATTCATCATAACAACCATGGACATCTCCAATGATGTCATATTGATTTTCTCGAAATTCCAATATGCGAAAATTTCGTTCTCTGCGTTCTTTTTTCATATCGCACCATTTTCTATTCTCATTTCATTTGTGTTTTACCACTCTATCATATCATAAAATTATGCTTTCGGGATAAAAAAACGGAAAAAACTTTATTTTCCTTTCATATACTGATAGGAAAAAGGGGGTGAACCTATGTATGCAAAAAAAGAAATTCCTGCACCGTTTTCAGAAAAAACAACACCGTTTCCACAAAAAAATACTGCCCCGCCACAAAAAACAAATCGGTTTTCGCCGCTTTTGGCACTATTGCTTTTGGACTTGTTTTCCCAAAAATCATAATATTTCACAAAAAAGATTGCTCTGTTCTTTTATGGGCAATCTTTTTTTGGAACATATGTTCTTTTTTTCTGGTATTTTTTGGGTGTTTATGATATAATACAAACAAACATACAAAGGAGGTCATACCATGCAAGAACAAATGCAAACATTACTGGACACCATCAAAGAACGTACCAAAACACCTGCCTATGCCTTGACCATACAACCCGATAAACCTGTCGGCATTTTTGACAGCAAATTCGGCGGTGTGCCGTATTGGGATTTACAAAAACCCTATCCCAAAGATACAAACGACAAACCACTGGCATTATTGGCACAATTCAATTTTGATAAAGACAAAGTAGACGAACCATTGCCCACAACAGGTATGTTGCAATTTTTTATCAGTGCAGGAGATAACGACCTATATGGTATGGATAATAGTACCACCGAACCAAAAAACTACCGCATTGTTTACCATGAAACCATTGACACCTCTGTGACAGATGAACAAATCAAAGCACTGGATATTCCCTGGCATACAGAAGCATTGGAATACTTCCCTGTGATGCGTGAGGTTGGTGTTTCCATCACACCGAAAGAAATTTCCATCAGTACCATGGACGCCAATTTTGATAAAATATTCTGTGAAATTGCAAGCGAAGTATTGAAAAAAGATATCCATGATGTTCCTTATTATGAAATTCTTTCCGAGGACGAAGAGGACGAATTTTTTGAAGAGCTGGTAACCGGACATTCTTTACTGGGACACCCGCATTTTACACAGTTTGACCCCAGAGAGGACGAAAAATATACCGCATACAGCACATTGTTATTCCAAATGGACTCCGATTATGAAGGAGCAGAAGACTATACCATGTGGGGCGATGCAGGGATTGCCAATTTCTTCATCAAACCGGAAGATTTGAAAAACAAAAAATTTGATGATGTTTTATACAACTGGGATTGTTGTTGATACAGAAATGAGGTGATATATATGGAAAATGAAACCATGAAAAAAATACTTGCTTTCATCGAAGCAGAAACCACACAAAATGCCTATCGTGTGGAAGTGGACACAGACGCCCCCACAGGGATTTTTGACAGCAAATTTGCCGGTCTGCCGTATTGGGGCAACACTAAGCCCTATCCCACAGATATCAACGGCAACCCGATGTTGCTTTTGGCACAATTTCATTTTGACAAAGACAAAGTCGCAGCACCACTGCCCACAACAGGCATATTGCAGTTTTTTATTGCAAACGATGATTGCTGGGGCATACAAAATGATGATTTTGCAGTGGTGTATCATGAACAGATAGACACTTCCATCACAGAACAAAAACTGGCAGAAATGGGTGTGACATTCTGTATAGACGACTTGGAAATGTTCCCTGTGGGGGAACCCTGCGGCGTTCGCCTCATACCGCAAACGGTTTCCATGGATATGTCAGACACCCGATTTCTTTCTATATTCGAAAAAGCAGTCAAAGCTGTATTGCCGGAACAACCCCTCCCCTGTCAACCGGAAGATTTGTTTGCAGAAGATTTTGATGATTTTTATGACAATTTGTTTGACACAACAGGACATTGGCTTTTGGGCTATCCGTATTTCACACAGTATGACCCCCGTGGTGACAGCGAAGATATCGAAGGCGAACCGATATTCCATGACACTTTATTGTTCCAAATGGACTCTGACGATGATATTATGTGGGGTGATGTCGGGGTTGCCAACTTCTTTATCAATAAAAAAGATTTACAAAACAAAAATTTCGATGATGTTTTATACAGCTGGGACTGCTGTTAACAAAAAAAGGGCTTTCTGCCCTTTTTTTTATTGCGATATACCCATCACTGCCATCACTTGTGCCAACTGTTGCCGTTCTTGCGGTGACATACTTTCGGTCAGTACACAAAACAATGCGTTTTGTTCGGCATGGGATAATCGTTTCCCCTGTGCCAACCGTTCTCCGTATTCCAATAACACATCTAACCTTGCCAATCCCGATTTTCCTTTACATTTTTGTTGCGCCTCTTTTAGGATTGCAATGCGTTCTGCACCCAACGCCTGTATTTCGGGTTTTGTCCATATACTTTCCATCGAATACCTCCTTTTGCTCCATGATTTGTTTCACGTCCATCATTTGCAATACATGGTCGAGTTGTGCCTGTTCTTCGGTCGACAAATATGGTCTGATTGCCGCCAGCATACGCCGCCGTCGCACAGCAGGCGGCACTTCTTCTTTACTTCTTGCCACCAACAGCCCACCATCTAACACCCGCCGCAATTCCATCAACCGCACCATCACATAAATCCCTTGTTGATATTCCAAGTCCAAAAACGGAATGGCTGCCAATATCATCGTTTCATTTCTTTCTTCCCAAGGTTGTATTTCTTTCTGTGGCAAAGCTACGGTATTTTTTTTTGGTGGCTGCATAATTTTTTGCAAACGGCGAAACCGCTCCATCATTGCCAATACATCTGTTTCCTGTTCTTCCACAAAACCCGCCCCCTTTCTCTCTTAAAAAAGATATGTGCCACCCGATAAAAAAATGCCTTTCTCAATGGCAAAAACCCAACTTCCACATACTGTAACACAAAGGAGGGTTTGCCATGAACAACAAATCAAGCCAAACACTCCCCACAGGCAAAGGCATTGGCATTGCCATATTGGATACGGGTATTTCCCCTGTGGCGGATTTTACAAAACCATACAATCGGATTGCCGTGTTTCGTGATTTTATATATGGTCGTACAGAACCTTATGATGATAACGGACATGGTACACACGTTGCGGGCATTGCTTGCGGAAACGGATTTCTTTCCAACAAAAAATATAGCGGTATCGCACCCGATGCCACTATCATTGCATTAAAAATATTGGATTTCCAAGGACAAGGCACATCATATAAAGCCGTACAGGCAATACAATGGATAATGGACAACGCCACAAAATATAATATTAGAGTAGTGAATTTATCCATTGGCACAAACGACAGAAAAGTACATCACCCTCTGGCAAATGCTGTGGAAACATTATGGAATGCGGGTATTATGGTGGTTGCGGCGGCAGCAAATCCCGAAGGCAACCGTCGTTTTTTGCCACCGCCTTCGCTCAGCCCCAAAATACTCTCCGTAGGTGCTTGGGAGGACAAATCTTATTTTGTAGCCCCCAAAGGACTGGCAAAATTTACAAATACCACCACATTACCGGACGTATGGACATATGGGGAAAATATCATTTCCGTACTTTCTCCAGATTATAATTTCGGATTACAAAACCGCAGTACACAACATATGATTGACAACCATTACATTTGCATGAGCGGGGCTTCCATGGCAACACCTGCCATCAGCGGCATTGTGGCGTGTATGTTGGAGCAAAACCCTGACTTCACACCCACCCAAATCAAACAATATCTTTGTGATGTTGCAGCCGCACACAATGGGCTGGTGATGTATCCGGACTGTCTTGCCAAAAGAAAGGAGTATCTGCATTGAAAGAAAACAGTTTATATCAGTTGGCACAAACATTGCAAAACAACGATTTTGCAAAACAAGAGGCTTCCGATTTTGTGCAAGCCATCAAACAAAAAATGGAACAAGACTATCTTTGTAAAATTCGGACAGCCGCATCAGCCCAAAAAGAGGCTGCCATCGCACACCCACCCAAAGAAGTCACATTATTGCGTGCGTTATCCCCATTTTTAGACAGCCAAGGGCAACAACAAATCCAACTGCTTTGCCGCACGTTGATGTTACGCCATACGGTATCTCAAATTACACAAAACGTACAACATTTGTCCGCCGATGGTTCTTTTTTGGAAACACGCAGTCAACAAAATGGCGAAAATACGCCACCTTTATCTGCACAAGCCATACAAACAGCCGGATTGTTGACCATACTATCTGTATTGCAGGAATTTTAATCAAAAAACCCTTTGTTGTTTGACAAAGGGCTTTTTACTATCATAAATGTTGATTGACAACAAACATATTCATTTTTTTACATACACGAATATCTTCTTTGGAAAAACGCAGTGTTTCAATCATTTCTTCGTTCTCCTCCATCATATCCGGAGAAATCAAAAACTTGAAAGACACCGGCAATATCGGCTGTGTGGATAAACCGGAAAACATACCAATCATTTTGCCTGACGGACTAAATGAGTTCATGGCATACAAAAAAACACGCTCCATTTTATTGTTTTGGTTTTCAAAATGGAAATTGGTAAAGGTATCATATCGACGCATGGTACCATGATACAGATATTTGCATTTATAACAGTTGGAATAATCTTCTAAGTCTGCATATAAATCCGCATGATATATGCCGCTTTCCCCTGTACTGCGTGCATCAATCACGTTTCTGACAATCCGATTGCGTCTGCCATCATAAAAATACATATACAATCGTGTTTTCCCATAGGACTGCGTACCTGTTTCTGCACGTTTATCCCCGTCCTCCACCTTTTTATCATAATCAATGAGCTGATTGACAGAAATATTTAATGCCTGTGCTATGATAAACAATGTTTCAATATCAATGGCAATATCCCCATTTTCATATTTGGATACGGTTGCTTTGCTTTTGTTAATCAAACCAGCAAAAACCTCAATTGTCATATTTTTCATTTTACGATACAAACGAATTCGCTTGCCTACATGAATGCTAACTTCTTTCATATTCTTTCCTCACTTATTTGAAAAGTATAAAATATTAAATCTGTATGCAAAATAAATTGTATGTTGTATACAATTTATTTGCGATATGTGTAGTAATTATATCACACAATAAATCATGCAGACAAATAATTTTTTTCCCCTACACAAGCCACAGTTTATTTACAGTAAAACTACGCACAAATTTTCGTACAAATTTATGAATAGTTTCTCTTGTATTTTTCGATATTTTTTATATATTTTCACAATAAAATCCATATGA
>JAHHTU010000041.1 GCA_020024455.1 Anaerotignum sp. | reverse complement strand
GAAAATACAAAGTGTATTTGTTTATAAAAAATGCAAAAACGATTGAAAAATCAATGTTTTTTGTTTTTGATGGAAAGATGAAAAGAAAAATAACAGAAAAAAGCAGGGGAAAAAGTTAGCCTAAATTTTATCAATATGGGAAACAGAAAAAAAGAATAATATTATTTTTTGTCATAAAAAAAAGAATTTTTGGCAAAATATCACTGTGGTATATGGGTGATTTATACAGAAAAAACAACGATAGTTTCTATCGTTGTTTTTGGGTGATACATTATGCTTCTTTTGACAAGGATACTGTCGGCTGTTGGGTGGTGGCTTTGACACAACGGATTTGTGCCTTAAACAAGTCGCCATCTATGGAAATTTGAAATTTCCCTTTTTGTAATTCTACCAAAGAGCGTGCGATGTTCAATCCCAAGCCGCTGCCTTCTGTGGAACGGGAACTGTCTCCTCTGACAAAACGTTCCATCAATTCATCGGGGGCAATATTGAGTTGTTCCCGAGAGATATTTTTGACCGTAATCCAAACATTGTCATCATTTTGTTTGATTTGGAAATAAAGGCGGGTGTTGGGTTGTGAATATTTGCAAGCGTTGTTTAACAAATTGCTCAATACACGCCACATCAAATTGCCGTCTGCCAATATGAAAACCGATTTGTTTTCTGTTGTGGAAACAATGGGTTCCAGTTGTGCCTTTTCCAATTTTTCGCTGTATTCTGCAATGGATTGCTGTATCAATTCCGCAATATCCAAAGGAGCTAAATGGCATTGCATATTGCCCGTGGAGGCTTTGGAGGCTTCCACCAAATCTTCTGTCAGTTTTTTCAAACGGTTGGACTGACGGTCTAATACATCGACATAGTCAGATGCCTGTGCGGGTAAATCTTCTTTTTTCAGCAAGTCTACATAATTGATGATAGATGTCAAAGGTGTTTTGATATCATGGGAAACATTTGTAATCAATTCTGTACGCAAGCGTTCGCTTTTCATTTTCTGCTCCAATGCAATGGCAATGCCTTTTGAAATGTTATTCAGGTTTTCGCTATGTTGTTTGAATGTGGAAAACATACGCTTTGTGTCGATTTTGTAATCCAGATTACCTTCTGCAAGCTGTTTGCCTGCACGATACAGTTTTTGCCATTGTACAGCGATGGTTGCAAGCACAAGCAAAAGTACTGTGTTTAGCAAAATGGTCAAAGGTGGCATAAAGCTAAACAGTACATACAAACAAGAAATAAAAAACCATATCACAATCACTTTCCATATCACAGGTAACGCATGGATTGCCTCTTTGATGCTATGCCCAATGGCTTTGTATAATGGTGATGTGCTGTGTTCCAAACGATACAAAAGGGTGTTTTTCCACCAAGCACCTTTTTTCAGACGTGTGGTGATGGTCAATATGGTGGCAAGTGAAAGTGCTTCCAAAGCAAACAGCCCCATAGTCAATTCTAAAAACCGAAACGCATTCCAATATGGTGGAAAACTGACATCTGCCGTAAATGCCGTACAGACACTGATGCTGAAAAAAGCAATGGCTGCATAAAGTTCCAAAGGAATTTTGTCTTGTATATTCAATACAATTTCATCTGTATGGGGACGATGCCCTGCCACACAAAGCAAACAAACCAAAGCACCCAGACACAACAATATGCTAATCCCTGCCAATACAAACCATACTTCTCCAATGGAGTCGATAAACATAAATATCGTGTTTGTGGCGGTATAGTTGTTGGAGCCGGTCAGCGGGTCAGCTACATAAGCATATATGGTACATGGTGTTTCTGTATCTTCGATATTGTTAAAATATGTGCTGTTACCCTCATACATATAAGATGCAGATGTACTGAATTTTAATGTGGTTTCATAACCAATCTTCTCCGGTTTTGGGGTAGATGCAATCAACTGTTGCTTTTCATCGTATAATGCAAATGAAAAATTGGGGTTAGATGCAAAAAAACTTTCTAAGTCATGCGGTTGCATACCATTTAAATAACCATACATGACATCTTGTGCATAATTGCTTGTGATGCTATGACACCAGTTAGTATCATAATAAGAAACTTGTGGTTTGGAACCATCGAAATCAAATAAACCATAATCGAAAGAAAATGAAATGGCATATGTGCTGTATATCGCACCAATACCGAAAACCAATGTCAATAAAATCAAACAAAGTTTTACCCAAACAGAATGGGCGATTTTTTTCATTCTTTTGCCTCCTTTTCCATTTTATAACCAAGTCCCCATACAACTTTCAGATAACGAGGTTCGGAAGGATTGATTTCTATTTTTTCACGTAAGTGACGAATATGTACCGCAACCACACTGCCGGAACCATAAGCATCTTCATTCCAAATCTGCTCATAAATTTGGTTGGAGGAAAATACACGACCGGGGTTTTCCATTAACAGTTTTAAGATATTGTATTCACTGGGGGTGAGCGATACGGTTTCGCCGTCAACGGTCACAATTTTTGCTTCATCGTCTAAATCAATGCCCCCTATGACCAAATGAGATGCCTTTTTTGTCATACCGCCTAGGGAAGTATAGCGACGTAAATGGGACTTGACACGGGCAATCACTTCGATGGGGTTGAAGGGTTTTGTGATGTAGTCATCTGCTCCGATATTCAAGCCTAATATTTTGTCGGTATCTTCGCTTTTGGCTGTCAATAATATAATGGGGATATTGCATTGTTCCCGCAATTTGACAGTGGCAGAAATACCGTCCATTTGCGGCATCATAATATCCATCAATATCAAATGGATATCATGTTTGGCAACAACATCAATGGCCTCTTGCCCTGTGAATGCGGTGAAAATATTGTAGTGTTCTGTGGAAAGATAAATCGACAAGGCAGAAACAATATCTTTTTCGTCGTCGCAAATTAAAATATTATACATAAAATCAGACACCTCCGAAATCCTATTTTTATTGTAATATCTTCCGTTTAAGATAACAGATGGAAAATATTTAAGATTGCTTTAAGAAACATTCTACCATACTTCAAAATAAAATGCCAAATCATGAAAAAAAGACAACATTTCTGTTGTCTTTTGCAAAAAGCTTATTGATAATCTCTTGGATTTTGGTAAACACCGTTTAACAATACTTCATAGTGACAATGAATACCGGTGGACATTCCGGTAGAGCCGGACATGGCAATCACATCACCTTTTTTGACTTTGTCACCAACTTGTACCAAATTTTCGGAATTGTGTCCATATAATGTTACAAAACCATTGCCATGGTCGATTTTGACATAATTTCCGTAGCCGCTGTTGTCATATCCGGAAAAAATAACAGTACCGGAGGCAGTTGCAGTCAAAGGACGGCTTTGTCTGCGAGTGGAAATATCAATACCTTTGTGTACACGGTCTCCATCTCCTGTGGGATTAAATTCTGTGGTAATGACACCACTTGCAGGCAATCCGGTTGGAATCGTACTGTGTTGTGCCAATGTTTCCGTGACATTGGTTGCCACATCTACGAAATTCACTTCTGTGGTAGTGAGCATATCGTCCATTTTTTTCAACTGGTCGTTCAATGCCGCAGATTTGTTATAAGCCGTTGTAACGATATTGGTGAATGTTTTTTCTTGGGGAGCTGTTTTTTCTTTCAGTATGGCAAGAACTTCTGCGGAAGAAGTGTCTGTGTTTGCCATATTTGTGATTTCATCTGCAAGATGTTGTTTTGTATTTTCCAGCTCTGTCATTTTGTTTTCCAATTGTGTTGCTTTTTCTTGTATGGCATCAATATTTTGTTCATATTGTTCATTTGCTGTTTTGAGTTGATGTGTTTCTTCTGTCAACTGCATATTTTTGGTTTCTGCCTGTTGCAGTTGTTGTTGGGATTGTTGCAGCCGGTGTTGTGTCTGGTAATAGGATATACCGGTATAAGCAACACCGCCAATGACCAACAATGCAGCAACACCTGCGGCAATGGCATGATTTTTTTTGAAAGCAATGGTTTTCATATTGCCTTTATGTGATATGTGTAATGTAAAAATATGATTTTTCTGTGTATTTGTTTCAAGAGTTGTTTCTGTGTGTTCTGAAATGGCAACCGCACAATCTGTGTTTGTTTCATTGGAAACAACAGTTGTGATTTCTTCTGTGTTTTTATTTACAGATAATGCTGTGGATTGTTTTTTCTGCTGTTTTTTCTTTTGTGATTTTTTTCTTTTATTTTTAGAACTTGTGGGGTTGCTGCCCATAAAACTCACCTTTCTCATGTTGTAATATTTTTGCTCAAAATAGTATACTAAAAAAAATATCATTTGTAAATAAAAACTTTAATATTGTTAATAGTTTCTTAACAATTTTGCTCGCCTTGTAAAAAAAGTATATTTTGAACAGGCAAAATTGCCGTTTATTGTAACAAAAAAACATCTGTGTTATAATAAGTAAAGTTTCGGAAAGGGGCAGTTTATATGGATTTGGATTTCAAACAATATATACAATATGGCAAATATGGGTTGCAAGTATATCAGCATATCAAAAAAATATGGCGTTTGAAAAAACGCTTGCACATTGGGAAAAAAAGAAAAAAATACAAAAAGTTTCCGATGATATTTGTTGTCCAAACAGAGAAAAAACCAAAAACAATCAAAATCCATCATACAAAACTTCTGGGACAAATGTTATGGGCTGTGAAAAATAGATATTTTTAAGGAGGTTTTCAGGATTTATGAAAACAGATGACGTGCAACAGCAATCTGAAAATGAACAGACAGAAACAACACAAACAACACAGGAAGAAGGAGCAGAAACAGCAGAAGAAACAACGCAACAAATGCAATCCAAAATACAACCGACAAAAATACCATTTTACAAAAACAGAGGATTGGTTGGTGTGTTGTTGGTGTTATTGGGGGCGATATTGGCGTATTTGGTATATGTAACGCAACAGCAGGAACAAAAGGTTGCGGATAAAGGCGTTGCCTATGCGAAAGAAGATAGTTTATATCTGTACGATTTGGAACATGAGCCATATTTGGTGGCAGAAGGATTATCTGCCGGTGGACAGTATCATCAGTATTATACTGCATGGGGAACGACATTCAATGAAGATGGAACGGCTTTGTATTATACAAAAAATACAAAAGAAGATGGTACATTTGATTTATACCACAAAGGGGTTGCCAAAGAACAAGCAGACCAAGAAGTCGCAAAAGACGTGATGGACTATATGCCGTCTCAAACAGGCGAAAAAGCCATATTGCTCAAAGCGGGGGAACAAGGGCAAATAGATTTGTACTTATATAATGGTACAGAAACGGTATTGGTAGAAAAAAATATTGTGGCACAAAGTGGCAGTTATGCCATAAGTGGCAGCGGCGAGCATATGATGTATCAAAAACAGACAGAAAAAGGGATTGCATTATATGCAAAAGACAGCAGAGCGGAAAGTGAGCCCATCTGTCTGCATGAAAATATTGCGATTGCGTTTATGGCATCAAAAACCAATGCGATTTACTATGCGGGTATAGAAGGAGAAACATATACGGCATATGTTTTTGAAGAATATACGCAGGCAGGAAAAGAAATATTAAAAAATGTAACATATTTGGAAGTTATGCCCAATGGTACAGATGTGTTGTTGATGACAAAAACCGATGGCAAAGTGTTATACACCGATTTGGTGGAGGACGATTTGGCAGAAAGTGATGCCAAACTGACAGAAGCTGATGGGGAAGCATATCAGGCAAAACAAGCAAGGGATACCATTCGGGAAGCCATGCAAAATCAAGAGGGAATTGCACCTTTGTTACAAACGGCTTGGGTATATCAAAACCATAAATTGACAGAAGTTGCCACAGACCTGATTTCTGCAAGTTCTGTGAAAAATGATGCACCGTTTGTGGTGTGTTATCAAGCACCGACTGCCCAGAAACTCCCCATATCCAAACTGACCAAGTTAGAGGATATCGAGTACGGGTATTATATGAGTTTGATGTATGGTGTGCCACAAATGGTTTTGGCAAATACGACGGGACAAAAAGTAGCTTTGGCAGGCGATACTGTCACACCTGCAAACATTTTCCTGTCAGAAGATGGAAAAATGGTGGGATATTACGAAGTCAATCCCATGACAGGCACACAGACACTCCATGTGGCAAATGTGGACGGTGAAATTGTGCTGACAGAAGAAAATGTGGAAACCGCAGGATTTTTGGGCAATACCCATACCGTCGCATATTATAAAGATTATCAAAATGGTGTGGGGACTATGGGCGTTTGGGAAAATGGCTCTCAGCAAAATATTGCAAATGTAGGTGGTATTCATTTTGCCACAGACAAAGATGCCCTGTATTATATCAGCAATATGAATGCCGCAACGGGCAGCGGAGAATTGTATGTAATGCAGGACGGCAAAAGCAAACGCATTGATACCGATGTGTTTAGTATGCAGTATAAATTTAATGGAAAATTGGCGTATTTCAAACAATATGATTATCAAACACAAAAAGGCGATTTGTATTATTATGATGGCAATGAAACAAAACAAATTGATACAGATATTACAGCAATTTTTATGTATTGATGACATAGAAAAAGAGGGATAGTATGAAAAAAATATGGGAAACCCAAACACCGCAAGAAACAGCGGCATTGGGAGAAACATTGGCAAAAGCCGCAAAAAAAGGGGATATTTATTGTTTGGACGGAGACTTAGGTGTGGGCAAAACGGTTTTTACAAAGGGGTTTGCCTTGGGGCTTGGTGTCACAGAACACATCACAAGCCCAACGTTTACCATTGTCAATGAATATCATGACGGAAGATTGCCGTTTTATCATTTTGATGTGTATCGTTTATCATCAGAAGAAGAAATGGACGATATTGGATATGAAGAATATTTTGACGGTGATGGTGTGTGTTTGGTCGAATGGGCGAATTTGTTTGCACAACTCATTCCTGCAAACGCATATCACATTACAATCCAAAAGGATTATGAAAAAGGCGACGATTACCGTAAAATCACATTGGAACAGGAGGCACAATGATTGATGAAAGTATTGGGAATTGATACTTCGGGACAAACCGCAAGTGTTGCCATCATTGATGGAGATAAATTGATTGGAGAATTTTCTCAGAATGATAAATTGACACATAGTCAAACCATATTGCCAATGATTGCACAACTTTGCGAAAAAACAAATACAATTTTACAAGATATTGATGTTGTGGCTTGTGCGGCAGGCCCCGGCTCTTTTACAGGATTGCGTATTGGTGGGGCAACGGCAAAAGGACTTTGTTTCGGCATACAAAAGCCGATTGTTGCAGTTCCTACATTAGATGCGTTGGCATATAATATGTTTATGGCAGATGCCATCATTTGCCCTATCATGGACGCAAGACGACAACAGGTGTATGCTTGCTTTTATGAATGGCAGAAAGAAACATTAGTGCCTTTGACAGAACATATGGCAGAAAGCATTGATACAGTGATACAGATTGCAGAAAAATTTGACAAACCTGTGGTGTTTTTGGGCGATGGTGTGCCTGTGCATAAACAAAAATTGGAAAAAAATGAAAACTTTCAGTTTGCACCGGCACATTGTGCATTGCAACGTGCTGCTGCTGTGGCAACATTGGGACAAAAAATGACACAAGCCGGAAAGGCAACAACAGGTGATGCATTTTCTTTGATTTATTTGAGAAAATCACAGGCGGAACGAGAACGGGAAGAACGTTTGCAAAAAGAAAAGGAGGCAGGGCATGACGTTTGAAATCATACCCATGACACAAGCGCATATTGATGGGGTTCTGGCAGTGGAAGAAGCGACATTTTCCATTCCTTGGACACGACAGGATTTTGAAAGAGAAGTCAACGAAAACAACATGGCAATTTATTATGTGGCTGTGGCGGAGGGCAATATTGTAGGATATGCAGGTATGTGGCACGTTATTACAGAGGGGCATATCACCAATGTGGCAGTGTTGGAAGCATATCGCAAACAAGGCATTGGCGATGCCCTGATGGAAACATTGGAGCGGGTGGCACAGGAAAAAGAAATGATTGGGATTACATTGGAAGTGCGTATCCATAATGCAGCCGCACAAAAATTGTACCACAAACATGGGTATCGTGCAGAAGGTCTTCGCAAGAATTATTATCCGGATACCCATGAAGATGCTGTGATTATGTGGAAATATTTTACAGAATACGAAATGTAAACAGAAAGCGATTTTATGCCAAAACAGATACGGTCTTTGGCAGTGTCAAAAGGAGGCGGTCATCATGCAACGGGAACTTTTGTATACAGAATTGAAAAATGGTTGTGTGCCAAGTGATTTTTCATTTCAAACAACGGCAGAATTGGAACCATTGAATGGAATATTCGGACAAGAACGAGCTATCAAAGCATTCCAGTTTGGACTTGCCATTAAAATTTGGGGATATAACATTTATATGTCCGGTTCATCAGGCACAGGCAAAACAACCTATGCAAAAAGAAATACCGAAGAAGTGGCGAAAACAGAACCTGTGCCAAAAGATTGGTGTTATGTATATAATTTTCAAAATCCACGCAGTCCACAGGCATTATCGTTTGATGCGGGTATTGGGAAACAATTTCGAGATGATATGAATGAATTGGTGCAAATCCTGAAAGAAGAATTGCAAAAGGTGTTTCGGGCAGAAGACTATGAAAAACAAAAATCAGAATTGTTATATTCCTTTGATGAGAAAAAAGATGTCTTGATGGCACAAATGAGCCAAGAAGCAAGCAAATATGATTTTCAAGTCAAAAGTACAAATTCGGGAATTTATTTTCTGCCTGTTATTGATGGGAAAACCGTAGGCGAAGAAGAATATGACGAATTGCCGGAAGAAATCAAAGATGCTGTGGAAAAAAATTCGCAGGTGGTACAGGAAAAGGCAACTGCCATCATACGGGAAATTCGAGAATTGGAAAGAGAATCCAAACACTGTGTCGAAAAATTGGATTATAAAGTGGGTATGTTTGCCATTGGACACCATATCAGTGCGGTGCAGGAAAAATACAAAGACTATGAAAAAGTGGTGGCGTACTTAGGGGCTGTGCAAGAGGATATTTTGGACAATATCAGTGATTTCTTTGACGAAGAAGATGATGGGGAAGAAAGTCTTTCCGCATTGTTGCCGATGTTATCCAAAAAACAGCCGGAAGATGTGACACAAAAGTATAAAGTCAATCTGATTGTAGACAACAGCGAGAGCAAAGGTGCGCCGGTTGTTGTGACATATCACCCAACATACTACAATTTGGTGGGGGAAGTGGAGTATGACAATGAATTTGGGAATTTGACCACAGATTTTATGAAAATCAAAGGCGGATTGCTTCATAAGGCAAACGGCGGCTATTTGATTATACAGGCACAGGATATTTTATCTTACCCACAGGCTTGGGAGGGCTTGCGTCGTGTGATGAAAACAAAAGAAATCAATTTGGAGGCTATCCGAGAACAGCTGGGAGCTGTGGTAGCACCCACATTGAAACCCGAGCCAATCCCTGCCAATATCAAAGTGATTATGATTGGCAGTGCGTATTATTACGAGATGTTAAGCGAATACGATGAAGAATTTGATAAATTTTTCAAAATCAAAGCGGATTTTGATTATGAAATGCCAAGAACCACAGAAAATATGCATAAGGTGGCACAGTTTGTCAGAGGTTTCTCGGAAAGAGAACAAACAGCGGATTTTGATGTGACAGCTGTGTGCGCTGTGATTGAATATGCGTCAAGAAAAGCGGAAAGACAAGACAAAATTTCCACAAGATTTAATCATTTGGCAGAAATTTTGGGGGAAGCCGCAACATGGGCAAAATTGGAAAATGCCCCTTTGATTACAAAGGAATATGTCCAAAAAGCCATTACCGAAAAAGAACAGCGTTTGAAGCTGTATGAAGAAAAATTGGACGAAATGCTGGACAACAATGTCATTATGATTGATACGGACGGCAAGGAAATTGGGCAAATCAATGGTTTGGCGGTACTGGATATGGGGGATTATATGTTTGGTAATCCTACCCGTATCACTGCTACAACATATGTAGGCGAGTCCGGTATTGTCAATATTGAAAAAGAGGCAAGGCTGAGTGGGCAGACACATGACAAAGGGGTGCAGATTATCAATGGCTATCTGGGGCAGACCTATGCACAAAAATTTCCGCTGTCTTTATCTTGCCGTGTGTGCTTTGAACAAAATTATAACGGGATTGACGGCGATAGTGCGTCCAGTACCGAATTATATTGTATTTTGTCCTCATTGGCAGAAGTTCCCATTCGCCAAGATTTGGCTGTGACAGGTTCTGTAAACCAAAAAGGAGAAATACAAGCCATTGGCGGTGTGACATACAAAATTGAGGGTTTCTTTGATTTATGTAAAAAAAGAGGACTGACAGGCAAACAGGGTGTGTTGATTCCTGTATCCAATGTCAAGGATTTGGTATTGAAAGAAGAAGTCATTGATGCGGTCAAAGACGGTGTGTTTCACATATACCCCATTTCTTCCATTGATGAGGGGATTGCACTGTTGATGGGAAAGGCGGCAGGCAAACGCAATGCCAAAGGAGAATATCCAAAAAACAGTATCCATGGCAAAGTATATGAAAAATTAAAACGGTTTCATACCTATGCACAAGGCGATGTACAAACAGAATAAAGAAACCATATTCGATTGCAAGCAGATGCATTGCATGGTTAGATGATAAAAGCCGATATGATGTTTCCCATCATATCGGCTTTGGTATTCTGTTATTTTTTTATGAAAATTCTGTGATTTATGGAACTTTTCTCTTTTCAATCCGACAAAATTTGATATACTGAGTAGAGGCATCAAACCAAAATACAATATCCATCATGGTCAAAGCCAATGGAATAGAGAATAAGGAGTATAACATCATGAAACAATGGACAAGGCGTTTATTCGCAACAACGGTGACGTTGGGCTTGTTGCAGACAGCAACCACATTTGCGGCAAATGTGAATATGGATTTATTTTATCATGGGAAACATCATGCTTACAATGCAAAAGAAATCGCTATCATGATTGATGGGCAAAAATTCGTAGACCCCAATTTGCCCGCAGTCAGCATTGACGGCAGAACCATGTTGCCCATGCGTGGCATTTGCAAAAAACTGGGCGGAGAAGTGACATGGAACGAAGATGCAAAACAAGTGTATGTTGTCACACCAACACATACAGCCGTATTTGAAATCGGGAAAAAGACAGGGTATAAAAACGGACAACCGTTTATCATGGACGTTCCCCCCATGATTATCAATGACAGAACGGTGTTGCCTGTGCGTGCATTGACACAGGCATTAGATGTGAATTTGAAATGGGACGATGCCTCCCGTATCGTGTACATAGGGCAGATTGCAGAAAATACAGATAAAAATGAATCAAATGCAAATCCACAACCACAAAATCCCACACAGCCGGTGGCACCACCACAAACACAGTTACCAAGATTGGACAGCGTCAAAGTACCTGCTTCCAAATCGGATACACAAGAATTTGTCATTCACGCAACCGGCAGTTTTACAAAATACCAAGAAGTCAAATTGGAACAAAATAAAATTGTGTTGGATATTTATGGGGCAGCAAATGGTTTGGCAGAAAATATGACAAATACCAACAGCCCTTTTGTCACAGCCATTCGTACAGGGGAGCATAAAGCAGATGATGGTACAACTTATACAAGGGTGGTTCTGGACTTAACAGGCGGCAAAGAGTATACGATTACAGCAAATCAAGAGAAAAACGAAATTGCAATCAAACTCAAACAAGTCAAAGTGCAAGATGTGACAGCAGTCAACAACGGCAATACAGACAATGTCATCATTCGTACAGATGGCAAAAGCGGAGCAAAAGTGACCACATCACAAAATCCAAGCAAAGTAACGGTGGATATGCCGATGGTGTTGGCAGCAGGCATACAGGAACAAATCAACACCAATGGATTGCAATACGTCAAATCCATACAGACAGGTTGGGTAGATGCCACAACATTTCGTGTGAGTATAGAAGCAGATGGTGCGGCAATTATGACATGGAAAGAAGAAAATGACAAGCTGACCATTCAAGTGGAAAAATCCACACTCAACCATATCTATTATGACAACAGTACCAATACGTTACGATTGGAAAAAGTACGGCATATGGACGTAAACCGTATACAACACAGAGATATGTATTTAGAGAAGTATTATGAATTGGTATTGCCCGGAGATTACAAAGATATTTACGGATATGGCACATTAAATGTAGACAGCGGAAAAGTAAAAAATGTACAGGTATCACAGCAGGGCAGTCAAACAGTCATTCGTTTCAATCAAAATACCATCAATGCATATACTGTAAAAGATACAGGTAATTTCTATGAAATTACAGCAAAAAATCCAAAAGAAGTTTACAGCAAAGTATTGCTTTTGGACGCAGGGCATGGTGGACAAGACCCAGGAACCAGTGGCAATGGTTTGGTGGAAAAGCATTTGACATTGACGATGGCTTTGAAGGTGGAACAATATTTGAATGCCAATTCCGATATTAAGGTATATATGACAAGAAAAACAGATGTATATCCGGATAATCCAAGCCGTGCAAGAAATGCAAACGAAGTTGCCGATTTGATGGTATCCATTCATATGAATGCAGCATCACCGGCGGCAAATGGCACAGAAACATTATACAGACCGCACAGTCATGAAGTGACAGGGAATTTGACAAGCATACAGGCGGCACAAGTGATACAAAACCATATGGTAACGGCTGTGGGTTCTGCAAACAGAGGATTGAAAAAAAGAACCGATTTGTTGATATTGAATACTACAAAAGTACCAACGGTATTATTGGAAGTATGTTTCCTGACCAATGCAGGGGACGCAATTAAGATTTCCAATCCCGTCAAACAAGACCAGATTGCAAAGGCAATCGGAGATGGCATTATCCAAACAATGAATAACTACAAAATCAGATAATCAAAAAAAATACCATGGCGTTGTCTGTCCATGGTATTTTTGATAGAAATACTGTTCAAATGGTATGTTTCGAGATATAATGGCAACAGAAAAGGAGCGTTGAAACGATGGAAAAAATCATATTTGCAACAAAAAACAAAGGCAAAATCAAAGAAATCAATGCCATATTGGCAGATATGCCTGTGGAAGTCATTTCTATGGAAGATGCAGGCATTACCGTAGATGTTGTGGAAGATGGTACAACATTTGAAGAAAATGCGTTGAAAAAAGCAGTGCAGATTATGGAAATATCCGGAAAAATGACATTGGCAGATGATTCCGGCTTGGAAATTGATGCAATGGACAAAGCACCGGGGGTATATTCTGCAAGATTTATGGGAGAGGATACACCGTATCCTCAAAAATTTGAAGCAATCTTTGAAAAACTGCAAAATGTTGCTGATGCAGACAGAACTGCCCGTTTTGTCAGCTGTATTGCGGCAGCATTTCCCGACGGCAGAACATTGGTGACACAAGATACCGTGGAGGGTATGATTGGCAGAGAAGTCAAAGGCGAGAACGGATTTGGGTATGACCCTATTTTTTATGTGACGGAAAAACAAAAATATATGGCAGAATTATCCCCGGAAGAAAAAAATGCAATCAGCCATAGAGGAAAAGCACTGCAAAAAATGAAATTGTTATTGCAAAAGGAGTTTTAATCGAATGAAGTTGTTGGTTTTCAGTGATACACACCAGAATTTGTATCATGCCATGGACGTGTTAGATGTATTTGGAAAACAAATAGATGCGGTATTGCATTTGGGTGACCATGATGTAGATGCCATGGAGTTGCAAAAAAGATACCCTGATTTGGTATTTCATTCTGTGTTGGGCAACAATGATTACAGCATGACAACACCCATGCAGAAAATGATTTCCATATATGGCAAAAAACTGTTGTTGACACATGGGCATCGCCAAAGAGTCTATTGGGGATATGATACATTGGCATATTGGGCAGAAGAACAAGGTGCGGATATGGTGTTGTTTGGACATACCCACCGTCCTTTTTATGATGACAGGGGACGGGTGATATTGTTAAATCCCGGAAGTATTTCTATGCCACGAGGAGATGTCATACCAACATTTGCTATGGTCGAAATACAGGAAAACGGTATCATACAAGCAAAAATTTATGAGTACCATGGGGCAAAGGATATGAGAAAGAGATAAATCGAAAACAAGCTCTGTTTTGATAAAAAAACAGGGCTGTTTTCATAAAAATACAAAAACAATGCAAATTTTTCAAAAATAGGTATTGACAGTATGTTGTTTTTATGGCATAATAATTTCTGCAATCGAATGAATCAGTAGCTCAGCTGGATAGAGCAACGGCCTTCTAAGCCGTGGGTCGGGGGTTCGAATCCCTCCTGGTTCAG
>JAHHTU010000040.1 GCA_020024455.1 Anaerotignum sp. | reverse complement strand
GTATTTCCATCATAAATTTGTGTAAAATGTTAATTGGTGTTGAAAATTTTTATTTTGGCCTATGTACGTAATATTTATATCATTACTTCGAAGAAATGGTCAACAGATAATCATGAATAAGAATGAGTGGAGGAATTTATTATGAAACCAATGAGAATGCATCATGTAGGAATTGTATTGCCTGAAATCAGCTACGCAGAAGATTTAATTGATATGTTTGGCTTAGAAGTGGATTACAAAGGATTTGTAAAAGCATATCATGCTGACCTTATTTTTACAAAATATGGTGAAAATGAAAGTCCTATTGAATTTATCATTCCAAAAGAAGGCGTTTTGACAAAATTTAATAACGGCAAAGGCGGTATTGCACATATTGCTTTTGAAGTAGACGACATTGAAGCTTGTTCTAAGGAATTGATTGATAGAGGTTTTGAAATGTTGGAAAAAGAAGCAGTAGAAGGTACCAGTGATATTATTGTAAACTTTTTGAGACCCAAATATTCCCACGGAATATTGGTAGAGTTGGTACAAACAGTGGGCGAAATTCAAAGATAAATGCAAATATCTTTGAAAAAAGCATGAGGGAACATCAGAATCTCATGATGTCATCTTGAATTTAGAAAGGATGATTGTGCTATGTTGGATTTATTACTAGCAATTTCACCTATTGCGGTTGTTATGATTGGAATTGTTGGTTTGAAAAAACCTGCTACGATTGTTTCAGTGATTGCATTAGTTTATACTATTTTCCTTGCATTATTTTATCAGAGCTATAAAATGGAAAATGCCGTTGTTTTTTCACAAACAACAAAAGGAATGATAGAAGGGGCAAAAATGGTATTCATGATTTGGTCAGCATTTCTGATTTTGAATATGTTAATCAATACGGGTGCCATGGAAAAGATAAAAGAAATCATTGCAGATTTGACATTGGATAAGAGAAAACAGTTTATCATCATTGCATTTTGCTTTGGTGGATTTTTGGAAGGTGTAGCAGGTGCAGGAACTCCGGCAGCTATCGCAGCTCCATTCTTGGTTGCACTTGGCGTTCCTCCTGTTTCTGCCATTGTTGGGGCACTTGTTTTCAACGGAATTGCAGCGTCTTTGGGGGCAGCAGGATTGACTACAATCGGCGGTTTTGCAGCATTTTTAGATGTAGTAGATGTTATGGATATTTCTATGTATACTTCTTTTTTACATTTCTTTGGGGCATTGGTTTCACCTTTGTTGGTTCTTTTGATTCTTTGGGGAAGAAGTGCATTGGATAAAGGAATTGTAAAATTTGCATTGGTTACAGGATTTGCTTATGGTGCTTTTATGGTACTGGTGGCAACTTTTGTTGGTGCAGAATTTCCTACCATTTGTGCGGGTCTCGGGTCTTTGGTTGTTGCAATTACATATATTAAACTTTTTTGTAAAAATGAAGTTATTCCGGAAGAACATAAATATATCGTAGATACCTCTAAAGAAAAAAGTACTATGCCTGCATGGAAAGCGATATCTGCATATGCTATTTTGCTTGTTGCATTGCCTGTTGTACGTTTTTTCGCACCGGATTGGTTCATTGGTTTAGGTTTCGCTGTATGGATTGGAATTACGATTACAAGTGTATGTATTGTTTCCTCTCTTATTTTACATGATATACATTCCATGCCAAAATACATGAAAATATCATTTCTGAGTGTATTTGGTGCATTGATTGCAATGGCAGCATTGGTTGCTTTGTCCAATTTGATGAAAACAAGTGGTATGTTATCTGTCATTGCCAAAGCACTTTCTGATGCATTAGGCCCTGTTTATCCAGCAGTTGCCGTTATCATTGGCTCTCTTGGCTCATTTGTTGCAGGAACAACAACAGGTTCTAACATTCTGTTTGCACCTATGCATTATGAGGCTTGTAAGATTCTTGGCTTTAATATTCCTCTTGTATTCGCTGCACAAAGTGCAGGTGGAGCATTGGGCAATATGATTTGCACAAACAATGTTGTTGCAGTATGTGCGACCGTTGAGTTTAGAGGAGAAGAAGGCACCATCATGAGAAAGGTGTTTAAGCCAATTTGTGTATTATGGGTATTGTATTGCTCATTAGCCCTTTTATATGCTTATGTACTATTTCCATAAATAGGAAATTTTGTTGCATAGCTGTGCCGACCAAATTACCAGAACAAAAAAATTACCCTAAACATGGTCGGCACAATTCTCCTAATATGATGAAAATAAAAGTAATGTTTTCAAAGGAAATGATTTTGGATATGCTTTTGTTTTCTTATATGAATGGAAAGGGTTAGCCTTATGCAGTATATGGAATTTGCTTACCCTTTTGGTTCTCATAGCTTCAAATTAGAATATAAGCGTTCAGAATAAAGATTGATATTATCTATGATAGAAACATCAATCTTTATTCTATCTTAATAAATACACCCTATTGTGACTTTGATGATTGATGAAATGAAAGATAGATTTCATTGGTTTATGAAAAAATAGGACGTACTGTTACTGTGTCTGTCTTTTATAAATGGGTATCAAAGATAGAAATTTTAAAATATGCAAAAGAAAGAGGGGTATCATATGACAGTAGTAGTCATTTATCAGCTGTTGACAATGATAATTCTGATGATGTGTGGTATGATTTTGCGTAAAAAAAAATATCTTTGTGAAAATAATGCAAAAGCATTGTCGGTAATTTTAACAAAAGTAGCTGTTCCTGCAAATATGATTGTGTTGATGCAAAGACCGTATTCCCATGAAACATTTATTGCATTTTCAAAAGTTTGTGGTGGAACATTTTTGTTTTGCTTGATGGGAGCAATCTTATTTTTTGTGGTGGGAAAAAATATGGGATTGCGATTACCGCAAGTGGGTTTGTTTTCTAGTTGTGGTGCATACAGTAATATTATTTTCATGGGGCAACCTTTAATTATGGCAATGTATGGGGAAGCAGGGCTTATTTTTTGTGTGGCAGTGATGTTTGTAAGTACAATGTTTTTATTCGTAGTTTGTCCTATGATTATTTCTATTGGAACACAAAAACGAAAGAGTATAAAAAATATGTTAAAAGATGCCTTTTTGAATTTGGTTTTTATATCAGGAACAATTGGCTTTTTTTGTTTTGTGACATCTATCACTTTACCGCAAGTGATTAGAGATGCACTGCAATTTGCATCGAACACAACAGTATGTTTATCTATGGTATATATTGGGTTTTTGATGGCAGGAGCGAATTTGAAAGAGATTGTAAAGGATAAACTGATTTATGTATTTTGTGTGCTGACACTGATTGTAATGCCAATCCTCACAAAGCTGATTGCAGGGTTGTTTTTAGATGGGATTGCATTGTCAATATTGGTTGTATTGATGGGAACACCCGCCGGTGCAGTATTACCTTCTTTTGCGGAATCATATGGTAATGATGAAAAGCGGGCTTCGCAGTATGTTTTTGTATCCACAATATTATCCATTTTTACGTTACCGCTTGTGGTAGAATTTCTTTGCTAATCAGTATTAAGGGTTGGGTAATACACCAGTTTCAACCTTTGTATGAAAAAATGCAACTACGATTATCAGATGGTACTAGCGAAGATATAATATATGAATATTTTGCAAAACCATATGCTACAAATAGTTTGCATTTTTCTATCACACATATATATCAAGGTAGTGTATATACAGCCATTTCAGAAATTTCACTATTCTAAGAAAAAATAAGAGCATTTTAATATCACTATGATGATTGATGAAAAGTTAAAACATTTATATAGCCAAGAGAGATGCATTACGAAAATCTCTTGGCTTTTTTTGATTGTGAATTTTTGTGATAGCACGGATTTGGTTTCCGGAAAAATTTTCGATTTTCGGACATTGAGCCGGTTTCTCTGTTTTACGAATAGATGTGCTAGTTTTTTGCAAACTACATGGATATGGTATCTGTTTTGTATGACTTGCATTTTTTTATATAAAAAAGCTTGACAAAATACTCTTACAGTTGTAAGGTATAATTAAACTACAAAAGTAAGAACAAATAGAGGGGGAAACGATATGGAGGAAAAAATGAAAATCAGTGAAGCGGAATTGGAGGTGTTGCAAATACTTTGGGAGGCAAAAGAACCGTTGAACATACAAGATGTTTGCAATCGCCTGAAAAACAAGAAATGGAAGTACAATACGGTTGGCACTTTGCTTTTGCGTATGGCAGAAAAGGGGGCAGTGGCATCAGAGAAGAAAAACCGCATCATTTACTACCGTCCAATATGGGAGAGGAAAGCGTATCAAAAAGAACAAACAGAACATCTCATCAACAAACTGTATCACGGCTCTGCAAAAGAGCTTACGGTATCCTTATTCCAGCAAGGAGAAATGACAAAAGAGGATTTAGAGGATATTCGGAAAATGTTTGACCTGTAATATTTGTGCGGATAGGAGGAAGGCAATGTGACAAAATGGTTTCAGATTTTTTTACTGCTGTCAGCAGTCGGCAGTGTGCTGACGGTGATACTATTGGCATTGAAAAAATGGACGAGAAAACATTTTCCGCCTCTTTGGGAATATGTGTTATGGATTGGTGTGCTGTTGGTGATGGTAGTGCCGATTTCTGTGAAAATGCCCACGATACAACCGATGTTGCAAAAACATACAGCGTATACCATACCACCCACAGATACGACCGTAACCCATGTAGAAATACCGTTTCATACCATAGAGACTCTTTTGGCGAAAGATGTTTCTGTCACCAAAGAAGTAGGGGCATCACCTTTTCCTTGGTGGGATTTGTTGGCTTTGGTTTGGATATCAGGGGCGTTGTGCAGTTTTGGGTACCGTTTGATGGGATATAGACGGTTTATCAAACAGATACGCAATATGGAAGTATGTATAGACTTAGATGCAGAATTACCAAAACGTCTACGGGTGTATCAAACAAAAGAGGCAGTTTCTCCTATGGTGACAGGTATTCTGCGTCCCATATTGATTTTGCCGGAAGAAGCGTTGTCGGAGAGCCGTTTGCAGTATGTACTGCGTCACGAATTGATTCATTATCACAGAGGGGATTTGTTTTGGCGGTGGTTGGCAGTTTTGGCAATGTCTATCCATTGGTTTCAGCCGATGGTGTATGTGGCAGTAGCACAAATGCAGGAAGCTTGTGAGATTTCCTGTGATTGGTGTGTCGTGCGGTATATGGAGCAGGAAAAGCGAGATGATTATATGCGTGTGATTTTGGCACTTTTGGCAACGACCATGTCGAAAAAACAAATTTTCACAACACAAATGGCAAGCGGAAAAAAACAATTACAAAGGAGGTTTACCATGATACGCAACCAAAAACCATGTAAAAAGAAAAAGATTTGTTTGAGTGTCTGTGTGGGCATGATACTTTTGAGCGGGGCTTGGCTGACAGGCTGTACATTACAACAAACATATGCACCGGAGGAATCCAAAACAGAGGTTGCTACCAATATCGAAGGTCTGGCAGAAGATGGTGCATTGCTTTTTGTTGGTACTGATGGCATTGATATGGCAGATACCATTTTTACCTATCATGTAGCAGATGGAAAGGCGAATATACTGGCTATTCCCAGAGATACCAAGACGGCAGATGGACAAAAGATTTCCGGTTTGCTTACGCAGGAAGATGGTGATGCAAAACTCATACAGGCTGTTTCGGAAATCACAACACAACCTGTGGCAGATTATGTCCGTATGGACTTGACAGCAGTAGAAACAGTCATAGACCATTTGGGCGGTGTTACGTTTACGGTTCCGCAAAATATGGATTATGAGGACGATGTGCAGAACCTTTCTATTCATTTACAGGCGGGAGAACAGATATTGTTCGGAAATGATGCTCTGGGATTGTTACGGTATCGACAGGGGTATCCACGGCGGGATTTGAGCCGTATCGAAGTGCAACAGGCATTTTTGAAAGAACTGTTCCAACAAAAATGCAATCCGGCATATCTGAAAGAAATTCCTGCAATATTGGAAGCAACAAAAGGCCATGTGGTCACCAATTTGACCATATCGGATATGGTGGCATATGGGAAAGAACTGTATACCTGCAAGCAAAAAGGCATAGATGTGTTGGTGATGGGTATATGAATATCATGACGATGTATCAAGATGGAGAATATGAAATACGGGTGAAGAAAGACCAATATGGCAGAGATACAGATGTGCATATGATATCTTATTTTCCGTCATGCGATTGTGTACAAAAAATAAAATTTGTTTACGATAAGAAAGGGGATTTGTTAGCGTTTCGGTATGATTTTATATCCAATCAAAATAAAATTTCTCAAATGAGACGATATCTCTTTGACGAAAATCATTTACCAACTGCCATTGATGTGTGTCATATGGAAGATGGAAGGGCTGTTTATAAAGAAACAATAACATTTCATACAATATATGCACCTGATGTCAGTTTATATCGTATTATGAAACAACAAAATGGAAAAAATAGCAGTCTCCTCCTGTTTACGGATATACAACAGATGCAATTTTGCTCCCAAGAGGCGTTAGGCCATGATAAGTGGTTGTATGTTGTAAAAAAACAACAAAATACATACGAACTATACTTGCCTACGGGTGTGCAATCGTGTAGCATTGTAAACACACAAACGCAAAAAGGTGTTCCCATATGGAAGATAAAAAATCCTGTTTATGGAAAATATGCATGGAGATTGGTAGGTCATACTTTGGATACATATGATTTAGATGGTGTTTCTGATACGGAGGCGTATTTTGAGGTTGCAATATATGAATATGTTTTTACCGTAGATGTATTTTGTGAAATATGCCGGTATGCAAAAGAAAGAGTAAATGGCAACATAAAGATTGGCATTTCCGGACTGTTGTTTGCAACACCACAGCAAGAAGCAATCAAAATCGCAAAAATTGCCAAAACACAAAACATAACCTATCAATTTCTTTCATAAAGTTAAGGCGATGAGAACAAAAATCTCATCGCCTTTTTGATATGATAGGAAATCGGATATCTATATACAAAGTATTTACTTGACAGACTTCTGATTTGTCATATAATTGACTTAGTCAACTAATTAAGGGGGGGGTATATATGAATACATTGGCATATTATATTTTGATTTTGAGAGCAGATTTTCAAAAGTATTGCTTGAAAGAGTTGAAACAATGGGGTATTTCCAGAGGGTTGTTGTTTTTTGTCATTTACATTGGCAACCATCCGGGCTGTTTGTTAAAAGAGATTGCACAGATATTACAAGTTGATGTGGGATACACAACCCGTGCAATCAGGCAATTATCAGAATTGGGGTTGGTTGTAAGAAAATCAAATGCACAAGACAAAAGGCAAAAAAGTCTTTATTTGACAGAAAAAGGTACAGTGGCGTTTGAAAAAATTTTCCGCTTATTTCAAGAGTGGGACGAGCGTGTGACCAAAGGCTGGACAGAACAAGAAAGAGAAGCCTGCAAAGACAAAATGCAATCTATGATTATAAAGACAGAGGAGTGATGAGATGTATGAAACAATTTTAGAGCCAATCACATTGGGGCGTTTGCAGTTGAAAAACAAAGTGGTATTTGCCCCCACAACGATGGGCTTAAAAAAAGAAGCATATTTCAAAAAATTAGAAGATATTGCAAAAGGTGGTGTTTCTCTTATCATCATTGGTGATGTAGATGCCATGCCTTCGCTGAAACCTTCTTTATACACAAAAAAAGGTATGGCAGACTATAAAGAACTGGTGGAACGTATCCACGCACAGGGTGCAAAGGTTTCTGCACAATTACATATGTCAGACACAAATTGGAAAGCGATGATAAAATATATCCCCGCTGTATTGACCAAAAAAATCACAGCCGAACAACTGCGTGTCATCTTGAACAAAGAAGCCAAACGCTATATCAATCAAATGCCAATCAAAAAAGTGGAGAAAATCATAGCGGGATTTGGAGATGCTGCGTTGTTGATAGAGCAGGCGGGATTTGATATGATACAAATGCATGGTGACCGTATGTGTGGCAGTTTCAGCTCTGCATTGTTGAATGAAAGACAGGACATCTTTGGCGGTACATTGGAAAATCGTATGAAATTTGTATTGGATTGTATCGCAGAAGTCAAAAAAGCAGTCCCAAACATGACCATGGAATATAAATTGGCTGTGCGTCAGACAAATCCATGTTATGGAAAGGCAGGATTTACCGAGCAGGAATTGCAAGATGTTGTGTGGCGTTTGGAAAAAGCTGGTGTGGATTGTTTTCATGTGGCGTTGGCAAATCATGGAGAATTGTCCGATACCATTCCACCCAAAAATCACCCATATTTTTCAGAAGAAGGGTGTTTCTTGAAGTTTTGTGATATGGTAAAACCGTATACAAAGCGTCCCGTTTGCGGTGTGGGAGGATTGACAAATCCAGATTATATCGAGCAACAATGTAAACAAGGACGCATAGACTATGTCGCTATGAGCCGACAGTTGATTGCAGACCCAAACTGGGTGCGTAAGGTAGAACGTGGAGATGTGCAACAAATTTTCAAATGTGTGCGTTGCAATCAAAAATGTTTAGGTGGTATGAAAGCACATAAAGGTGTGCATTGTATTTATGACGAAAGGAAGTAATCAAATGCAATATGCAGTGGTATATTCCAGCAAAACAGGCAATACACGTTTGCTGGCAGAACAAATTCAAAAAGAAAAAGGCAGTGCAGAATGTATCTATTTTGGAGAGCCCAGTTTGGAGGCGTGCAAAGCAGATGTGATATATGTTGGATTTTGGACAGATAAAGGCAGCTGTGATGCACAGACAAAGGCATTTTTAGCCAATGTACACCAAAAAACAGTATATCTGTTTGGGACAGCAGGTTTTGGTAAGGAAAAATCTTATTTTGAAAAAATCCTGAACAATGTTATGGCAGAGATACCGAAAGATAATGAGGTACACAGCGGATTTATGTGTCAGGGGAAAATGCCGCAGGCAGTACGCAAACGTTACGAAACCATGCTGGCACAAAATCCGCATGATGAAAAAGCAAAAATGTTACTGGACAATTTTGACATGGCGTTGAAACACCCGAATGAAACAGATTTGCAACAACTCAAAGATTGGTTGATTTAAACATGGATATCAAAAGGCAACAGACAAAATGTGATTGTTTTGTCTGTTGCTTTTTTTGGATGACATGGTTTCATGCGTTCTGGAAATTTTTATCATAATGATGTATATGCCATTGGGGATATTTGTGTCAAACAAGTGCGTCAGGTTGCAACAGCGGTTGCAGATGGTACGATTGCTGCCATTTAGGCAATAAAATGCGAATGTTCTTTTTTGTTTAAAAAATAGTAAGGATTTTGTATCATATGGTGGATAAAAACGATATAAAATCAGGAGAAATACAAAAAGTATATAAAATGAACAAAAATATGAAAGATATATCAAATGATTATGAAAAAATAAAACAAATAAATTGACAGTTCATAGAAACTAATATACAATGATACCATGTTCTAAAAAGTATTTTACAAAATTATATGGAATATGACAAAGAGTGGAAGGGGGAAATGGTATGAAAAAAAAGTCATTCTTTTCAAGTTTGACAATCAAAATACCCATGCAGCTGATAATGATTGTATTATTGATTATGGTGTCGTTATCTTCTGTGGTGGTTTATATGTCACGTGCAGAAACAACAAAATCCATCAATCATGAAGTCAATTATATTGCAAGAATGAATGCGACAAAGGTATATGCATATTTGGAAAATATGAATGCGTTTTCACAATCTTTGGCAAAAGAAGTATATCATTACAGTGTATTGTCGCAAGAAGATGCACAGCCAATATTGATTGATACCTTAAAAGGTGTTTTGGAAAGTGATAAAATATTTGGTGCATATTTTGCGTTTGAACCCAATCGTTATTTTCCGGAAACACCGAACGGGTTGTCTTATTATGCATATCGGAATGACGGAGAAATATCAATAGATATTTTACATGATTATCAGACATATGCAAATGGTGAGTATTATGCAGGGGCAAGAGATTCCAAACAAACATACGTGACAGAACCGTATCCATACAAATTGACAAATGGAGAAACGGTGTATTTGGTGACATTAAGTACTCCTGTTGTAGACAAAAACGGTACATTTTTAGGCGTTGCCAACTGTGACATATTGGCAGACAGTATCAATCAAATTGCCTTTGAAAACGGTGGATATCAAACCGCATACAGCACCATTTTGTCAAAAGAAAATGTGTATATTGCAGATTCCGCAGATGCACAAAAATTGGGAACCGGTATGGATATTGAAGGAGAAACCGGCGAGGCAATTTCTGCGGCAGTAAAAAATGGAGAAACACTGCTGACAGAAGGCAGAAACAAACATTTTGATAACAAAAAAGCAATCATTAGTTATATCCCCATTACATTGGAAGGAACCAATTTATGTTGGTCAAGTGGGTTTGCAGTCAATAAGGAAGAAGTATTTGCCGGTGAAAATGTTATGACAAGAATCATTGTGTTGGTTTGTGCAGCCGGTGTATTGTTGCTGAGTATTTTTACATACAGAATTATTAAAAAATCGCTTTCTCCGATTTCTTATGTGATGCAGTTGGCAGAGAAAATGCGTTGTTGTGATTTGTCTAAAACAGCGTGTGAAATTACATTGCACGATGATGAATTGGGAAAATTGGCACAGATTTTCACACAAACAAGCGATGATTTAACCATCATTATCAAAGATATCAATTATTGTCTGGGAGAAATGGCAAAAGGAAATTTCCACGTAAGTTCTCAATGCACGGAGCGATATGTGGGAGAATATATCCATATATTAGAAGATATGCGAAAAATTCGTGAAACATTGAGCCAAACACTTTATCAGATTGGAGAAACCGCTGACCAAGTACAAAATGGCTCCGAACAAGTAGCACTTGCCGCACAAGCATTTGCCCAAGGCTCTACGGAACAAGCTTCCTCGATTGAGGAGTTGTTGGCTACCATGAATGGTTTGTCTGAAAATATCAAAAGCAATGCAGAAGATGCCGGCATGGCAAATCAAATTGCACAGGAAGCCGGTTCCAGTGTGACAGAAAGTAACCATCAGATGAAAGAACTGTTATCTGCCATGGAAGAAATCAATTTGTCATCTACGGAAATCGGTAAAATTATCAAGACCATTGACAGTATTGCATTCCAAACCAATATTTTAGCACTGAATGCAGCTGTGGAGGCGGCAAGAGCAGGTGTTGCCGGCAAAGGGTTTGCAGTGGTTGCAGACGAAGTCAGAAATTTGGCATCAAAATCCGCAGAAGCAGCAAAAAATACAACCACACTCATACAAAATTCGATTGTGGCAGTGGAAAAAGGCAGTCACTTGGCAAATGCCACCGCAGTGTCTTTGGAAAAAGTGGTGAATCGTGTGCATGACATGGAAGAAAAAATCAAAAACATTGCAGTTGCATCTGAGCAACAATCTCATGCTGTGGAAAACGTCGCAGAAGGGATTGACCAAATTTCCGGCGTGGTGCAAACCAATTCCGCAACCGCACAAGAGTCTGCGGCAGCAAGCGAGGAACTGTCCGGACAAGCAAATATTTTGAAGTCTATGATGCAACAGTTCACATTGTAAGAAACTATTAAAAAATGCCTGTTTTATATACAGGCATTTTTTGATTGGTATAACCAAATAAAACCCCGGACTATGCGAGGATATTTGCAAGTGCAACTGCGAAAAGTCTCTTCTATGGGCAGAGCAAACCGCCTGCTGAACGGGGTAGTCCTGATTTGTTTATGCTAGACAATAAAAAGAGGATTTGTTATAATATATCTTATAGCATAGAGAAGCATTTGTGATATATAAGATATGATAGACATACGAAAACCTTGTATTGTGTAGAGGTGGGTATTTATGCGGCTGTTTATGATTTTCGTATTGGATTTGATTGCACTTGTTTGTATTGTGTTGCAAAAACCAATTTGTATGCAATTTTCGGAAATACCATATTTGAAAAATTTATTGGATATTGGCAGTGGCTTTTTATTATCCATTGCATTGGGATTTTCGATTTATTGTACAACAATATGGAAGCCTAAAAAACAACAAATGCATACTTTCGCATTTCGCATCACCATATTACATAGTATCGGGTTATGTTTTTATTATATTTATCTGTTTTGGGTATAACAACATTACAATCGTATGGGGAGAACAGCATGAATAAAAAATATTTTATCACAATCATGATATTGCAAATGATACTCATTGCAATGCTGGTATACGCAATTCTGCATGGTAATTTCTATTGCTTGTTGGTTGATATTGCGGTGGCTATCCTGTTCTTATTGGTTTTATTATATCTGCATCACAAAAAATATTTACCCGATTTCTATAAATATTGGATTTATTTGGATTATGTTTTGACAGTATTTCCGATATGGGTACTGTTTTTTTCGATGTGTATCACGATTTTGTAAAAAGCTGTGTGTGCCTGCCCATAAACAGAACAAAGGCGTGGATATGCGGAATTTGGAAGAAGGTGTTTTTTATGAAAAAATATGAAATTTATCAGCATATCGGAAATTTATCCCGATGTAATAACGGTTGGGTGAAAGAGTTGAATTTGATTTCATGGGACAACAGAGAGCCTGTGTATGATTTAAGAATATGGAACAAAGACCACACTGCATATGGTGCAGGTCTGACCATCACAGCAGGACAAATGATGACACTCAAACAAATACTCAATGAAATGACCATATTTTGAACACAGATAGATACACTTCTTTTTGATGATGAAAAGGAGTGTATTTTTTATGTTGTAAGCACAGGGTTTCCGAAATGGTGTAGTGACAGACAGAAACGGCAAGTGCAATCAAAAAACGTACTGACAGTTACTCATGGATATGGTATACTTTTCTAAACAATCCAGTTGGGGGGAGAAAGGTATGATAGAAGTGATTTGCAGGGAAGATAAATTTTTGGTGCGTGGGACATTTTCTCTGGGTATCATGGGAACATTTACAAACAAGGAATTTACAGATGCAGGCGAAATCACCATAGAAGATACTGTATCCGATATTTTAGAGGAATTGGAAGATGCGGACTCTTTTTACTATCAGCCGCTATTTCCATATTTGCAGGGTAAAACAGATGGGGCAGAAATTGCAAAAGGACTTGCCGCATATTACAACCAAAAAGAAAAAGAGGCACAACAACATATCAAGCAAATCAATGATTGTGTGTTATATCATCTGTTTGAGGAGTTGGAGGGGTGTGCGTATCCGTTTTGGGAAATTGCACAGGCAGTGATACCAAAGCGTTTGGAGGACGTGGATTTGGACACCATTTATGACACAGAGGAAAGTGTATCCGATTGGTGGCAGGAATTTTGGGAGCAACCTAATAATGGTACATTGCAGAAAACCGATGTGGAAGGGAAATTGCGTGAGATGTTTCCGATGTTCAACTTTGATGGATTGTATCGCTCCATTGTGTCTCAGGGTATGGCATTGCAAGGGCGGTTTATAGAGGTGCAGTTCTCAGATGGTTGGGGCGGAGATTTATTTTGCGGTGCATATGACCGCTTTGATGAGCATTTTACGTCCTGTGAATGGAATAACCACTGAAAGCATATGAAAAACGCATATATCAAACAACCGACAAAACAATGCATAGATAAGAAAATCAAACAAGTATTGCATGGAACTTGCACCAGAGAGGCGGTATGTGCATGGGCGATGGCATATATCATGTACGATGATTGCATACAGATAGACGATGTCAGGGCATGGCATTATTTGGTAGCAATTTCCAATATAGATGAACAAATTGCTCCCAATACCTATTTATTTTGAGAACAAGATATCAGGCAGATGATGGAACAGTATGAAAATCTATGCACACAAAAAGACCATTGACATAAAGGACAATGGTCTTTTTGTTGTGGGAAAGCGGTGGATTGCGTGGTTGTAAATTTTATAGTACAATTTACCATATACATACCAAAATGCAACATCATAGCCAAAGGGGGGGGATTGTGTTAAACATTGCGATTTGTGATGATGAAACGGTATTTTGTCATTTGTTACAAGACAAAGTAACGCAGATACTCACAAAGAGACAAGAACAGTTTACATTGCAAACATACACCAACACAGCAGATTTACAACAGGCAAACCAAACGTTTGACATTATTTTTTTGGATATTCAAATGCCTGTGCAGAATGGACTGGAATTTGCAAAAGCGTTGCGGTTGCAAGGAAATGAAAGTGCGATTGTGTTTATTTCTGCTTTTTCGGCATATGTCTTTGATGTGTTTTCATTGCACGCAGAGGATTTTTTGTGTAAACCCATTGACGACGGAAAATTGTATGCGGTATTGGATAGAATGATTGCAAAAAAGAAAGCGGAGGACAAAAAATGTCTGTTCATACAAACAAATCAATGGTGCAAATCCATCAAATTACAATCCATTTGTTACTGTGAGGTTATCAATCGTATCATGTATGTCCATACCACAAAGGAAGTGTTTCAGTATTACGGAAAAATTACGGATTTGGGGAAACAGCTGGACGCACGGTTTTATCAATGCCACCGCAGTTATTTTGTCAATTTGGATTTTGTGGTTGCCTATACAAACGGCTGTAGGATTACAATAGATATGTTACAAAATAAAAATAAAAAGACAGAGTTCCTAT